>NZ_LT607412.1:2109035-2410325 GCF_900091455.1 Micromonospora coriariae | reverse complement strand
CCCGGTTGAGTGGCACCGCGCTGCGCTGGACCCAGACCGGCGCCCGCTGGTCGGCCGGTGCGATGAACCTGCTGCTCGCCGTCGCCCTGGTGCTCGGCGTGGCGCGGCTGGCGGTGCAGGTGTTCTGCGCCCAGCGGCACGTGCGCCGGGTCCGCCGGCACCGGCCTGGCCGGCCAGAGGTACGCGCCCCGGTGTCGGTGATCGTTCCCGCGTACAACGAGGCGGCGAACATCGCCGCCACGGTCCGCTCCCTGGTCGCCAGCGCGTACCCGCTGCTCGAGGTGATCGTGGTGGACGACGGATCGGACGACGGCACCGCCGACATCGTCGAGCGGATGCGGCTGCGCGGGGTACGCGTGATCCGGCAGGCCAACGCCGGCAAACCGGCGGCGCTGAACACCGGCATCCGGGCTGCCCGGGCGAACCTGCTGGTGCTGGTGGACGGGGACACCGTGTTCCAGCCGGACACCGTGCACCGGCTGGTGCAGGGCTTCGCCGACCCGTCGGTCGGCGCGATCAGCGGCAACACCAAGGTCGCCAACCGGCGCCGGCTGCTCGGCCGGTGGCAGCACCTCGAGTACGTGATCGGCTTCAACCTCGACCGGCGGATGTACGACGTGCTGAACTGCATGCCGACCATCCCCGGCGCGATCGGTGCGTTCCGCCGGGAGGTGCTGCTGCGGGTGGGCGGGGTGCCGGCGGACACGCTGGCCGAGGACACCGACCTGACCATGCAGGTGCTCAGGGCCGGGTGGCGGGTGATCTACGAGGAGTCGGCCATCGCCTGGACCGAGGCCCCCTCTTCGCTGCGCCAGTTGTGGCGGCAGCGCTACCGCTGGTGTTACGGCACCATGCAGGCGATGTGGAAGCACCGGCACGCGCCGCGTGAGTCGGGTGCCGGCGGCAAGCTCGGCCGGCGCGGACTGCCGTACCTCATGGTCTTCCAGATCGTGCTGCCGCTGACCGCGCCGGCGGTCGACGTGTTCGCCGTCTACGGCCTGCTCTTCCTGCCCTGGTCGACCCTCGCCCTGGCCTGGGTCGGGCTGCTGTTGCTCCAGGCGGCCACCGCCAGCTACGCGCTGCACCTGGATCGGGAGCGGTACGGGCCACTGTGGGCGCTGCCGTTGCAGCAGTTGGTCTACCGGCAGCTGATGTACCTGGTGGTGGTGCAGTCGGTGGTCACCGCGCTGGTCGGCAACAGGCTGCGCTGGCAGCGGATGGTACGTACCGGCGAGGCCGCCGCGCTGGTCGGCGCCGGTCGTCGTTGACCGGCCGGCACGGCTGGCGCCCGACCTGACCGGCTGCGGAGCGCGCCGCCGACGGTCAGGTCGGGGTGTGGAAGAGACCCGCGGACCAGGAGATCAGCAGGCCGACGGCGGCCGAGCAGCAGCAGACGAGCAGGGCGGCGGCCACGATCGCGAGGATCATCCAGGCGGACGCGCGCCGGGCCGCACCCGGCGGCGCGCCGGCCTCCGCGCCGTCCTCGTCCTCGTCGGTCATGGCCGCCCCCCGATCACCGTCAGGCGCGGCCGAGGCGGTCCAGGATCCACGCGTTGATGAACGCCTCCTCGCGCCAGGCGTCGTAGCGGCCGCTCGGGCCGCCGTGCCCCGCGCCCATCTCGGTCTTGAGCAGGTAGTCGCCGCCCGGCGCGACCGCCCGCAACCGGGCGATCCACTTCGCCGGCTCCGAGTAGAGCACCCGGGTGTCGTTGAGACTGGTCACGGCGAGGATCGCCGGGTAGTCCACCGGCGCCACGTTCTCGTACGGCGTGTAGGACTTCATGTACGCGTACACCTCGGGGTCCTCCAGCGGGTTGCCCCACTCCTCCCACTCGGTGACGGTCAGCGGCAGCGACGGATCGAGGATCGAGGTGAGGGCGTCCACGAACGGCACCTGCGCGACGATCCCGGTGAACGCGTCCGGGGCGAGGTTGGCCACCGCGCCCATCAGCAGGCCCCCGGCCGAGGCGCCCCGGGCGACCAGCCGGTCGCTGGCCGTCCAGCCGGCCTTGACCAGGTGTCGGGCGCAGGCGACGAAGTCGGTGAAGGTGTTCTTCTTGGCCAGCAGCTTGCCCTGGTCGTACCAGCGGCGGCCCAGCTCGCCACCACCCCGGGTGTGCGCCACCGCGAAGACCACGCCCCGGTCCAACAGTGACAGTCGGGCCACCGAGAACCACGGGTCCATGCTGGCCTCGTACGAGCCGTAGCCGTACAGCTCGCAGGGTGCGGAGCCGTCCCGGGGCGTGCCGACCCGGCAGACCAGCGAGATCGGCACCCGGGTGCCGTCGTCGGCCAGCGCCCAGTCGCGGTGCTGCTCGTATTCGGCCGGGTCGTACGGCCGCCCGTCCGGCCCGGGCAGCACCGGCTTCTGCCTGCGCAGCACCATCTGCCGGGTGACCAGGTCGTAGTCGTACACCGAGTCCGGCGTGACCAGCGAGGAGTAACGCAGCCGGACCTGGCCGGTGCGGTACTCCGGGTTGGCGTCCAGCCCGACGCTGTACAGCGGCTCGGGGAAGTCGATGTCGTACTCGTCGCCGCTGCCGACCGGCAACACCCGCAGCCCGGTGAGCCCGTCGGTACGCAGTGACACCACCAGGTGGTTCGCGAAGGCGTCCACCGCCTCCAGCCGGGTGCCGGGGCTGTGCTCGATCAGCGGCACCCAGTCGCCGGGCACGTCCGCCGACGTGAATGCCAGCGCGAAGTCCTCCGCGCCGTCGTTGTGCAGGATCAGGAAGCGGTGGCCGTGGTGCTCCACCGTGTACTCGACGCCCTGCCGCCGCGGTGCGATCACGGCCGGCGCGCCGGTCGGGTTGGCTGCCGGGATCACCAGCACCTCGCTGGTGACCTTGCTGTGGATGTCGATCAGGATGAACTTCTCCGACCGGGTCAGCTCCACGCCCACCCAGAACCGCTCGTCGTCCTCCTGGTGGACCACCACGTCGTCGGCGGCAGCCGAGCCGAGGGTGTGCCGCCAGACCCGGTTGGGCCGCCAGGCGTCGTCCACCGTCACGTAGAACAGCACAGAGGCGTCGGTCGACCAGGCCGTGCCGTAGAAGGTGCCCGGGATCTCGTCCGGGAGCAGTTCGCCGGTCGTCAGGTCCTTCACCCGCAGGGTGAACCGCTCGTCGCCGGAGAAGTCGGTGGAGTAGGCCAGCCAGCGCCCGTCCGGGCTGACGTCGAAGGCGCCCAGCGAGAAGAAGTCGTGCCCCTCGGCCAGCAGGTTGCCGTCGAGCAGCACCTCCTCGCCGTCCAGCGGTGCGCCGTCCGCGCTGACCGGTGGCTCGGTCTCGGAGTCGCGGACCGCGCGCCGGCAGTGCACCCCGTACTGCTGCCCCTCCACCGTCCGGGTGTAGTACCAGTGCCCGCCCTTGCGGGTCGGCACGGTCAGGTCGGTCTCCCGGGTGCGCTGCCGGATCTCCTCGTACAGGTCCGCGCGCAGCGCGGCCAGGTGCGCCGTGCGCTCCTCGGTGTACGCGTTCTCGGCGGTCAGGTAGGCGATCGTCTCCGGGTCGTCCTTGGCGGCGAGCCAGGCGTACTCGTCGACGACGGTGTCGCCGTGGTGGGTGCGCTCGGCGGGCACCCGCTTCGCCGTGGGCGGGGCAGTCTCGGTGGTCACGGCGGCCACGTTACCGGCCGGCCCGCTCCGCGCGCCGGACCAGCGGCATCCCGATAGTCGCCACCACGGCATTCGAACACATGTACGATGACCGGCATGGCTGCAGCAGCGAGTTCCCTCGGCCGGTCCGGAGCCCTCGAGATCACCCGACGGTTGACGGCGATCTGCGGTCCGCCGTTCGCCCGGCTCGGCGGTCCGGCCGACGAGGTCGCCGGGCGGCCGGCGCGCTGGGTGGCGGTGCCCGGCGGCCCGCACGCCGCGGCCGAGGTGCTGCGGCTGGCTGCCACGCACGACCTGGCGGTGGTGCCACGGGGCGCCGGCACGAAGATCGACTGGGGTGCCACGCCGGTGCAGGTCGACATCATGCTCGACACCGGCCGGCTGGCCGGCATCGGTCACGAGCCGGTCGGCGCGCCGGTGGCCGAGGTCGGCGCCGGCACCCCGCTGCGGGCGGTGCAGGCCACTCTGGAGCGCACCGGGCAGCGGTTGGCGATGGACGCCCCGTCACCCGGGGCGACGCTCGGCGGGGTGCTCGCCGCCGGTGAGGCCGGCCCGCTGCGGCACCGCCACGGCAGCCCGTGCGACCAGCTCCTCGGCGTCCGCTACCTGGGTGCCGACGGCGAGTTGGTCAGCGCCGGCGGTGGCGAGCCGGGGCTCGACCTGGCCCGGCTGCTCTGCGGCTCGCAGGGCGCGCTCGGCGTGCTGGTGTCGGCGAGCCTGCGGGTGCAGCCCGTGCCGGCCAGCCGGCTCTGGGTGTCCCGGCCCGTGTGGACGCCCCTGGAGGTGCATGACCTGGTCCGGACGATCCTCGCTGCCCGGCTGGAGCCGGCGGCCATCGAGCTGGACCTTCCGGCCGGGGCGCCCCGGCCGCGCACGCCGTACCCGCCCGGGCACCCGGCCACGACCGCCCGGGAACGTCACCCGTCGATGTCCGGGCGATCCGGTGCCCCGTCCCGGGCGGGCAGCCTGGTGGTGCTGCTCGAGGGCGGCCGACCCGATGTCACGGAGCGCGCAGAGCGCCTGGTCGGCCTGCTGCACGGGGAGGCGACCGTCGCGCACTCCGCGCCGCCCTGGTGGCGCCGTTACCCGTTCGCGCCCGGCGACACGGCGCTGCGCCTGGAGGTGCCGATCAGCGACCTGCACGCCGCTGTCTACGCGCTACGCGACGCGGCCGGCGCCCCGGTTCCGGTGCGAGGCTCCGCCGGGCTGGGCGTGGTGCACGCGGCGCTGCCCGGCGCACTGGCCCCCGATCGGGTGGCGTCCATCCTGGCCGCCGTCCGGGGCGTGCTGCTGGCCCGGCAGGGCCGCTGCGTGGTCGTGTCCGCCCCCGCGCCGGTGCGGCAGGCCGTCGACCTCTGGGGCGAGCTGGCCGGCCTGGCCCAGCTGCGGGCCGCCAAGGAGCATCTCGACCCGGAGCACCGGCTGGCGCCCGGCCGCCTCCCCGGCGGCCTGTGATGCGAGCGCGCCCGCTGTGGTCGGCCGTCAGTCCGGCCACCACCGGTGCGTGTCGAGCAGTGGCGGGATGACCGGGTGCGGTCTCAGACCGCGTCGTTGCGGAGCACCAGGATCGCGATGTCGTCCCGGGGCGGCTCGACCGAGAAGTTGATCGCGGCGGCGCGCAGCCGGGCGGCCACGACGTCGGCCGAGTAGCCGGCCAGTGGCGCGGCCGCGTCCCGCAGCCGGTCGGTGCCGAACAGCTCCCGGCCGCGCCGCCGTTCGGTGACCCCGTCGGTGTAGAAGACCAGGGCGTCGCCCGGGGCGAGCGTGATCTCCGCCGTCGGCGAGGTGATCGTGTCGAGCAGGCCCAGCGCGGTGCCCCCGGTGCCCACGAAACCGGCGCCGCCACCAGCGGCCAGCAACACCGGCCGGTCGTGCCCGGCCAGGTGCAGCGAGACGTCCAGCCGGCCGCCGTCGCCCAATCCGACCGCGGCCAGGGCCAACGTGCAGTACCGGCCGCCGCCCCGCTCGACCAGCGTCTCGTTGAGCCGGGCCAGCGCCTCCGGCAACGGCTTGCCGTCGCCGACCAGCACCCGGATGACGTCCCGGACCAGCCCGGTGACCGCGGCCGCCTGAACGCCCTTGCCCGAGACGTCCCCGATCACCACCAGCCAGCGGCCGTCGAGCATCGGCACCACGTCGTAGAAGTCGCCGCCCACCTCGGCGTCGTAGCCGGTCGGGACGTACTCGGCGGCGAAGCCGATCCCGTCCACCACGGGCAGCACCGGCGGCAGAAGGGACTGCTGGAGCGTCTGCGCCACCCGGCGGCGCTCGGCGTGGATCCGCGCGTTCTCGATGGCCAGAGCCGAGCGCCGGGCCACGTCCTCCAGCACCGACACCTCGTCCGGGTCGTGCCGATGCCGCTGGTGCCGCCCCACGGCCAGGGTGCCGAGCCGCTGCCCACGCGCGATCAACGGGACCGCGAAACCCTCCATCGGCCCGCCCAGCGGGATCTGCGCCGCGCTGCGGGACGCCTCGCGCAGGCGGGCCTGGATCGAGTCCGGACCCGTCTCGGCCAGCACCTTGTGCAGCTGTGGCAGCACCGACTCGTCCGCGTGGCTGGCCGCCGCCAGCCGCAGCCGACCCCACTCGTCAGTGGTGTGCACCGCACACCACTGGCCGAGCCGCGGCACCACCAGCTGCGGAATCAGCGCCATGGTCAGCTCGACGTCCAGCGACTGGGCCAACAACTCGCTCGCCTCGGCCAGGAACGTCAGCCACGTCTGCCGGCGGACATCGGCCCGGCGCAGCCGGTCGTTCTCCAGGTGCAGCGACAGCCGCTCGGCGGTCAGCACCGCCAGCGGTCGGGCGTACGCGGAGGGTGCGGCGTCCAGCTCCAGCTCGCCCGCGTACGGGCGGTGCACCGACAGCGGCACCCGGAGCAACTCCGTGTCGGCGCGGGGCTGCCGCCCGAAGCGGGCCAGCACCTGGCGGCCCTGCCCGTCGCCCCGGTCCAGACGGATCATGCCGCCGGCCGCGCCGACCATCTCGGCGACCCGGCTGAGCAGGTTGGTGGCGAAGTCGGGCAGCGGATCGTCCGCGTACACGTCGGGGGCGGTCTGCATGAGTTCGCTCATCGCGCTGGCGCTCGGCGCGGAGCTGTCGACGGCGGCCCCCGGGCCGGCGCTGCCGGGCATCGACTCGCCACCCGCTGTGCCCTCGGCCGGCGGGTCGACGCCGGGGCGGTCCAGCCGGAACCAGACGCCCTTGCCCGTGGGCAGGTACGTGGTGCCCCAGCGGCTGGCGAAGTGGTCGACGAGTAGGAGCCCCCGGCCCCGCTCGGAGACCTCGTTGATCTCGGTGGCGTCGTTGCGGGTGCCGACGGTCAGCTCGTCGCCCGACCCGGGCGCGAAGTCGGAGACGGTCACGGACAGCCCGACCTCGTCCGCCACGACCTCGATGTCCAGTTCGGTGCGGGCGTGCTCGACGGCGTTGGTCGTCAGCTCCGTGGTGAGCAGCAGCGCCTCGTTGGCCAGCTCGTCCAGGTGCGCTTCGGCCAGCACCGAGCGCACCACGGCGCGAGCGGCGGCCGGCGTACGCCGGTCAGCGGGCAGGCGGACACGCCGGACCGCCCCGTTCCGGGCCCCGGCCGTCGCGGGCCCCGCCTCGGCTGACACTCCCGTATCCTCCACCGTCCCCCTACCGGGTGCCAACCCGATCGGCCATCGCGCCGGGGGAAGGAAGGGCCCCTTGTTAACGCCTGCGGTAGAGCAGGGGCCCCCTCTTAACGGGACGCTCCCCAACCGACAGGGCGCGATCGGGTCGGTGCCGCGCAGGTTCGGCACCCGCGCGAGGTCCGTGACCGGCCGTTCCGAATCGGTGACATCGAGCAGATCCGCGGGTTCGCCGAAGCCGATCGGCGGGTCGCGAACCCTGGCACTGCGGCGCGCGCGGGCACAATATGGGGTGCTGGCGTGTGCGTACGGGCCGGCGCCCCCGAGTTGAGCGAGGAATGATGACCACGGCGAAGCAGTCGGTGGCGGATCCGTCCGCAGCCGACCACGAGGCGCTCCTCGGTGAGTTGACCGAGGCGCTGCGACGGGTCCGTCGCGGCGACCTGAAGGTCCGGCTGCCCCGCCGCGCCGGTAAGGGCGGCGAGGTGGCGGACGCCTTCAACGAGGTGGTCTCGCTCCAGGAACGGCAGTACCTGGACCTGCGGCGGATCAGCCGGATCGTCGGTCGGGACGGCCGGCTCACCGAGCGGCTCGACGACGAGGGGTTGGACGGCTCCTGGGCGGAGGGCCAGCGGGCGATCAACTCGCTGATCGACGACCTGGGCCGACCCACCACCGAGATCGCCCGGGTCATCGTGGCGGTGGCGGACGGCGACCTGTCCCAGCACATGGCGTTGGAGATCGACGGCCGGCCGCTGCGTGGTGAGTACCTGCGCATCGGGCGCACCGTGAACACCATGGTCGATCAGCTCTCGTCGTTCGCCGACGAGGTGACCCGGGTGGCCCGTGAGGTGGGCACCGAGGGCAAGCTGGGTGGTCAGGCCGACGTCCGGGGCGTCGCGGGCACCTGGAAGGACCTCACCGACTCGGTAAACACCATGGCGTCGAACCTCACCTACCAGGTGCGGTCGATCTCCCAGGTGTCCACGGCCGTGGCCAAGGGCGACCTGTCCCAGAAGATCACCGTGTCGGCCAAGGGTGAGGTCGCCGAGCTGGCGCACACCATCAACTACCTCACCGACACGTTGCGGCTCTTCGCCGAGCAGGTGACCCGGGTGGCCCGCGAGGTGGGCACCGAGGGCAAGCTGGGCGGCCAGGCCGAGGTGCCGAACGTGGCCGGCACCTGGAAGGACCTCACCGACAGCGTCAACTCGATGGCGTCGAACCTGACCGCCCAGGTCCGCAACATCGCCCAGGTGTCCACCGCGGTGGCCCGGGGTGACCTGTCGCAGAAGATCACGGTGGCGGCGCAGGGCGAGATCCTGGAGCTGAAGGACACCGTCAACACGATGGTGGACCAGTTGTCGTCGTTCGCCGACGAGGTGACCCGGGTGGCCCGCGAGGTGGGCATCGAGGGCAAGCTCGGCGGCCAGGCCCAGGTACGCGGCGTCTCCGGCACCTGGCGTGACCTCACCGAGAACGTCAACCAGCTGGCCGGCAACCTCACCAGCCAGGTCCGCAACATCTCCCAGGTCTCCACGGCGGTCGCCAAGGGTGACCTGTCGCAGAAGATCACGGTGGACGCCCAGGGCGAGATCCTGGAGCTGAAGAACACCGTCAACACGATGGTCGACCAGTTGTCGTCGTTCGCCGACGAGGTGACCCGGGTCGCGCGTGAGGTGGGCACCGAGGGCAACCTGGGCGGTCAGGCGCAGGTGAAGGGTGTCTCCGGCACCTGGCGGGACCTGACCGACAACGTGAACTCGATGGCGTCGAACCTGACCAGTCAGGTCCGCAACATCGCCTCGGTGACCACGGCGGTGGCGAAGGGTGACCTGTCACAGAAGATCACGGTGGACGCTCGGGGCGAGATCCTGGAGCTGAAGTCCACGGTCAACACGATGGTGGATCAGCTGTCGTCGTTCGCCGACGAGGTGACCCGGGTGGCCCGCGAGGTGGGCACCGAGGGCAAGCTGGGTGGCCAGGCGCAGGTACGCGGGGTCGCCGGCACCTGGCGGGACCTGACCGACAACGTCAACTCGATGGCGTCGAACCTGACCGCCCAGGTGCGCAACATCGCCCAGGTCTCCACGGCTGTGGCGAAGGGTGACCTGTCGCAGAAGATCACGGTGGACGCTCGGGGCGAGATCCTGGAGCTGAAGTCCACGGTCAACACCATGGTGGATCAGTTGTCGTCGTTCGCCGACGAGGTGACCCGGGTGGCCCGCGAGGTGGGCACCGAGGGCAAGCTCGGCGGTCAGGCGCAGGTGAAGGGTGTCTCCGGCACCTGGCGGGACCTGACCGACAACGTCAACTCGATGGCGTCGAACCTGACCAGCCAGGTCCGCAACATCGCCTCGGTGACCACGGCCGTGGCCAAGGGCGACCTGAGCCAGAAGATCACCGTGGACGCGCAGGGCGAGATCCTGGAGCTGAAGTCCACGGTGAACACGATGGTGGACCAGTTGTCGTCGTTCGCCGACGAGGTGACCCGGGTGGCCCGCGAGGTCGGCATCGAGGGCAAGCTCGGCGGTCAGGCGCAGGTGAAGGGTGTCTCCGGCACCTGGCGGGACCTGACCGAGAACGTCAACCAGCTCGCCTCGACGCTGACCACCCAGCTGCGGGCCATCGCCCAGGTGTCCACGTCGGTGACCCGTGGCGACCTGACCCAGCGGATCGCGGTCAAGGCGCAGGGCGAGGTCGCCGAGCTGAAGGACAACATCAACCAGATGATCGTCACCCTGCGGGAGACGACCAAGAAGAACGCCGAGCAGGGCTGGCTGGACTCGAACCTGGCCCGGATCGGCGGCCTGTTGCAGGGCCAGCGGGACCTGGGCGAGGTCTGCCGCATGATCATGACCGAGGTGACCCCGCTGGTCGACGCCCAGCTCGGCGCCTTCTTCCTGGCCGACGACACCGACGGCAGCATGCGGCTGCGGTTGACCTCCTCGTACGGGTACGTGGCGCGGGGGCACGACGTCACCTTCGGGCCGGGCGAGGGCCTGGTCGGGCAGACCGCGCTCTCCCGCCGGACGATCCGGGTCAGCGCCTCCCCGAACAGCCGACTCACCCTGCGCTCCGGGCTGGCCGAGACGCCCCCGTCCGACCTGGTGGTGCTCCCCGTGCTGTTCGAGGGCGAGCTGCTCGGGGTGATCGAGTTCGCCAGCGTTGCGGCCTTCTCCGAGCTGCACCTGTCGTTCCTGGAGCGGCTGGTGCTGACCATCGGCGTCGCGGTCAACACCATTCAGGCCAACCGGCGTACGGAGGAGCTGCTGGCCCAGTCGCAGCGGCTGGCGCACGAGCTCCAGGAGCAGTCCGCGGAGTTGCAGCGCACCAACGCCGAGCTGGAGGAGAAGGCCACCCTGCTCTCCGAGCAGAAGGGCAACATCGAGACGAAGAACCGGGAGATCGAGCTGGCCCGGCTCGGCCTGGAGGAGAAGGCGCAGCAGCTCACCCGGGCCTCGGCGTACAAGTCGGAGTTCCTGGCCAACATGAGCCACGAGCTGCGGACGCCGCTGAACTCGTTGCTGCTGCTGGCGCGGCTGCTGGCGGAGAACTCGGAGCAGAACCTCAACCCGAAGCAGATCGAGTTCGCCCGGACCATCCACAGCGCCGGCTCGGATCTGCTCCGGCTGATCGACGACATCCTGGACCTGTCCAAGATCGAGGCAGGTCGGATGGACGTCGAGCCGACCGAGATCCGGTTCGCGGAGATCCGCGGCTACGTGGAGCAGGCGTTCGCGCCGCAGGCCGAGGAGAAGGGCCTGGACTTCCAGGTGCGGGTGAGCAAGGATCTGCCGCCGGCGCTTGTCACCGACGCGCAGCGGTTGCAGCAGATCCTGCGCAACCTGCTCTCGAACGCGGTGAAGTTCACCGACAACGGCGCGGTGACGCTGCGGATCGCCCCGGCGGCGGAGAACGCGGTGTTCGACGTTCCGGCGTTGACCAACGCCCAGCAGGTGATCGCGTTCACGGTGATCGACACTGGGATCGGCATCTCCGACGACAAGCTGTCGATCATCTTCGAGGCGTTCCAGCAGGCCGACGGCACCACCAGCCGCCGTTACGGTGGCACCGGCCTGGGCCTGTCGATCAGCCGTGATCTGGCTCGGTTGATCGGCGGCACGATCACTGTGGCGTCGGCGCCGGGGCAGGGATCGACCTTCACCCTGTTCGTGCCGCACGTGCTGGCCCCGGACGCGGTGGTCGCACCTGCGCCGCCGTCCCCGCAGCGTGCCGGCCTGCCGTCGTCGCTGCTGATGCCGCCGCTGGAGCTGCTGCCGCAGCGGCCGGAGGCGCCGGCCACCCGGCAGCTGGACGGCGCGACCGTGCTGATCGTGGACGACGACGTGCGCAACGTCTTCGCCCTGACCAGTGCGTTGGAGCTGCACGGGATGACCGTGCTGTACTCGGACAACGGGGCGGACGGTGTCCGCCTGCTGGCCGAGCATCCGGAGGTGGACATCGTGCTGATGGACGCCATGATGCCGGACCAGGACGGGTACGAGACCACCCGCCAGATCCGGCGCAACCACCGGTTCGCCGACCTGCCGGTCGTCTTCCTGACCGCGAAGGCGATGCCGGGCGACCGTGAGTCGGCGCTCGCGGCCGGGGGCAGCGACTACATCACCAAGCCGGTCGACCTGGACGATCTGATCGAGCTGATGTCGTCCTGGATCAGCGGCAGCCGGACCGAGGAGACTTCGTGACCCAGATCGCCAAGGCGCTGCTCGTGGACGACCGGCGGGAAAACCTGATGGCCCTGGAGGCGATCCTCCAGGGCCTGCCGGTCCAGTCGGTGGCGGTGGAGAGCGGCGAGGCGGCGCTCAAGCAACTGCTGGTGGACGACTTCGCGGTGATCCTGCTGGACGCTCAGATGCCGGACATGGACGGCTTCGAGACGGCCAGCCACATCAAGCGCCGGGAGCGGACCCGGCACGTGCCGATCATCTTCCTCACCGCCGCTGACCGGGACGCCCAGCTCGCCCTGCGCGGGTACCAGGTGGGCGCGGTGGACTACCTGACCAAGCCGTTCGACCCGTGGGTGCTGCGGGCCAAGGTGTCGGTCTTCGTCGAGTTGTGGGTGAAGACCCGGCAGCTGGCCGCCCAGTCGGACCTGGTGCGGGAGCGCGACACGCAGTGGCGGCGGCTCACCGACGCGGTCGACGAGGCGACCACCCTGCTCCGCTCCGACGACCCGGAGAGCCGGGACCGGGCGGTGCGGCTGCTGGAGCAGGCCCGCTGGGGCAACACCTCCTGACGAGGGTGCTCAGGCCTCGCCGGGCCGGACGTGGCCGGTGGCGGCCCGTCGGGCCCGCCAGCGCTCGCCCAGCGAGTCGATCTCCTCTTGCACGAAGAGGAAGAAGTCGCGCATCTCGGCCACCCGTTCGCCGGCCGGCGTGTCGGGCCCGAGGGCGGTCACCCCGGACTCGGCCACGTCGATGAACGTCTTGTAGATCCCGGTCTTGGTGATGGTCGCCTCGTACCAGGGGTTGTCCGGCATCCGGTAGCGATCCCGGCGGGACCTCGGGACCGGTTCGCGGATCAGCATGCCGAACTGGGTGAGGTAGCGGACCGCGCCGCTGACCGCCGCCGCGCTCACTCCGAGCCGCTCGCCGATCTCGGCGGCGGTCAACGGATCGTCCGCGCTCATCACGGTGAACAGCACCCGGGCGGCCATGCGCGGAGAACCGACCTCGGCGAACGTCAAGGCCATCCGCTCGACGAACAGGTGCACCGGGTCGTGGCCGTCGGTGGCTGCCATGGCGATCTCTCCTGCCTGCTTGTGTGGCCCCGATGGTGCCCCGGATCTCACAGTCTTCACAACTTTGTGAAACGAGTGTAGCTTCCGATACATGGAAACTCCCATTGAGGTGTCCGGCCTGGTCAAGACCTTCGGCCGGACCCGGGCGCTCGACGGTCTCGACCTGACCGTCCGCGCCGGCGAGGTGCACGGCTTCCTCGGCCCGAACGGCGCCGGCAAATCCACCACCATCCGAGCGCTGCTCGGCCTGCTGCGGACGGACGCGGGGGCCGTCCGACTGCTCGGTGGTGACCCGTGGCGCGACGCGGTGGCCCTGCACCGCCGCCTGGCGTACGTGCCGGGCGACGTGACGCTCTGGCCCAACCTCTCCGGCGGGGAGGTCATCGACCTGCTCGGCCGGATGCGCGGCGGTCTCGACCCGGCGCGCCGGGCCGAGCTGCTCGAATCCTTCGAGCTGGACCCGCGCAAGAAGGGTCGGGCGTACTCCAAGGGCAACCGGCAGAAGGTCGGCCTGGTGGCCGCCCTCGCCTCGGACGCCGAACTGCTCATCCTGGACGAGCCGACCTCCGGGCTGGACCCGCTGATGGAGGAGGTCTTCCAGCACTGGGTGCACCGGGCGAAGGCAGACGGCCGCACCGTGCTGCTCTCCAGCCACATCCTGGCCGAGGTGGAGGCGCTCTGCGACCGGGTGACGATCATCCGAAACGGTCGGGACGTCGAGACGGGCACCCTGACCGACCTGCGCCACCTGCGACGGACCTCGATCGAGGCCGAGCTGACCGGCCCGGTGGACGGGCTGGGGAAGCTGGCCGGCGTGCACGACCTGCGGGTGGACGGGCCCCGGGTGCGCTTCGACGTGGAGAACGGCGCGCTGGACGCCGCCCTGCGCCGACTCACCGAGATCGGCGTACGCAGCCTGGTCAGCCAGCCGCCCACGCTTGAGGAGCTGTTCCTGCGGCACTACCAGGCCGAGCCGGCGGTGCGGTCGTGAGCCCCTTCACCGGCACGCGGCACCTGGTGCGACTGATCCTGCGTCGGGACCGGGTCGTGCTGCCGATCTGGATCCTGCTGCTGGCCGTGCTGCCAGCCAGCTACGCCGGCACGTACGCCGAGCTGTATCCAACCGCCGCCGAGCGGGCCACGTACCTGGCCGGCACGGCGAGCAACCCGTCGATCGTCGCCCTGCTCGGCCCGGTGTACGGCGACAGCGTCGGCGCGCTCACCGCCCAGCGGGCCGGCCTGCTGGCGTTGATCGCCGCGCTGGTCAGCGTGCTCACCGTTGTCCGGCATACCCGGACCGAAGAGGAGGCCGGCCGGCGCGAGCTGCTCGGCGCCACAGTGCTGGGCCGGTATGCCGGGCTGACCGCCGCGTTGCTGGTGACGTACGCCGCGAACCTGCTGCTCGGTCTGCTCACCGCCGCCGGCCTGGTCGCTGCGGGACTGCCCGGTGCCGGATCGCTGATCTTCGGCGCCGGGCTGGCGCTCACCGGCATCGTCTTCGCCACGATCGGCGGACTGGCCGCGCAGCTCACCGAGAGCGCGGCCGGGGCGCGCGGGATCGGCCTGGCCGCGCTCGGGCTGGCCTTCGTGCTGCGGCTGGCCGGCGACGCGGGGGGTTCCGGCGGCACCGGCGGGAGCGCGGAGTGGCTGAGCTGGATCTCCCCGCTGGGCTGGTCGGCCCGGGTTCGGGCCTTCGCCGACGAACGCTGGTGGGTGCTGCTGCTGCCTGTGCTGTTCACTGCGGTGGTCGCGCTCGTCGCGTACCCCGTCTCGGTGCGCCGGGACCTCGGCGCCGGGGTGTTCCCGCCCCGGCTCGGCCCGGCGACCGCGGGGCCGCGGCTGGCGGGGCCGTTCGGCCTGGCCTGGCGACTGCATCGGGGCCAGTTGCTCGGCTGGACCGTCGGGTTCGGGCTGCTCGGCCTGGTGCTCGGGGGCGCGGCGGATGCGGCCGGCGACGCGGTGCAGGGCAATCAGCAGGTCGCCGAGATCCTGGCCCGGTTGGGCGGCACCTCCGCGCTCGCCGAGGCGTACCTCGGTGGGACGTTGAGCCTGACCGCGTTGGCCGCCGCCGGGTACGGCATCCAGGCCGCGCTGCGGGCGCGGGCGGAGGAGACCGCCGGGCGAGCCGAACCGCTGCTCGCCACGGCGGTGAGCCGGACCCGCTGGCTGATGGCGCACCTGCTCTTCGCCCTGCTCGGCCCGGCGGTGGTGCTCTCGGTGACCGGGCTCGCCACCGGGCTGGCATACGGCCTCAGCGTCGGAGACGTCGGGGGCGAGCTGCCCCGGCTGCTCGGTGCCGGGCTGGCCCAGGTGCCGGCGGCCTGGGTGCTGGCCGGGCTGGCGGCGGTGCTGGTCGGCTGGCTGCCACGGTTCTCCGCCGGCGCCTGGGCGGTGCTCGCCGGCTGCCTGCTGCTCGGTCAGCTCGGTGCGGTGCTGGAGCTGGACCAGTGGGCGCTGGACCTCTCCCCGTTCACCCACACCCCGCAGGTCCTCGGCCCCGACTGGACCGCCACCCCACTGATAGCCCTGACCGCCGTGACGGCCGCCCTGCTCACCCTGGCCCTACGCACCTTCCAAACCCGAGACCTCCCCACCCCCTAAGCCCCCGCCCCCCTCGCCACCCCCCCCGCCCCCCTCGCCGCCCTCCTCGCCGCCCTCCCGCCCCCACGCCCCGTCGATCTAGGGCAGATCGCTGTCCGTGGAGATCAACTCGCGACGATTTCCCCTAGATCGACGAGAGCTAGGGGCGGGCGGGCGAGGGGAGGGGGAGGGGGGAGGGGGGAGGGGGGAAGGGGGGAAGGGGGGTCAGCCTGTGGGTTGGTCGTTGCGGATCATCAGGGCGCTGCGGAGGCCGGTGATGTCCAGGACGCGGATCAGGAAGTCGCCCACGTGGGTCAGCATCAGCAGGCTCTGGGCGTGGCTGGCCTTGCGGCTGAGCACGACCAGGGTGCCCAGGCCCTGCGAATCGCAGAAGGTGACACCACCCAGGTCGAGCACGATCCGCGGGGGCGGATCGGCCAGCACCTCGTTGACCACGGTGGAGAGCTGGGCGGCCGTGAGCATGTCGATCTCACCGGCCAGGCGCAGCACTGCTTCGTCGCCCGTCCGGTGGAGCGTGATGGACAGTTCGGCGCGATCCACCCGGTCAGCCTAGCGCGATCCGGACGACCCGGCCTGTCGAGGCCGACAGCTACCGCCTGCCCCGTGTCGGCGCCGCTGGCGGGTGTCGAAGGCGGGTGAGCCCGGTAACCCTGGCCCGGGGTGGCTGCTGGTTGACCGTCCGCCGCTGACACAATGGCGGCATCGTGACCGACACCTTCTCCGCCGGGTCCGGCCGCTACCCGGCCGACGCTCCGGCCTCCGAGGCCCTGTTCCACCGCGCCCGCGCCATCGTGCCAGGCGGGGTGAACTCCCCTGTGCGCGCCTTCCAGGCGGTCGGCGGCACCCCCCGCTTCATGGTTCGAGGCGAGGGCCCCTGGCTGCACGACGCCGACGGCCGCCGCTACGTGGACCTGGTCTGCTCCTGGGGCCCGCTGATCCTCGGGCACGCGCACCCGGAGGTGGTGGACGCCGTGCAGGCCGCCGCAGCCCGGGGCACCAGCTTCGGCACCCCCACCCCTGCTGAGGTGGAGTTGGCCGCCGAGATCGTCGACCGGACGCCGGTGGAGCAGGTGCGCCTGGTCAACTCCGGCACCGAGGCGACCATGTCGGCGATCCGGCTGGCCCGCGGCTTCACCGGGCGCTCCAAGATCGTCAAGTTCGCCGGCTGCTACCACGGGCACGTCGACGCGCTGCTCGCCTCGGCCGGGTCCGGCGTGGCCACCCTGGGCCTGCCCGACTCGCCCGGCGTCACCGGCGCGGCGGCCAGCGAGACGATTGTGCTGCCGTACAACGACATCAGGGCGGTCGAGGAGGCCTTCGCCGCCGAGGGTCCGCACATCGCCGCGGTGATCACCGAGGCCGCCGCCGGCAACATGGGCGTGGTCGCCCCCCGCGACGGCTTCAACCAGCAGCTCGCCCGGATCGCACACGCCCACGGCGCGCTGCTCGTGGTGGACGAGGTGATGACCGGGTTCCGGGTGTCCCGCGCCGGCTGGCACGGCCTCGACCCGTCCGACGCCGACCTGTGGACGTACGGCAAGGTCATGGGTGGTGGGCTGCCCGCCGCCGCGTTCGGCGGGCGGGCCGAGATCATGGCGCGGCTCGCCCCGGCGGGCCCGGTCTACCAGGCCGGCACGCTCTCCGGTAACCCGCTGGCCTGCGCCGCAGGCCTGGCCACCCTGCGGCTGGCCGACGACGAGCTGTACCGCCGCCTCGACCAGACCGCGGCCGTCGTGGGCAAGCTGGCCGGCGACGCGCTGGCCGCCGCCGGGGTCCCGCACCGGCTGTCGTACGCGGGCAGCATGTTCTCCATCTTCTTCACCGACGCCGACGTGGTCGACTACGACAGCGCTCGCACCCAGCAGGTGCCGGCGTTCAAGGCGTTCTTCCACGCGATGCTCGCCGCTGGCGTCTACCTGCCGCCGAGCGCGTTCGAATCGTGGTTCGTGTCGGCGGCGATCGACGACGCCGCTCTGGAGCAGATCGCCGCCGCGCTGCCGACGGCGGCGAACGCGGCGGCAGCGGCGGGTCTCGGGGGGTAGCGAGCAGTGAGTAAGACGGTGGTCCACGTGCTCCGGCACGGCGAGGTGCACAACCCCGACCAGATCCTCTACGGCCGGCTGCCCGGGTTCCGCCTCTCCGAGCTGGGTGTGCAGATGGCCAAGGCCGCCGCGCAGGGGCTGGCCGAGCGGGAGATCGTGCACGTGGTGGCCAGCCCGCTGGAGCGCGCCCAGCAGACCGCCGAGCCGATCGCCGCCCAGTTCGGGTTGCCGGTCGGGGTGGACGAGCGGCTGATCGAGAGCGCCAACTGGTTCGAGGGCAAGAAGGTGTCGCCGGGTGACGGGTCGTTCCGCGACCCGCGCAACTGGTGGGTGCTGCGTGATCCGGTGACCCCGTCCTGGGGCGAGGCGTACCGGGCCATCGCGGAGCGGATGTTCGCCGCCGTGCACGCCGCCCGGGTCGCCGCCGAAGGGCGCGAGGCGGTGCTGGTCTCGCACCAGCTCCCGATCTGGACGCTGCGCCGGTACGTCGAGCGCAAGCGGCTCTGGCACGACCCGCGCAAGCGGCAGTGTGGGCTGGCCAGCCTCACGTCGTTCCACTTCGACGGCGCGAAGGTGGTGGGCATCGGCTACAGCGAGCCGGCCGCGCACCTGATCGCCCTCTCCGCGACCGCCCGGACGGCCAAGGGCGCCTGATGAACGCCCGGAGGTGGACCGCCGGCCTGCTCGCCACCGTCGCCGCGGTGGCGCTGGTCGGCTGCACGTCGCAGGGCCGGGAGAAGACCTGCACGACCACCTCCGACGGGGTCATCGAGTGCGCTCCGGACCAGCGTTCGGCACCCCCGAAGCTCGCCGGTGAGCTGCTCACCGGTGGTAGTTACGACGTGAGCCAGGCCCGCGGCCAGGTGGTGGTGGTCAACTTCTGGGGTTCCTGGTGCGCGCCGTGCCGTGCGGAGGCGGACGACCTGGAAGCCACCTATCAGGCCACCAAAAACTCTGGGGTGAGCTTCCTCGGCATCAACGTGCAGGACCAGCGGGACAAGGCCAAGGCGTTCGAGGAGGGCCGGGTCACCTATCCGAGCCTCTTCGACCCGCCGAGCAAGCTGGCGCTCGCCCTGGACATCCCGCCGAACAGCGTCCCGGCGACGGTGGTGCTGGACCGGGAGGGCCGGATCGCCGCGGTGATCCGCGCCGCGGTCAAGCAGGAGGGGCTGCAACCGATCGTCGAGCGGATCGCCGCCGAGAAGCCGGCGTCGGGCTGATGGGCGAGACCTTCCGTGAACTGGCTCTGAGCGGGCCGCTGCTGCTCGCCATCGGCGCCGCGGCGCTCGCCGGCCTGGTCAGCTTCCTGTCCCCGTGTGTGCTCCCGCTGGTCCCCGGCTACCTCTCGTACGTCACCGGCCTTGCCGGCTCCGACCTGGAAGGCCGTGCAAGGAAGGGCCCCTTGTTAACGCCTGCGGTAGAGCAGGGGTCCCCTGTTAACACCACCGCCCAGCGCGATGGCGCCGGGGCTGTAGCCGTACGGGAGCGGACCGCGACGGTGGCGGTCAAGGGCCGGGTGCTCGCCGGGACGCTGCTCTTCATCGCCGGCTTCACCGTCGTCTTCGTCGCCACCGCGATCCTGTTCGCGAGCATCGGCCGGGTCTTCTTCGACTACGAGCGGCAGTTGGAGATCGTGATCGGCGTGCTGATCATCGTGCTCGGGCTGGGTTACCTCGGGCTGATCCCGGCCCTGCAACGGGAGTTCCGGATCTCCCGGCTGCCCTCCGCCGGGCTGCTCGGCGCACCGGTCTTCGGCGCGGTCTTCGCGCTCAGCTGGGTGCCCTGCACCGGCCCCACGCTCGGCGCGGTGATGGGCATGGCCACCGCCAGCGGGCAGAGCGACCGCGCCGTGGTGCTCGCCGTGGCGTACTGCCTCGGGTTGGGGATACCGTTCGTCGTCTTCGGGCTGGGCTTCCAGCGCCTGCTCGGGGTCTTCCGCGCCGTCCGGCGCAACAGCCGCTGGGTCACCCGGGTCGGCGGCGCCCTGCTCATCCTGATCGGCCTGGCGCTGGTCACCGGCGGGTGGCAGAGCTTCGTGATCTGGCTGCAGACCACCGTCGGGGTGGGCGAGGTGAGCATCTGATGACGGTCGTGGACGACCGGCCGGAGACCGCGGCCCCGGCGCCCCGCCGCCGCCCCAATCGGCTGCTGGCGCTGCTGCGCAACTCGTGGCGGCAGCTGACCAGCATGCGTACGGCGCTGATCCTGCTCTTCCTGCTCGCGATCGCCGCCATTCCCGGCTCGGTGCTGCCGCAGCGCGGGATCAGCCCGGAGAAGGTCAACCAGTACTTCACCGACCACCCGGACCTGGCCCCTCGGCTGGACCGGATCGGCGCGTTCGAGGTCTTCGGCTCGGTCTGGTTCTCCGCGATCTACCTGCTGCTGTTCACCTCGCTGATCGGCTGCATCACGCCACGCCTGCGCGACCACGTCCGGGCGCTGCGGTCCCGGCCGCCGGCCGCGCCGAAGCGGATGCAGCGGTTGCCGCAGCACGCGGTGCTGCCCGCCCCGGCGGGTGGCGTGGCGGCGATCGCCGAGGTGCTGCGCAAGCGGCGGTGGCGGGTGGAGGTGCGCGGCGACGAGGTCTCCGCCGACAAGGGCTATCTCAAGGAGACCGGCAACCTGCTGTTCCACACCTCGCTGATCGCCGTGCTGATCGGCGTCGCGCTCGGTTCGTGGTACGGCTGGAGCGGCAACCGGCTGCTGGTGGCGGGCACGGACAACGCCTTCTGCAACACCCGGCAGCAGTACGCCGAGGCGAAGCTCGGCCCCCGGGTGGACAGCGAGGACCTGCCCCGCTTCTGCCTGCGGTTGGACGACTTCCAGGCCCGGTTCCTGGCGTCCGGCCAGCCGGAGTTCTTCAACGCCCGGGTGACCGTCGACGGCCCCGACGAGCCGACCCGCAGCGGCGACTTCTCGGTCAACTCGCCGCTGCGGCTGGGCGGCGCGAGCGTCTACCTGCTCGGCCACGGGTACGCCCCGGTCATCCGCTACACCGACCGGTTCGGTCGCAGCCAGGTCAGCGACGAGCCGTTCCTGACGACGGGCGACATGGGTCTGACCAGCGAGGGGCTGGCGGCCTTCCCGGACGCGAACGTCGACCCGCGCACGGGGCGGCGCGCGCCGGATGAGCAGATGGCGTTCACCGGCATCTACCTGCCCACGGCGCCGCAGCAGGCGCCGTTCGTCCGCTCGGAGTACCCGACCGAACGCAACCCGGCGCTGAACCTGGTCGCCTACCGGGGCAACCTCGGTCTGGACGCCGGCATCCCCGGCTCGGTCTACCAGCTCGACCAGCGGCAGGTGCGGACCGGCAAGGTCAAGGAGGTCGGCACCAAGCTGCTCCGCAAGGGTGAGAGCTGGACGCTCGACGACGGCACCACTGTCGAGTTCCTGGGCACCGAGCGGTACGTGACCCTCTCCGTCCGGCACGACCCCGGCTCGACGATGCTGCTGGTCAGCTGCGGCTTCCTGCTGGTCGGGCTGATGGGGTCGCTGTTCGGGCGGCGCCGCCGGGTGTTCTTCCGGGTGATGCCGGCCGACCCCGCGGAAGGATCTCCGACGGGCGGTAGTAGCTTGATGGAGGTCGGCGGGTTGCCACGCACCGACTATCCAGGGTTCGCCGACGAGTTCGCCCAGCTCGTCGCCGCGGTCAGCGGTGACGGACGGACGACCGAGCGGGCCGGCACGGCCGCTGACTCCAGTGACCGGCCCGGCGTGCGAGAAGGGACCGAGTGATGTCCGCACTCTCCGACAATCTGGTGACCTTCGCGATCCTGGTGTACCTGGTCGCGATGATCGGCCACGCCGTGGAGTACGCGCTGGGCAACACTCGCGCCCGGGTCGCCGCGGCTCCCGTCCGCGAGCTGGTGGGTGCCGGGGTGGGCGGAGGCGGCGGCGTACCCGCGTCGCCCGCGGCGGTCCCGCCGTCGGCCGTGGGCGACCGCTCGGCGCGACGTGCCCGGATCGCCGGCCTGATCGCGGTGGGGGCCACCGGGCTCGCGGCCGCGCTGCACCTGGCGGCGCTGGTCACGCGGGGCATCGCTGCCGACCGGATGCCCTGGGGCAACATGTACGAGTTCGTGCTCACGGTGACGTTCATCGGGGTCGCGGCCTGGCTGGTGGTGCTCTGGAAGCGGCCCTCGCTGCGCAAGCTCGGGCTGTTCCTCACCCTGGTGATGGTGCTGCTGGTGGCCACCGCCGAGCTGGTGCTGTACGTGCCGATCGTGCCGCTGGTGCCGGCGCTGAACTCGTACTGGTTCGTCATCCACGTCTCGACGATCGTCTTCTCGTCGGGCATCTTCCTGCTCGGCGTGGTGCCGGCGGTCGGCTACCTGATGCGCGCCGGATACGAGCAGGGCAAGCGGAGCTTCCCGTACACCCTGGCCAAGCGGCTGCCGGGAGCGGTCGGCCTGGAGCGGCTGACCTTCGCGCTGCACGCCTTCGCCTTCCCGATCTTCACCTTCGCTGTGATCGCCGGGGCGATCTGGGCCGAGGCGGCCTGGGGACGGCCGTGGGGCTGGGACCCGAAGGAGACCTGGGCGTTCATCTCCTGGGTGGTGTACGCGGGGTACCTGCACGCTCGCGCCACGCCCAGCGTCAAGCGCAATGTGGCCACCTGGCTCGCGGTGCTCGGCTTCGTCACCATGCTGATGAACCTGTTCGGCGTGAACATCTTCTTCACCGGCCTGCACTCGTACGGCGGCCTCGACTGACGGTTCGCCGGTCCTGCGCGGATCAGGCGCCGAACCAGCCGGGCACGTCGAGGCGGAACCAGTTCGCGGGGGTGACGCTGCGCAGGTCGTCCTCGATGGCGTTGATCCGCTCCGGGCCGAGTGTGTCCGCCCATCGTTGCCGGAGCTGGTCGAAGATGACCGCCGAGCGGCGTAGACCGTCGTGCCCGCGCTCGGTCATCCGGACCAGCTTGCGCCGGGCGTCCTCCGGGTCGTCGGCCCGCTCCAGGTAGCCGAGGGCGACCAGCCGGTCCACCGTCTTGCCGGCCGCCTGCTTCGAGACGCCCAGCCGCTGCCCCAGCTCGCTGGCGGTGGTGCCGTCGGGCCCGACGGCCTGGAGCACGAAGCCGTGCAGCGGCCGCAGCTCGGTGTGGCCCTGCCGGGCCAGCTCGGCGTGCAGGTCGTCGATGAGCGTACGGAAGCCGGCCAGCAGGAGCAGGGGCAGCAGGAAGCCCGGCCGTTCCGGCTCAGCCGTTGCCATCTTCGACAACCTCGTTTACTATTTCGTCAACCACGTTGACGATCGTACGTCACCGCCGGCCCCACGCGCCCCCGGCACACTCCCTCCTTCGACGAAAGGCCGCTCCATGCCCGCCTTCACGCCCCACAGCACCGAGACCGCCCCCGCCGCCGCCCGGGCCACCATCGAGGGGGTACGCCGGAAGCTCGGTCACCTGCCCGCCGCCGTCGGCCTCATGGCCGAATCCCCGGAACTGCTCACCGGGTTCCTCACCGTCAACGGCATCTTCGAGCGCTGCGCTCTGGACCCGGTCGAGCGTGAGGTCGTCGTGCTGACCGTCGCCACCCGCAACGAGTGCCACCTCTGCGTCGCGATGCACACCGCGACCCTGACCCGGCGCGACGCCGACCCGACGTTGATCGCCGCGCTGCGCGCCGGCACGCCCCTGCCCGACGACCGGCTGGAGGCGCTGCGCCGCTTCACGCTCGCCGTGCTCGACCAGCGGGGCGCCGTCGCGGAGGAGGACCTGGACGAGTTCCTGGCCGCCGGCTACCTGCCCCGCCACGCCCTGGACGTGGTGCTCGGCATCGGGACGTACACCATCTCCACGTTCGCCAACCGGCTCACCCGCGCCCCGCTCGACCCGCCCGCAGTCGGTTACGCCTGGGAGCCGGCCGCCTGACGGCCGCCGCCCGATGACCGGCCGGCGGGGCCGGTCAACCCTCGGCCGCCACCCGATCGAGCCACTCGCCCACCAGCGCGTCGAAGAGCCCGGGCTGCTCGATCTGGAGGTTGTGGCCGGCGACGTCGAGCACCGTGAACGTCGCCCGCGGGTAGTGCGGCAGCAGCGCGAACTGGTCGAGGTAACCGGTGACGTGGTCCTGCCGCCCGGTGAGGATCAGGGTCGGCCGGGTGAACTGCGGGCCGTCCTCCGGGTCGGTGCTGAGTGTCCACCGCTGCCGGATGCGGGCCATCGCCGTGGTGTCCGCGACGTCGAGGCCGACCAGGATCTCGTCGCGGAACCGGCGCAGCGCCTCCGGGGTCTGCACGACCGCCACATCCGCGAATTCGGCGGCCGTCCGGGTGTCGGTCGAGGCGAGCAACTCCGGGTGGGGCCGCAGCACCTGCTGACGCGGCACCCGGCGCTCCGCGTTCTCCACGGCGGTGCCGGTGGGGCAGATCAGCGCCAGGCCGCGCACCTGCTCGGGCCGGGACCGGGCCAGGGCGCGGGCGAGGTAACCGCCGTACGACTCACCGACGAGCAGGAAGGGCGTGTCGCCGAGGACGTCGTCCACGAAGTCCTGCACGGCGTCGAGCATGTCGTCCGAGCTGGCGATCTCCGCCGGGGCCGGCGAAGCGCCCATGCCGGGCAGGTCCGGGTAGAGCCGTCGGTAACCGGTGCGCCCGGCGAAGAGCGGCTCCAGGCAACCGAGCATCAGCCGGTGGTCCGGTGTCCAACCGTGCAGGGCCAGGACCGGGGTACCCGTGCCGTGCTCGACGAAGTTCAACGTCACCGGCGCGCGGTGCGGCATGATGTCCTGTCCCCCTGGCCTTGTCGCGACCCGAGAAGGGTGCCGGTCCGCACCGACAGATCCGGCCCGGACCGGCGGCGGCTGTGGCGCACCACACAGTTCACGCCCGGCGCCGACCGGGCTCAGCCCGGTGCCAGGAAATCGCGCAGCAGAGCGAGCATCTGGTCCGGCCGCTCCTCGAACAACCAGTGCCCGCAGTCCTCGACCACCTCGCCACGAACCGTGTCGGCGTACCGGCCGACCTGCTCGGCCAGCTTCTCCCCGAGACTGGCCCGGGCACCGACCGCCAGCACCGGCATGGGCAGCTTCGTGGCCCGGTACGCCGTGTTGTCCGCGATGTCCTGCCCGAACGCCCGGAAGTAGCCGAAGCTGGCCCGCAGGTGCGCCGGGTCACGCAGGTGGCTCGCGTACTCCTCGATGTCCGGCGTCCCGATGCTGCCCTTGCGCACCATCAGGGCGTCGGTGAACCTGTTCACCCAGAGTGCCTCACGCCCGGTGACGATCTGCTCCGGCAGACCGTTGCCCAGCGAGAAGAAGCCGAAGTTCCACACCCCCGGCCCCACGGCAGTGAGCGCGGGTAACGCGTAGATGCCCTCGTCGGGGATTGGCGCCTCGCTGAGCACCAACCGGCTCACCCGCTGCGGGTGGGCGGCGGCGTACGCGTACGCCACCATGGTCCCCAGATCGTGTCCGACCATCTGCAGGTCACCGGTCAGGCCGAGCTGGTCGAGCAGCCCGTCCAGGTCGGCGGCGACGGTCTTCTTGTCGTAGCCGCCCTCCGGGGCGTCGCTGCCGCCGAAGCCGCGCAGGTCGGGCGCGATCACCTCGAAGTGCCGAGCCAGCTCTGGCAGGACAGGCCGCCACATGTGCCAGCACTGCGGATAGCCGTGCAGCAACACCAGGGTCGGGCCGCTCCCACCCCGGACGTAGTTGAGGGTCACGTCGCGGACCCGGGCCTGCTGCTCGGTGAACCCGTCGGGAACCCTTCCGTCACCCATCGCCACTCCTCCGCTCGGCCGGGCGCTCGACTACCCCGCCCGTCCCCGCACATGCTCGGTCGTGTGGCTCGGCTGGGCCCCGGATGTCACCGGGGATCGTTCCGGACGTACGTCACAGCACCCGGCCTCGTGCGCGGCGGACACGGTGCGGGAGACTGGCGGGCATGGCGGCTCGTGGCTTCCCGTACACCGATCTCAAGGACTTCCTCGCGGCCCTGGAGCGCGCGGGGGAGCTGCGCCGGGTCGACGTCCCGGTCGATCCGACCCTGGAGATCAGCGAGGTGGTCACCCGCACCGTGCGGGCCGGCGGTCCGGCGCTGCTCTTCGAGCGCCCCACCCGGGGTGAGATGCCGGTGGCGATCAACCTGTTCGGCACCGAGAAGCGGATGGCGATGGCGCTCGGCGTCGACTCGCTGGACGAGGTCGGGGCCCGGATCGGCGCGCTGATCAAGCCGGAACTGCCGGTCGGCTGGTCCGGCATCCGCGAGGGCCTCGGCAAGGTCATGCAGCTCAAGTCGGTGCCGCCGCGCAAGGTGAAGACCGCGCCCTGCCAGGAGGTCGTCTACCGGGGCGAGGACGTCGATCTGAACCGGCTGCCCGGGCTCCAGGTGTGGCCCGGTGACGGCGGGATCTTCCACAACTACGGGCTCACCCACACCAAGCACCCGGAGACCGGCAAGCGCAACCTCGGGCTGTACCGGCTTCAGCAGCACGGCCGCAACACCCTGGGCATGCACTGGCAGATCCACAAGGACTCGACAGCTCACCACGCGGTCGCCGAGCGGCTCGGGCAGCGCCTGCCGGTCGCGGTCGCGATCGGCTGCGACCCGGTCGTCTCGTACGCGGCCAGCGCGCCGCTGCCCAGCGACATCGACGAGTACCTGTTCGCCGGGTTCCTGCGCGGCGAGCGGGTGGAGATGGTCGACTGCCTCACAGTGCCGTTGCAGGTGCCGGCGCACGCGCAGATCGTGCTGGAGGGCTACCTGGAGCCCGGCGAGCGGCTGCCCGAGGGGCCGTTCGGCGACCACACCGGCTTCTACACGCCGGTCGAACCGTTCCCGGTGCTGCACATCGAGGCGATGACCATGCAGCGCAAGCCGGTCTACCACTCGATCGTCACGTCCAAGCCGCCACAGGAGGACCACGGCCTCGGCAAGGCCACCGAGCGGATCTTCCAGCCGCTGCTCAAGCTGCTGATCCCGGACATCGTGGACTACGACCTGCCGGCCGCCGGTGTCTTCCACAACTGCGCGATCGTGTCGATCCGCAAGCGCTACCCGAAGCACGCGCAGAAGGTGATGAACGCGATCTGGGGCGCGCACCTGATGTCGCTGACCAAGCTGATCGTGATCGTCGACGAGGACTGCGACGTGCACGACTACAACGAGGTCGCCTTCCGCGCCTTCGGCAACGTCGACTACGCGCGGGACCTGCTGCTCACCGAAGGCCCGGTCGACCACCTCGACCACGCGTCGTACCAGCAGTTCTGGGGCGGCAAGGTGGGCGTCGACGCGACCCGAAAGCTCCCCACCGAGGGTTACACCCGCGGTTGGCCGGAGGAGATGAGCATGTCGCCGGAGGTCACCGCCCTCGTCGACAAGCGCTGGAAGGAGTACGGCATCTGATGGCGGTCCTCGACGCGCCGGCCGAACGGCCGGGCCGGATCAAGTCGTTCCTCAAACTCGTCACCATCGAACACTCGGTCTTCGCGCTGCCGTTCGCGTACCTGTCGGCGCTGACCGCGATGCAGGTGAACGGCGGCCGGGTGCGCTGGATGGACCTGCTGCTGATCACCGTGGCGATGGTCGGGGCGCGGACGTTCGCGATGGCCGCCAACCGGATCCTCGACCGGCGGATCGACGCGCGGAACCCGCGTACCGCCGCACGGGAACTGGTCACCGGGGCGGTGAGCGTGCGGACGGCCTGGACCGGCGCGGCCGTCGCGCTGGTGGTCTTCCTCGCCGTCGCCGCCCTGCTCAACCCCCTCTGCCTGGTGCTGGCGCCGCTCGCCGTGGTGCCGCTGGTGGTCTACCCGTACGGCAAGCGGTTCACCAACTGGCCGCACGCGATCCTCGCGGTCGCCCAGGCGGTCGGCCCGGTCGGCGCCTGGCTGGCGGTCACCGGCACCCTGGACGGCTCCTGGCCGGCCTGGCTGCTCGGTGCCGCGGTCGGGCTGTGGATCGGCGGGTTCGACCTGATCTACGCCTGCCAGGACGACGAGGTGGACCGGCAGATCGGGGTGCACAGCGTGCCCGCCCGGTACGGCCGGCGCTTCGCGCTGCACGCCTCCACCGTGGCGCACGTGGTGACCTTCGGGCTCTTCGTCTGGTTCGGGGCGGTGGTCGGGTTCGGCTGGCTCTGGTGGGTAGGCCTGGCGCTCACCGCGGTCGCGTTCGCCTACCAGCACCTGGTGGTCTCCCCGACCGACCTGAGCAAGGTCAACCGGGCGTTCTTCACCGCGAACGGCTTCGTCGGCATCGCGCTCTTCGCCTTCGCCCTGCTCGACCTGGTGATCCGGCTCAACCTACGGCCCTAGGCGGTGGTGGGGTAGCGGGCACTCTCCAGCGTCCAGTCGATGGTGCCGCGCACCGCGTACGCGACCCCGTCGAGGTGGTCGCCTACCGCAGTGTCCAGCGCGGGGCCGAACGACGGCACCGTGGCGCGCAGCGCGACGAAGCGCCGCATCGACTCCTGCCAGCGCTCAACCACCCGGTCCACCGCCTCCGCCGGCGACAGGCCCCACTCGTCCTGCATGGCCAGCACCAGGTTGTGCCCGCCCGAGGTGGCCCGGTCCCGGTCCAGCGACGCGAGGTCGTTGTACCAGGAGAGCAGGTCGTTGCCGGTGCGGGCGACCCGGCGCAGCAGCGGGTGGTGGTAGACCGGGTCGGGCAGCGGCCGGCCGGTGACGAACTCCGCCAGCGGGTACGACACGTCCGCCGCCGATGTGGCCCGACGCAGCTCGACGTACTCGATGACACCGGGTCGGCGACCCGCCTCCTTGTTGGCCGCCTCCCGCCAGGTCCCGTCGAGGTGCCGGGCCACCGCGTCGGCGAAGCGCAGCCGCCACCGGGCCGGCATCCGGCGGCGCGGCTCCCGCCAGGCCAGCACCAGCAGCCGCCGTAGCGGTCCGGTCAATCCCGCGTGCCGTGCCCGGGGACCGTCGTGCAGCAGCGCCAACGTGCCGTCACGCAGTGCGCGGATCTGCTCCGGAGCGAGCCGGCCCGGCCCGTCGCAGGCGTCGTCGACCAGGAAGAACCAGGTGAACAGGGCGGTCAGGCTCCGCAGGTCGGCCTCGGTGGCATCCGGGTAGAGCCGGCCGGCGTACCGGGCGAAGGCTCCCCGGCTGAGCCGGTGCAGCGCGGCGTCGTCCAGTGGCAGGCCCAGCTCGGGCAGCAGGCGGAGCAGCCACTCGTGCACCCGGTCGGCGTGCGGCGAGAGCCGGGCCGGGATCGGACATTCGGCGCGCAGAGTCCAGAGGACCTCGCCGGTCGTCACCGATGCCTCCTGTGCGATCTGCTGCCGGTGCGAATGGCCATCGGCAGCATGGCAGGTCCACGGGATACGCAGGTGCCCGCCCGGACATCTCGGGCGGACCACCCGACGGTCGAGCCCGGGGGTGCCGGCCAGCGCACGAACCCCACCAGGCAGGCTGGGGGCATGCGGGAACCATGGG
Source organism: Micromonospora coriariae (assembly GCF_900091455.1). Classification (NCBI taxonomy): domain Bacteria; kingdom Bacillati; phylum Actinomycetota; class Actinomycetes; order Micromonosporales; family Micromonosporaceae; genus Micromonospora; species Micromonospora coriariae. The sequence goes on along the minus strand of NZ_LT607412.1, from coordinate 2,381,295 downwards.
TGGTCGGTGTCTCCGGGGCCTCCGGCACGCCGTACGCGGCGGCCGTGCTCGGCGGGCTGCTCGACGCGGGCGAACCGGTGGACCTGATCGTCTCCCGGGCGGCGCGGCTCACTGTGCTCGACGAGACCGGCCGGCCGTTCCGCGACGCGCACTGGGCCGAGGACCTCGCCGCCTGGCTCGGCCGGGACCTGACCGGCGCGGACGTACGGCACTGGCCGGCGGGAGACCTGGCGGCCGGTCCGAGCAGCGGCTCCTACCGGGTGCGCGGAATGGCGGTGGCGCCGGCCAGCACGGCCGCGTGCGCGGGGATCGCCATCGGGCTCTCCAAGGACCTGTTGCAGCGCGCCGCCGAGGTCAACCTCAAGGAGCGTCGGCCGGTGGTGGTGGTACCTCGGGAGACTCCGGTGACCCGCAGTCACCTTGAGCACCTGATCGCGCTGCACGACGCGGGTGCGGTGGTGCTGCCGGCCAGCCCTGGCTTCTACGGCGCGGGCGCGGCGGCCAGCGCCCAGCAGTTGATCGATTTCGTGGCCGGCAAGGTGCTGGACGCGCTCGGCGTTCCGCACACCCTGTTCCGGCGGTGGTCCGGCCAGCTCGGCGCGGCCCGGAGCTGAGCCGGTCTGCTCAGCACCGCCCGGTCATGCGCACGATGGGTGACCGTAGCGGGACGCGGACCGGACTGCTGCCCGGTCCGCGTAGCGTTGTCCGCACCAGTTCAGTACATGCCGGCGTTGGCCGGACCCGGCCCGGTGGAGGCGGCCGGGCCCACGTTGCGTGGCTTTCCGACCTCGTCCACCTCGTCCAGCATGCCCTCCCCCTCAAGCAGGGCTCGCACCTCGGATTCCCGAAACCGGCGATGCCCGCCTGGAGTCCGGATGCTTCCTATCCGGCCGGCCGCCGCCCATCTCGTCACAGTCTTCGGGTCCACCCGAAACAGCGCGGCGACCTCACCCGGTGTCAGCAGGCGATCTCCAGTGTCCACAGCCCCCTCCTCGCGTCGACGAAGCCCCTGGCTGAACACACTGCCCCCGGCTGGTGCGAGCCCAGAGCCGTCATGAGGGACGTATGGCAATTACAGCACCAGGGACCTGGCCTGTCCGCCAAACGCGAAAAATGCACTGAGTGGGAAGTTAGTAAATGGTACTGGTGCAACCCCTACCTTGACCGTCAGTTTGTGAACAGTTACTCACTGCTAGGTGCAACGGATGCCGAAGGCATCTCGTTACGCCCAACGGGATAAGGTCACTCTCCGTGGACGCCATCGACCTGAGCCTCGTCGACCTGCTGCGTGGAAACGCCCGACTCTCGTACGCCGAGCTCGCCCGGCAGGTCGGCCTCTCCGCTCCGGCAGTGCACGAGCGGGTCGGCAAGCTGGAGAGCAGCGGCGTGGTCCGCGGCTACCGCGCGGACGTCGAGCCGGAGGCGATCGGGCTGGGTGTCACCGCGCTGATCGGCATCGTCGAGGACTCCGGCGCGGACAGCGACGACATGCTCGAGTCGCTCCGGGTGCTGCCCGAGATCGAGTCCTGCTACTTCATGGCGGGTGTGGAGTCCTTCCTGCTCAAGGCGCGGGTCGGCACGATCGCCGAGCTGGAGCAGCTGATCGTGCGGCTGAACCGGACGCCCGGGGTCGCCTCCACCCGTACCGCGATCGCCCTCTCCACCAAGTGGGAGAACCGCCCCCAGCCGGTCGGCCCACCGGCCGCCTGACTCCGCGGCGGTGGTGATACCGCCCGCGCCGTACCCGCCGCCGGCGTGGGGCGGTCGGCCCTGGTGCCGTGTCGGCGGACGGCGGTAGCGTGCGCCGATGACCTCGCTGGAGCGTGGAGCGGCCGTGGTGACCGGGGCGGCCGGCGGTCTGGGCAGCGCCGTTGCCGCCGCGCTGCACGCGGACGGTTGGTCGGTGCTGCTCACCGACGTCGACCCGGCCGCGGTGGCCGTCGCCGCCGCGCCGCTCGGCGGCTGGTCCGCCGCGCTGGACGTCCGGGACGAGGCAGCCTGCGCCGAGATCGCCGCGACGGCGGCCAGCCGGGGTGGCCTCGGCCTCTGGGTCAACAACGCCGGCATCCTGGTCACCGGCCCCGCCTGGGAGCACGACGGACCGACCCGCCGTCGGGTGCTCGACGTGAACGCGCTCGGCGCGATGAACGGCACCCTCGCCGCGCTCGCGGTGATGCGCGGGCAGGGGCACGGCCACGTGCTGAACGTGGTCTCGCTGGCCGGGCTGGTCGCCGCGCCCGGCGAGACGGTGTACGCGGCCAGCAAGCACGCGCTGCTGGCGTTCAGCCTCGGCACCCTGTCCGACCTGCGGATGGCCGGATATCGGCAGGTACATGTCTCCTGTCTCTGCCCGGACGGCATCTGGACCCCGATGCTGCACGACCGGTTGGACGACCCCGGGGCGCTGGCGTCGTTCACCGGGTCCATGCTGACCCCGCAGCGGGTGGCCGCCCGGGCGGCCCGACTGGCCCGCCGGCCGCGCCCGGTGGTCAGCCTGCCCCGCTGGCGGGGAGCCCAGGTCCGGCTGCTGGACGCCCTGCCTCGGCTCGCCATCGGGCTGACCCCGCTGGTCCGGGCCGTCGGACGGGCCGGCCAGCGCCGCCAGCTGCGCCGGGTCACGTCGGCGGACCGGCGCTGACCTCCTCAGACCCGCTTGCTACCTTGCCGACGTGACTCATCTCGACCGCTGCGACGAGGCCAGCCGGACCTGGGTGACCGAGGCGATCGCCGCCGTCGAGGCGGACGCGAACCGCTCGGCCGACACCCACCTGCTGCCGTTCCCGCTGCCCCGGGAGTGGGGGATCGACCTCTACCTCAAGGACGAGTCGGTGCACCCGACCGGCTCACTGAAGCACCGACTGGCCCGCTCGCTCTTCCTCTACGGGCTCTGCAACGGCTGGATCGGGCCGCGCACCACGATCGTCGAGGCGTCCTCCGGCTCCACGGCGGTCTCCGAGGCGTACTTCGCCCGGATGCTCGGGCTGCCGTTCATCGCGGTGATGCCCGCCTCCACCTCACCGGAGAAGATCGCGCAGATCGAGTTCCAGGGCGGCCGGTGCCACCTGGTGGACGACCCGGCGAGCGTGGTGGTCGAGGCCCGCTGGCTGGCCGAGGATTCCGGCGGCCACTTCATGGACCAGTTCACCTACGCCGAGCGGGCCACCGACTGGCGGGGCAACAACAACATCGCCGAGTCGATCTACGCCCAGCTGAGACTGGAGCGGCACCCGATCCCGGCCTGGGTCGTGGTGGGCGCCGGCACCGGGGGCACCAGCGCGACCATCGGCCGGTACGTCCGGTACCGCCGGCTGGCCACCAAGCTCTGCGTGGTGGATCCGGAGAACTCCGCGTTCTACCCGGCCTGGCTGGCCGCCGACTGGTCCGTGCGCACCGGGAAGGGATCCCGGGTCGAGGGGATCGGCCGTCCCACCGTGGAGGCGTCCTTCCTGCCCGCGGTGGTGGACCGGATGGTCCAGGTGCCGGACGCGGCGTCGCTGGCCGCCATGCGGGCCGGCTCGGCGGTGCTCGGCCGCCGCGTGGGCGGCTCCACCGGCACCAACCTGTGGGGCGCGTTCGGCCTGATCGCCGGGATGCTCGCCGAAGGCCGGACCGGATCCGTGGTAACCCTGATCTGCGACGCCGGCGACCGGTACGCCGACACCTACTACTCCGACGACTGGGTGGCCGCGCAGGGCCACGACCTGACCCCGCACGCGGCCACCATTGAACGTTTCCTGACCAGCGGCGCCTGGCCCGCCTGAGCCCGGCCGAGCCGGCTCGACGCACTCAGCGCGGGTCGATCCGTTCGGCGAGCCCGGGGTAGCGCACCACGTAGCCGTCGGCGTCCAGATCGATGTCGGCGGTGAACGTGCCGCTGGCGAACCGTACCCGGCCCGGCCCGAGCCCGGTGTAGATCTGCTCGGCCGCCACCACCTCCAGACCGGGCAGGAGCACCCACGCCGCGGTGATCCGGTGCGGCAGGTCGGCCGGCTGAGCGGCCAGCCCGAGCCGGTGGACCGGGAGCGTGTTGAACAGCGGGGACCCGTTCAGGTCCACGTCGAGCGCGTCGGCCAGCCGATCCGGGTCGTCGGTGCCCGGCAGACCGGCAGGGGGATGACCGGCCGCGACGAGCGCCGCGTCCAGGTTGCCCTGCTCGGCGGTGGTCACCCGCCACCGGTCCGCGGCCCGCTCCAGCGTGACTCTGCGCAGCCAGCCCGACCCCTCCGCCTCGACCTCGACCCGGCTGGTGCGCCAGTCCGGTGCGGTGGTCAGCTGGTAGCGGGCGGTCCAGGGGATCGGGTCCACGGCGAGCAGGGTGCCCCGGGCCGCCAACCCGTGCCCGTCGTCGAGCACGACCTGCTCACTGCCGGCGGTGTCCGTCCGGGACCAGAAGATCGACTTCGGCATGGTCGGCATGAGCCGGACGTTACGCGACCGAGCCGACATCGGCAGGGCATGCGCGAACGCCGCCGCGAAGCGTGCGGCTCCGCGGCGGCGTTCAGTGGGTCAGTGGGTCAGTGGGTACGGGCCGGCGGTCGCCCGCCGAAGCCACGCCGGTCGTCGCGCTGTCGGTCGTCGCGCTGCCGGTCGCCCTGACCGCGGCTCTCCGGGCGGTAACCACCCCGAGCGTCCCGGTCCGCGAAGCGCCGCTCCCCGGCCGGTCGGTCTCCGAACCGGCGATCGTCGGCGGGGCGCTCGCCCTGCTGCCGGTCGCCGAAACGGCGGTCGCCGGAGGCGCGCTCGTCCCGGTCCCCGTAGCGGCGCTCACCCTGCGGGCGGTCGCCGCTGCGCCGCTCGCCGGTCGGGCGGTCACCCCGGCCGTCCCGGTCGCCGAACTGCGGGCGGTCGCCGAAACGGCGCTCGCCCTGCGGCCGGTCGCCGTGACCCCGGGAATCCCGATCGGCGTACCGGCGCTCGCCGGTCGGGCGGTCGCCGTACTGCCGGTCGCCCTGGGGGCGGTCGCCGTAGCGCCGCTCGCCGGTCGGCCGGTCGCTGTACTGCCGGTCGCCGTAGCGTCGCTCGCCCTGCGGCCGGTCGCTGTACTGCCGGTCGCCCTGCGGGCGGTCGCTGTAGCGTCGCTCGCCGGTCGGGCGGTCGCCGAAGCGGCGCTCACCCTGCGGACGGTCGCCGAAGCGTCGCTCGCCGGTCGGGCGGTCGCCGTAGCGGCGCTCACCCTGGGGGCGGTCGCCGTAGCGGCGGTCGCCGCCCGGCCGGTCGCCGAACCGGCGTGGGCCGCCGGAGCGGTCACCGTAGCCGCGGGGCTCCGCCTCCACGCGGACCGGGACACCGCTGGGCTCGCGGGCGCCGATCAGCTCGGCCAGCGCCGGGTCCCCGAGACGGACCCGGCTCTCGGCCGGCGCGACGCCGGCCTTCTCCATCATCGCCAGGGTGGTACGGCGCTGCTTGGGCAGCACCAGCGTGGCGACCGCGCCCGACTCGCCGGCACGGGCGGTACGCCCGGCACGGTGCAGGTAGTCCTTGGGGTCCTTCGGCGGGTCGACGTGCAGCACCAGGGTGACCCCGTCGACGTGGATGCCCCGGGCCGCCACGTCGGTGGCGACCAGCACGTTCATCCGGCCCTCGCGGAACTCGGCAAGCGTCTTGGTACGCATCCGCTGGGTCTTGCCGCCGTGCAGGCCACCGGCCCGTACGCCGACAGCGGCGAGCTGCTCGACCAGCCGGTCGACGCCGAGCTGGGTCCGGGCGAAGACCATGGTCCGGCCGTCCCGGGCGGCGATCGAGGCCGTCACCGGAAACTTCTCGTGCGGCGGGATCAACAGCATGTGGTGGTCCATGGTGGACACCGAGGCGGTGGACGGCGCGGTGGAGTGGGTCACCGGATCGGTCATGAACCGCCTGACCAGCGCGTCGACGTCGCCGTCCAGGGTGGCCGAGAAGAGCAGCCGCTGACCGTTCGCGGGCGTCTTCGCCAGCAGTTCGGTCACCTCGGGCAGGAAGCCCATGTCCGCCATCTGGTCGGCCTCGTCGAGCACAGTCACCTCGACGTCGTCGAGCTGGCAGATGCCCCGCTCGATCAGGTCGCCGAGCCGGCCCGGAGTCGCCACGATGATCTCCACGCCGCGCCGCAGCGCGTCGATCTGACGGTCGTACGGCACCCCGCCGACGGCGGTCTTCAGGAACACGTTGATCGCCTTGCCCAGCGGCAGCAGGGCGTCGTTGACCTGCATGGCCAACTCCCGGGTCGGGACCAGGACCAGGGCGCGCGGCCGCATCGGCCGGGCCGGCTGGCCGGCGGCGACCCGGGCCAGCAGGGGCAGGCCGAACGCGAGCGTCTTGCCCGACCCGGTCTGCCCGCGGCCGAGCACGTCCCGGCCGGCGAGCGCGTCCGGAACGGTGGCCCTCTGGATCTCGAACGGGGTGGTGATGCCCTGCCGCGCCAGTGCGCGGACCAGCGGCTCGGGCAGGCCGAGCGCGGCGAAGTCGACGGGCTCGGCGACCTCCGTCGGGGCGGCGTCGGGCGTCTCCACGGCGGCGTCGACCGCCGCCGGGGCGGAATCGAAAACGGACGGAACGATGCTGGGGTCAGCAGAGGTGGTCAACAAATGCCTTTCGAGCGGGGCGCATCTTCGCGATGGCCTGCCGCGGCTGTGCCGCCGGATCGCCCGCAAGATCGCCCATGGGCGCGCATCACGCGCGCCGGGTCAGTGATCTCGACCAGTGTACGGCGGTCCGGCGGAGCCGCCAGCCGGTTGCCCGACCGTAGTGGGCGGACTCACCATCGCCCCGATCGCCCACTCAGCCGTTGAGCACGTTGCCCACCAGGCCGTCCAGGGCGTCGTTGGCGAGCAGGACGACCAGCACGCTGACCGCCACCAGCAGCCCCAGCGCGGCGGCCAGGACGATCACCACCCGGGCGGTGCTGGAAGACCGTTCGGCCGGGGTGTCCGTCCAGCCCTGGGCCAGGATGTGCCCGGTCAGGGAACCGGAATTCTCCACCGCGCTGGCCGGCAGCGCGATAGTGGTGTAGCCGGGCTCCTCGCCGCCGCCGTAGACGGTGCCGGCCAGATCGCGACCGCCGTCGTAGCGCCCGCCGCGGCCGGCCGCCGAGCCCCGTCCAGTCGGCCCGCCCGCCGGGTTGGGCCGCCGGGAGCCGCCGGTGTCGTTTCCGCCCGCCGGGACGCCGCCCGTGGTGGACGGCGGCCAGCTGGGCAGCGCCGGTGCGGGCACCACCGGCGGGGCCGAGACGGGTGCCGCCGTCCACCCACCGCCGCCCTGGGTGGGCTGCGGGGCAACAGCGGGGGACGACCAACCGGCCGGCGACGCGGAGGCCCGCACGCCCGGGCCGGACGACGAGCCGTAGCTCGGCGTGGAGCCGCGCCCGGCGGAATCGGTGGACGACGCGGCGGTCCACCCGGTGGGGCTGGCCGGCGGCGCGGAGACCGACGCGGTGGCTCGCACGCCCGGCGGGCCGCCGGGCGTCGCGGGCGGCGGCGGGAAGGGTGGTGCCGGCATCGGGCCGGGCGGCGGGGGCGGCCCGGGCACCGGCGGGCCGGGTGGCGGTGCCGGCGGGCCCGGGACGGGCGGTGCCGGCGGGCCCGGCACCGGCGGCACCGGAGCCGGCGGCGGTGTGGGTGGTCCCGGGACGGGCGGCAGTGGGCCGGGTGGCGGCGTGGGCCGGGGCCTCGGTGGCGGGGTCGGCACCGGGCCGGGCGGGTACGGCCCAGGGCTCGGCGCCGGCTCGGGCTCGGGCGGCGGGGTCGGGCCCGGTGGCGCGGGCGCCGGCTCCGGGGTCGGAGGCGTGGCCGGCTGGGCGGGCTCCGGAGGCTGCGCCGGTTGGGACGGCTCGGGGCTCACCGGGGCGGAGCGGTAGACACCGGGAGCGCTCGCCCGCGAGTCCGGGGTGCCCACCGAGCCGGCCGTCACGCGGTTGGTGGCGGGCACCGTGGCGCTGGCCCGGGCCGGGGAGCTCGAGCCGTCCCGCTGCCCGGGCAGAGCCCCGCCGGCCGGGTTGGTCGATCCGCCCGCCCGATAGGTGGTCGCGCTCACGGGAGCGCTGGCCGGGAGGTCATCCGGCACCGCGGCGGCGGTGACGACACTGGCTCGGGCCCGCACCGGGGCGGCGGCCGGGTCGGCCGCATCGGGCTTCCCCTCGTCCGCTTCGTTGGCGGCGCTGGTGCCGGCGGGAGCGTCGGTGCCGGTGCCCTCGCCGCTGGCGGCGGCGGCGGCGTCACCGTCGGCCAGTGCCTCGGCGGCGGCCGGGACGGTGTCGGCGCCGGGTGCCGGGTCAGTGGTTCCCGGTCCCGGCTGGCCGACCGCGACGGGGCCGGCCTTGTCCGCCGGATCACTCTGCTCGGCCATCTCCGCCCTCCGTGCCACGCTCGCACCCGGACCCGTGACACCGGGCCGGATGTGCCTGGATGTCACGGTGCCACAGATCGCCCCGAGCGGACAGCCGGAGCCGATTGTGGCGGCTCAGCTTCCGGTGCTCGGGCTGCCCGCAGTGCTCGGGGTCGGGCTGTCGCTGGCCACCCCGCTCCGGCTCGCCGACGGCGAGCCGGCCGGGGTCGAGGTGGCCGGCGCACTGGTCGGCGGCGGGGGCGCAGTCGTCGGCGTCCCGCCCGTGCTCGGCGAGGTGCTCGGCGAGGTGCTGCCGGTCGGCGTCGGCGTCGGGGTCGGGGTGTGGGACGGCGTCGGGGTGGCCGATCCGGTCGGCGTCGGCTTGGTGGTGGGCGTCGGCTTGGTGGTCGGCGTCGGCTTGGTGGTGGGCGTCGGCTTGGTGGTGGGCGTCGGCGTCGGGCTGGCCGGCGCGCTGGGCGTCCGGACCGGCACGGTCGGCGCCGGCACCGCGCCGATGACCCGGGTGGCGGCGTACAGCCGGGACCAGCGGACGACCGAGACCTTGACGACGTCGCCGGTGGTGGGCGCCTGCACCATCTTGCCGTTGCCGATGTACATGGCGACGTGGTGGATCGTGGTCCAGCTGCTGCCGGAGGCGAAGAAGAGCAGGTCGCCGGGGAGCAGCGCGGTCTGCGGCACAGTCCGCGAGCGGGTGGCGGCGTACTGGTCCCGGGAGACCCGGGGCAGCTGGAAGTAGTCGGCGCCGGGCGACCGGTACGCCGCCCACATCAGACCGGAGCAGTCGAACGTGTCGGGCCCCTCCTCCGACCACTCGTACGGGTCGCCGAGCTGGGCGAGGGCGTACCGGACCGCGGCCAGCGCCCGCGGGTGCGCCGCCATCCCGCTGACGTTCTGGCCGACGAGGTAGCCGGCACCCAGCTGCTGCTCCGCGGCCTCCTGCTGGCGCTCGATCTCGATGAGCTGCGCGGCGTTGTCACGGCGCAGCTTGAGGAGGCTGGCCTCGGCGGCGCGCAGCGCCTTCTCGCCGGCGGCGAACTCCGCCTCGGCGGCGTCGAGCTCGGTCTTGGCCGTGGCGTGTGCCTGGTAGGCGAGCTGCTCGCCGCTGCGGGCCCGGGTCAGCTCCCCGGCCACGCCCGTGGTGCCGCGCTCGACCTTCTCGCCACGGGCGATCCGCTGGAGCCGGCTCAACCCCTGGATGTCGTCGGCCAGGTCGCCGGGCGGTAGCGCGGCGGCTGCCTTGAACGCGTCCGAGGCGGCGACGTCGGCCGCCTGCTGCGCCCGGAGGAGATTGTCCTGCGCGGTCGCCAGCGCCTTGCCGGCCGCCTCGAGCTGGGCCTGCGCGTCCGCGCGTTTCTGCCGGCTCAGCAGCAGTGCCTCGCCGAGGGCGCCGACCTGGGTCTCGCCGGCGGCGATCTGGGCGGCCAGCGGGCCGGTGCCGACGTTCACCACCGGCGGGACCGGGACACCGGCGACGGGCGCGCCACCGGGCAGTTGGAGCGAGCCGACCACCGCCGGGCGCGAGCCGGTGTCCGGCACCGTGGTGGGCACCCCGGGCTCGGCGTACGCGGGGGTGGCGAGCACGGCGGCGGCGATCGCGCCGAGCAGGGCGGCCCAGAGCCTCGGACGCAGCACCGGCGAGATCACCGGGCTCCGTCGTCGCTGCCGTCGCCCGCGCCCGCTGTCGACCATTCCGCTCCCCGTCCCGCTGCCCGTCGCCGCGCTCGGTGGCACGGCGGTCGGGACGGTACCAGTGTGTGTTCCGCCCCACCCTGTCTTACCGCACCGGGACAGTGATGTCGATGCATCGCCGGGTTACGGGAGGCTGAGAGTCTGGTGAAGTCGGTCGCTGCGGCCGACCGTGCCGCCGGGCCGGTCGGCGTGCCGACGTACGCTCGACCGGGACCGCAGGTGGAAGGGACGTGCCATGGACGCCGGACTCAAGCGTGAGCTCGAAGCGAAGGTGTACGCCGGTGAGCGGCTGACCCGTGAGGACGGGGTCGCCCTCTACGACAGCGACGACCTGGCCTGGCTGGGGCGGCTGGCGCACCACAAGCGCACCGAGCTCAACGGCGACCGGGTGATGTTCAACGTCAACCGGCACCTGAACCTGACCAACGTCTGTTCGGCGTCCTGTGCGTACTGCTCGTTCCAGCGCAAGCCGGGCGAGAAGGACGCGTACACGATGCGCATCGACGAGGCGGTCCGCAAGGCCAAGGAGATGGAGGACGAGCAGCTCACCGAGCTGCACATCGTCAACGGCCTGCACCCGACGCTGCCCTGGCGTTACTACCCGAAGGTGCTGCGTGAGCTGAAGGCGGCGCTGCCGAACGTCAAGCTCAAGTGCTTCACGGCGACCGAGGTGCAGTGGTTCGAGAAGATCAGCGGCCTGAGCGCCGACGAGATCCTCGACGAGCTGATGGACGCCGGCCTGGAGTCGCTGACCGGTGGTGGCGCGGAGATCTTCGACTGGGAGGTCCGCCAGCACATCGTCGACCACGCCTGCCACTGGGAGGACTGGTCGCGCATCCACGCTCTGGCGCACAGCAAGGGCATGAAGACCCCGGCGACAATGCTGTACGGCCACATCGAGGAGCCCCGGCACCGGGTCGACCACGTGCTGCGGCTGCGCGAGCTGCAGGACGAGACCAACGGCTTCGCGGTCTTCATCCCGCTGCGCTACCAGCACGACTTCGTGGACTCGGCGGACGGCAAGATCCGTAACAAGATCCAGGCGCGCACCACTATGGCCTCGCCGGCCGAGTCGCTGAAGACGTTCGCCGTCTCCCGGCTGCTCTTCGACAACGTGCCGCACCTGAAGAACTTCTGGGTGATGCACGGGCTCTCGGTGGCCCAGCTGTCGCTGAACTTCGGCGTGGACGACCTGGACGGCTCGGTGGTCGAATACAAGATCACCCACGACGCCGACTCGTACGGCACCCCGAGCACAATGCACCGTGACGACCTGCTGCACCTGATCTGGGACGCCGGTTTCCAGCCGGTCGAGCGGGACACCCGCTACAACGTGGTCCGGGAGTACGACAAGGCCCCGTCGCTGGCCGAGCGGCGCGCCGAGCCGCAGCAGGTGTGGGCCTGAACCGCCACGTACCCTCGCAGTCGATGACCGAGCAACGAGGACCGGAACGGCAGGGCGGCTTTCCCCGACGGGACGCCGAGGGGCGCGTCCGTACCCTTGGTGATCTGCTCGGGGTGTGCCTGGCCGGCCTGGTCATCGGTGCGCTGGCGCTCGTGCTGTTCGACTGGGCGTTCGCCTCGATCGGTGCCGGCGACTTCGGGCACACAAACGGTTGGCTGGCGGTGATCCTGCCGGCGTGGCTGTTCTGGGACGATTTCCGGGCCTGGGAGTTCGGCGCGGCCCGGGTGGTGGCGGCGCTGGCCGCCGCCGCCGTCGGGGTGTTCGCGGGGCTGCTGATCGCCGGTCTGGGCGCCGGGTTACCGCCGCTGCTGTCCGGAACGTTGGCGGCGGCGGCGTTCACCGTGGCGTACGCGACGGTCTGGTTCCCGGGCGTCCGTTGGCTGGCCCGCCGGACCGGCTGACCCGACCGCCCGCCGGGTGGATCGACCTTCCGCCGGCCTCGGCGGGTGACGGAGAGAACGGAGTGGTGCAGGTGAGCGCGTCGGTCAAGTACACGCTGGGCCGGATCGGGCTGTTCGTCGCCGTGCTGGCGGGCCTCTGGCTGGTCGACATGAGCGTGTTCCTGAAGCTGATCCTGGCGCTGGCCTTCTCCGCCGCGCTCTCCTTCTTCCTGTTGCGCGGGTGGCGGGACGAGATGGCCGAGGAGATGGCCGGCGCGGCGGCGCGTCGCCGCGACGAGAAGGAGCGGCTCCGCTCCGCTCTCGCCGGCGACGACCAGCCCTCCACCGACCCCGAGCCGCCCACCGACCACCCCCCGCGTTGATCATGAAGTTATTGCTCCGACACGCCGGGTGATCGGGCAATAACTTCATGATCGACCGCGCTCTACCAGTTGGTGGAACCCGAGACCTTCGGCCAGGGCTTGTTGGTCGGCTTGATCAGGTACGCGACGCCGCCCGAGCCGCCGGAGACGCCGCCGGTGGCGTTGATCCGCTTGGTGCGCAGCCAGATCTGCTCGAACTGGGCACGCTTGTAGACGTTGCGCACCACGTCGTTGCTCGACGAGGCGGGGTCGTTCACGATCACGTCGCCGTCGGCGGTGAAGCCGACCACCACGAACAGGTGCCCGGAGGTGCCGTAGTTCGCGCCGTCCAGCTCGCTGGCGAGGAAGGACTGACTGGTCACCACCGGGATGCCGGCGGCGATGAAACGCTCCAGCTCGTCCAGTGAGTGCAGTCGGGTCACCCGCCCCTCCAGGCCGGGGAAGCTGGCCGCGTACGCGGTGTTGAACGGCCAGTTGCCCGCGCCGTCGTACGTGTAGTCGTAGGTCATCCGGGCGGCGTGGTTGACCGTCGGGTCGGGGTAGGTCGGGTCCACCCAGGAGGTGTCGGCCGCGGACGGCCCGCGTCCCCAGTACTCGACCACCATCTCGGTCGAGGTGGGGGAGCACCACGCCTCACCGCCGCCGTCGTACTCCGGGTAGTGCCCGGAGTGCACGTTCTGCGAGTAGCGGGGCACCGGCAGCTCGCGGCCCCAGGCGATGTGCCCGGCGCTCGGCGTGACGGTGAAGCGGTCCGGCACGGTCGAACTCATCGCGCCGAGCATCCGGACCACCGGCGCGGCGGTCTGCCCGGGCGCCCGGTAGAGGGTCAGTCGCAGCTGGTACGACCGCAGCAGCACCCCGACGGTGGCGTCGTCGATGCTGAAGGTGTCGGTCCAGATCGTCGACCAGGGGTCGCCCTGCCGATTGACGCTGGTCCTCTTGATGTCGCTGTCGCCGGACGCCCAGCGACCCATGACGTACCACGGGGTCTGGTCACCGCTGGTGTAGCTGCCCTGCATCTCCACCTGGATCCAGGTGCCGGCGGGGGTCTCGGCGTTCCAGGACGCGATCAGCTCGGTGGCGTCGAAGCCGACCCGGGTCACCGGGGAGGTCCAGGTGCCGTACTCCCAGCTGCGGGTGACGCCGGTGTGCGGGTCGGCGTACTCGGTGGTGCCGGCCGGGCGGGCCAGCGTGACGCCCGATCGGGCGCCGGGCACCACGCGGGTGCCGGCCCGGCTGCCCCGGTGCCAGTCGGCGGGCCCGGACCAGTCCTGGAAGGTGATCTGCTCGTCGTGGACGGTGGCGGGTGGTGGGCCGCCGGTGAGTGGTGCGGCGACCGCCGCGGGTGCGGCGGTGGTGAGCAGGGCGAGCGCGGTGACGCCGGCGAGGGCGGCGGTGCGCAAACGGGATCTGGCCATGAGGGCTCCGCGGTGTCGAGAGGGACATCGTTGCTGGTCAGTGTCGCGCTCGGAAGGAAGTTTCGCCAGATCTCGACGGGTGGAAAATCATTGCCGCCGCGATGATCTGCCTGGGATGCAAGAGCCAGCGATGAATATTGATATGACCATGTGACAGGTGGTGAAGTGTCCTCCACCGAGCGGGATCTCCCGCCCTTCGAGGAGGTAGTCCATGGCCCTCCGCACGCCCATCCCTCTCCGCCGCGTCCTGGTGCTCGCCGTCGTCACCGGGCTGGGAATCGTCACCGTCGCCACCGGCCCGGTCTCCGCCCGACCGGCACCGGACCGGACCGCCGAGCCGGCCGCCGCCGGCTACCGGGTGCTCGGCCCCCGGACCTCCGCCGACCGCACCGCGGTGGCCCGCACCGGGGCCGCCATCGACTACTCCGAACACGGCGTGCTGCACATCTCGGCCACCGCCAGCGAGGCCGCCGCCATCACCCGGCTCGGCTTCCGACTGGAACCGCTCGCCCCACCGCCGAACGCCGAGCGCGGTGCCGGCGAAATGGGCACCCTCGCCTTCCCGCCCGCCGACTCCAACTACCACGACTACGCGGAGCTGACCGCCGTGGTGAACCAGACCGTCGCCGATCACCCGGCCATCGCCCGGAAGATCAGCATCGGTACGTCGTACGAGGGCCGCGACCTGATGGCGGTGAAGATCTCCGACAACGTGGGCACCGACGAGGGCGAGCCGGAGCTTCTCTTCAACGCCCAGCAGCACGCCCGCGAGCACCTGACCGTCGAAATGGCGATCTACCTGCTCAACCTCTTCACCGACAGCTACGGCTCCGACTCCCGGATCACCAACATCGTCAACGGCCGGGAGATCTGGATCGTGCCGACGGTCAACCCGGACGGCAGCGAGTACGACATCGCCACCGGGTCGTACCGGTCCTGGCGCAAGAACCGGCAGCCCAACAGCGGCTCGTCCGCGGTCGGCACCGACCTGAACCGCAACTGGGGCTACAACTGGGGCTGCTGCGGCGGCTCGTCCGGCTCCACCTCGTCCGAGACCTACCGTGGACCGTCGGCGTTCTCCGCACCGGAGACGCAGGCGCTGCGCAACTTCGTCAACAGCCGGGTCGTCGGCGGGACGCAGCAGATCAAGGCCAACATCGACTTCCACACCTACTCGCAGCTGGTGCTCTGGCCGTACGGCTACACAACCGCGAACACCGGGCCCGGAATGAGCGCGGACCAGTACAACACCTTCGCCACCATCGGCCGGCAGATGGCGGCCACCAACAGCTACACCCCGGAGCAGTCCAGCGACCTCTACATCACCGACGGGGACAGCATCGACTGGATGTGGGCCACCCACGGCATCTGGGCGTACACCTTCGAGATGTACCCGGGCTCGTCCGGCGGCGGTGGTTTCTACCCGCCCGACGAGGTGATCCCCGCGCAGACCTCCCGCAACCGGGAGGCGGTGCTGATGCTCAGCGAGTACGCCGACTGCCCGTACCGGGCGATCGGCAAGCAGGCGCAGTACTGCGGTGGTGGTGGCGGCACCACGGTCTGGTCGGACACCTTCGAGACCGCGACCGGCTGGACCATCAACCCGTCCGGCACCGACACCGCGACCCTCGGGGCCTGGGAACGGGGCGCCGCCCAGGCGACCACCTCCTCCGGGGCCAAGCAGCTCACCCCGTACGCCGGCAGCAACGACCTGGTCACCGGTCGGCTCGCCGGCTCGGCGGCGGGTGACCACGACGTCGACGGCGGGGTGACCAGCGCCCGGTCCCCGGCTGTGACACTGCCGTCGTCCGGCACGCTGACCCTCTCGCTGGCCTGGTACCTGGCCCACGGTTCGAACGCCTCGTCGGCGGACCACCTGCGGGTGAGCGTGGTCCACAACGGCGGCACCACGGCGCTGCTCACCCAGGCCGGCGCGGCGACCAACCGCAACGGGAGCTGGGCGGTGTCGAACCTCAACCTCACTCCGTACGCCGGCCAGTCGGTACGCATCCAGATCGAGGCGGCCGACGCCTCCACCGCGAGCCTGGTGGAGGCAGCTGTGGACAACGTCACCATCACGTCCTCCTAGTCGGGTGGGGCCCCGTCCCACCCCTGCGGGGCCCCACCACCCGCCCCATCCGATGTGTCGATCTAGGGCATATCGTCGTGATCTGAGATCAACCCGCGACGATAAGCCCTAGATCAACGAGGGATGGTCCCGGCGGTGCGCTACCGTCTTAGCGACCACTCCGCAGCGAAGCCGGTGCGAGCCCGGCGCTGTCCCGCAACTGTGATGCCCCGTCCTGACGACGGGGACGAGCCAGGTCGCCTGCGGATCGGTCGCGACACGCGCTCTCGAGGAAGGGCGCCTCGTGGGCGGGCGCACGAAAGTCCCCTGTCGGCGAAGCACCACACTCCTCGACCGACAGGAGGCCCCATGTCCAGACGTACCCCCCGGATCTTCGCCGCGACCCTCGCGGTCGCCGCACTCGCCCTCGGCGCGTGCGCGGAGAAGACCGCCGACGAGCCGGCCGCCAGTGGCAGCTCCGCAACCGCCAGCTACCCGGTGACGGTCGGCTCACTCACGCTCGACAAGCGCCCCGAGAAGATCATCTCGCTCTCGCCCACCGCCACCGAGATGCTCTTCGCCATCGGCGCCGGCCCGCAGGTGAGCGCGGTCGACGACCAGTCGAACTATCCGGCCGACGCGCCCAAGAGCGACCTGTCCGGCTTCCAGCCCAACGCCGAGGCGATCGCCGGCAAGAGCCCCGACCTGGTGGTGCTCGCGAACGACACCAACAAGATCGTCGACCAGCTCGGCAAGCTGAAGATCCCGGTCTACCTCACCCCGGCGGCGATCACGCTTGACGACTCGTACCGGCAGATCACCGAGCTGGGCACGCTGACCGGCCACGCCGACCAGGCGACCGACGTCGCCAGCCGGATGAAGGACGACATCGCCAAGCTGGTCAAGGACCTGCCGCAGCGCGCCGAGAAGCTCACCTATTACCACGAGCTGGGCCCGGAGCTGTACAGCGTGACCAGCAAGACCTTCATGGGCTCGCTCTACAGCCAGGTCGGTCTGGCCAACATCGCGGACCCGGCCGACGCGGACGGCAAGAACGGCGGTTACCCGCAGCTGTCCCAGGAGTTCATCGTCAAGGCCAACCCGGACTTCGTCTTCCTGGCGGACTCCAAGTGCTGCCAGCAGAACGCCGACTCGGTCAAGGCGCGCAGCGGCTGGGCCGGGCTGACCGCGGTGAAGAACAATCAGGTGGTCCCGCTGGATGACGACATCGCCTCGCGCTGGGGCCCGCGGGTCGTGGACCTGCTCCGGGTCATCATCGACGCGGTCGCCAAGGTGCCCGCGTGACCGTCGTCCGTCGGTGAGCGCGACGAGTGAGCCGGGGTTGCGAGCCTCGCAGTCGCTATCGCAAGAAGGCACGGTGACCGGGGTGCCGCCGGCGGCCGCCCCGGCGCCGTCCACCCGGCCGGCCGCGACGCCACCCGCGTCGCGGCCCGCCGGGCTGCGCAAGCGCTGGCTGGTCGCCGGCGTGTTCGCGGTGCTCCTCGCGCTGGTCGCCGGGGTGTCGCTCGGCCCGATCAGCCTGCCGCCGGGCAGCGTCGCCGCCGAGCTGCTCAACCTGATACCCGGGGTGCACCTGGAGAGCGGGCTGACCGAGCGGGAGATCGCCATCGTCACCGAGCTGCGGCTTCCCCGGGTGGTGCTGGGTCTGCTCGTCGGCGGCCTGCTCGCCCTGGCCGGCGGTTGCTATCAGGGCGTGTTCCGCAATCCGCTGGCCGACCCGTACCTGCTCGGCGTGGCCGCCGGCGCGGGGCTCGCGGTCACCGCGGTGATCGCGCTCGGCGGCGTCGGCCGGCAGGGCGCGATCACCGGCCTGCCGCTGACCATCCCGCTGGCCGCGTTCGCCGGCTCGCTTCTTGCCGTGACGATGACCTACCTGCTCGGTGGCGCCGGCGGGCGGAGCCGGTCACCGGCGATGCTGATCCTGGCCGGGGTGGCGGTCTCCGCGTTCCTCTCCGCCGGGCAGACGTACCTGCTGCAACGGCACTCCGACAGCATCCAGCCGGTCTACTCCTGGCTGCTCGGCCGGCTGGCCACCGCCGGCTGGCACGACGTGCTGCTGGTGCTGCCGTACGCCGTGCTGACCACAGTGGTGGTGCTGCTGCACCGTCGCGAGCTGGACGTCCTCGCGGTCGGCGACGACGAGGCGAGGAGCCTCGGTCTGCACCCGCAGCGTTCCCGCTACCTGCTGATCGCGGCCGCCTCGCTGGGCACCGCCGCGGCGGTCTCCGCGACCGGCCTGATCGGTTTCGTCGGCATCATCGTGCCGCACACCGTCCGGCTGCTCGCCGGGTCGAGCTACCGCGTGATCCTGCCGCTGTCGTTGCTGTTCGGCGCCGCGTTCCTGGCGCTGACGGACGTGGTGGCCCGCACCGCCGCCGCACCGGCCGAGATTCCGATCGGAGTGGTCACCGCCCTGCTCGGCGGCCCGTTCTTCGTGCTCGTGCTGCGTACCGCCCGGCGGGTGCTCACGTGATCCCCGAACCCGCCGCCGTCCCGGACGGCGCGGCCGATGCGCCGGCGGTCGAGGTGCGCGGGCTGCACGTCAGCCTGGAGGGCACACCGATCCTCACCGGCGTCGACCTCACCGTCGCCGCCGGCGAGTGGGTCACCGTGATCGGTCCGAACGGCGCCGGGAAGTCGACGTTGCTGCGCGCCGTCGGCGGGTTGCTGCCCGCACCGGGGGCGATCTCCCTCTTCGGTACGCCGAGCGCCGCGCTGCGCCGCCGCGACCGGGCCCGGGTGGTGGCCACGGTGGCCCAGTCCCCGGTGGTGCCGCCCGGCATGTCGGTGCTGGATTACGTGCTGCTCGGTCGCACCCCCTACATCCCGCCGCTGGGCCGGGAGTCCGCCGCCGACGTGGCCGCCGTGCACGACGTGCTCGACCGGCTGGACCTCACCGGCTTCCACCGCCGGGAGCTGGCCACCCTCTCCGGCGGTGAACGACAGCGGGTCTTCCTCGCGCGGGCGCTGGCCCAGGGCGCGACGCTGCTGCTGCTCGACGAGCCGACCAGCGCACTGGACATCGGCCACCAGCAGGAGGTGCTGGAGCTGGTCGACCAGTTGCGCCGCGAGCACGGCCTGACCGTGCTCGCCACCATGCACGACCTCTCCCTGGCCGGCGAGTACGCCGACCGGATGGTGCTGATCGCCGACGGTCGGGTGGTGGCCGTCGGGAGTCCGCACGAGGTGCTCACCGAGCACCTGCTCGCCACCCACTACCGGGCCAGCGTGCGGGTCGTCCCCGGCGCCCACGGGCCCCTCGTCGTCCCCGTCCGCCCCCGCTGAGCCGGGCGGTCAGTCCCCGTCCGTCCCCGCTGAGCCGGCGGTCAATCCCCGTCCGGGCCGAGGTCGATGACGGAGAAGAGCGCCCCCTGCGGGTCGCGCAGGGCGGCGAACCGGCCCGCCGGGTTGTCCCGGGGCGGCACCAGGATGGTCCCGCCGAGCTCGGCGGCGCGGGCCGCTGCGGCGTCCGCGTCGGCCACCGCGAAGTACACCGTCCAGTACGCCGGCAGGTCGGCCGGGAAGTCGTCGGCGAACGGTGGCATCATCCCGGCCACGATCTGCGCCCCGAGCCGCCACCCGGTGTACGTCATTCCGCCGACGAGCTGGTCGTCCGGCTGCCAGCCGAAGACCAGCTCGTAGAAGACCTTGGCGCCCTCCGGGTCCGGGGTGACCAGCTCCGTCCAGCTCATCGCGCCCGGCACGTTGAACACCTCGGCGCCGGGCATCGCCAGCGGTTGCCAGACACTGAACGTGGCGCCCGCCGGGTCGGCGAAGACCGCCATCCGGCCCCGGTCGAAGACCTCGAACGGCGGCACCACGACCTGTCCACCCGCCCGTTCGACCCGGCCGGCGACCAGTTCGGCGTCGTCCGTGGCGAGGTACGTCGACCAGATCGGCACCTGGTCCGGTATCGCCGGCGGCCCGGCTCCGGCCACGGACCGCCCGTCGAGTTGGAAGATGGTGTAGCCGCCCGCTTCGGGCTCCGGTGTCACCCGGCCGGTCCAGCCGAACAGCTCGGGATAGAAGCGCCGCGCGTCGGTCAGGTCCGGGGTGGCCAGGTCGGCCCAGCAGGGCGTACCCGGCGGGACGGTGCTCACGTCAAGACCCCTCTCGGCCCGGCGGCCACGACGGCCCCCTGCCGGAATCCTGGCACCGTCCCGCCGCGGGCCGGGGCGGAAACGGACGAATCGTCAGCTGAACCGGCGACCCTCGTCCCGCCGGTACGCCCAACCGGCGAGCGTGGCGAGCAGCACCACCCAGACGCCGAGCATGATCAGCGACAGTGGCTCGACGGGGTAGTCGCCCACCGCCGCCCACATCAGCTCCGCCGCGCCCCGGGTGGGCAGGTACGGCGCGATCGTCTCGATGAACCCGGGTGCGTCGCCCGGCGCGGAGAGCAGGCCGCCGCCGAACGCGAGCGGCAGGAAGACCACCTGCGCGACCACGATGGCCGCCTTGCTCGGCAGCGAGTAGCCGATGGCGAGCCCCATCAGCGTGAACGGCACCGAGATGACGGCCACGGTGGCGGCGGTCAGCAGGAAGGCCACCGGCGTGATCCGGGCCGCTGTGAGCGTCGCGCCGATCACCACGACCGGGATCAGCGAGAGGTACGTCAGCGCCAGGCCGGCCAGCACCCGGCCGGCGAACCGGGGTGCCGGCCCGGCCGGCAGGGTCCGGGTGTACGGATTCCACGGCTGGTCGCGGTCCTCGGCGACACCGACGCCGTACTGGAAGATGTTGGCGCTCATGACCGAGAAGGTGACCATCGACGCGGTCGCGAACGTGGCGCCGACCGGGTCGTCGCCGGCGAACGGCACCACGAAGAAGATCATGGCGGCGGCCGGGAAGAAGGCGCTGCCGACGACGGCCACCGGGATCCGGATGATCTCCAGGAGCTGGTAGCGGGCGTGAACCAGGGCGAGCTGCACGGTGATTCGCCTCCTCAGGCGGTGGTCGGTCGGCCACCGGCGGCGGCGGTTGCGGGGTGGGCGGACTTGCCGCCGGTGGGCTCTGGCCCGGTGGCGGGCTCGCTCCCGTTGGTGATGGCCAGGAACGCGTCCTCCAGCGAGGTTGGCCGCACCTCCAGATCGGCGAAGGCGGTCCCGGCGGTGACCAGCGCCCGGACCAACTGGTCGGCGTCGGTGGTGAGCAGGTGCAGCCGGCCGTCGATCCGTTCGGTGCGGACCACGCCGGGCAGCTCGGGCAGGTCGTCGGCGACCAGGCTGACCCGGCGTACGCCGACGATGTCGCGCACCGCGTCCACGGTGTCGTCGGCGAGCACCCGGCCCTGCCCGATCACCACGACCCGGCGGGCCAGCGCCTCCACCTCCTCCAGGTAGTGGCTGCTCAACAGGACGGTCCCGCCGTCGTCGTGGAACGCCCGGATCGCGTCCCACAGAGTGTGCCGGGCGGCCACGTCCAGGCCGGTGGTCGGCTCGTCGAGCAGCACCAGTCGGGGCCGGCCGACGAACGCCAGCGCCACCGCCAGGCGGCGGCGCTGCCCGCCGGAGAGGCCACCGGTCTGTCGTCGGGCGAGGTCGCCAAGGCCGAAGCGGTCGAGCAGTTCTCCCCGGGGCACCGGGTCGGGGTAGTGCGCGGAGACGAAGTCGACGACCTCACCGACGCGCAGCGTCCCGGGTAGGCCGGTCTCCTGCGGGGTGACCCCGATCTGTCGCCGGGACGCCGGGTCGCGGGGGTCGCCGCCGAACAGCTCGACGCGCCCGGCGTTGGGTCGGCGCAGACCGACCAGCAGGTTCATCAGGGTGCTCTTACCGGCGCCGTTCGGGCCGAGCAGGCCGACCAGCTCACCGGCCCGGACTTCCAGGTCGACGCGATCGAGGGCGAGGACGTCGCCGTACCGGCGGCTGGCCTGGTCGGCGCGGGCGAGGATCATGATTGCTCCTTCGACGAGGTGGGGTCGAGCAGGGCGCGGATGCTCTCGGTGTACTCCTCGAACGCCAGCCGGCCCCGCCGGCTGAGCCGGATGAGAGTGGCCGGGGTGCGTCCGCGGTGGGTCTTGCTGATCTCGACGTAGCCGGCGTCCTCGAGCTTGCGCAGGTGCACGGACAGGTTGCCCGGGGTCATCGCGAGCAGCTCCTGCAACCGGGGGAAGGTGATCCGGTCGCCGTCGCCGAGTGCGGAGAGGCTCGCGACCACCCGCAGCCGGGCCTGCGCGTGGATCACCGGGTCCAGTTCGGTCACGGCCGGTGCCGTTGTCGCAGCCGGGCGACCGTTCCGGCGACCAGAATTCCGCCGCCGCCGGCCACCGCGACGACCAGTGCATGCCAGCCCGGCCCGGCGAATGCGCCCGCCAAGTTGATCACGCTGATCCAGATGCCAAGCCGGAACAGGTCCCGATCCAGCCAGATGGCTCCGCCGGCCATGTGCAGCGCGCCGGTCAGCCCGACGGCGGTCGCCGACCAGAGCAGGCCGGCCAGGTCGTGTGGCAGGTGCTCGGAGACCCGGCCGAGCGCCGCGTACACGCTCACGGAGCCCAGGCCCCAGGCGCAGCTGTACCAGAGCCCACGCCGGGCGGAGTCGCCGGTCACCTGGCCGTACGCCCGTGCGCCGGCAACCGCTTGAACCGCTCCGGCGGCCAGCAGCAGGACGAAGAGGGCGGTCAGTGGCAGCCAGTCGGGCAGTCGGACCAGCACCCGACCGTCGGGCGCGAAACGCAGGAAGAACAGGCCGAAGCCGATCAACCAGGCCACACCCCACGGCCAGTAGACGAGCCGGGCGTCGGGCTCCAGCCGAGTCGCGGTGACCGCCTGCTGGTGGCGGATCAGCCGCAGCGCCGCCGCGGCGTCGGAGGGCGGCAGGTCGTCGTCGGAGTCCATGCAAACTACTTTACGATGCAAAGCCGATGTCCGGTGTCCCGCTCAGCGGTCGGGTCACCGACAGTGGCCCGGAGTGCCTATGGTGGAGAACCGTGCGGCTGACCCGTAGCACAGGACACAGGGGAGGGTCCGTGTCGAGGCCGAGTAGTGAGCTGGAGGTCCAGCCGGAGGCCTTGACCGCGGACCGGCACTGAGCCGATGGCGCACATCAGCTACCAGGAACGGCTGACCCAGCTGGTCGAGCCGGGGGAACGGGTGCTCGCCGTCGCGAAGACGGACATCGCCCACGGTGTCCGGCCGCCCGACCCGCCGGCCGCGAAGCAGTCGGAGTCCTCCGGCGCTGGCGTCGACGTCGGCGCCGTGCTGCTCAACCTGATCTCACCGCTGCTGTCCTTCCCGGCGGGGGACCGGATCGTCGACCGCATCACCCACGGGGTGGCCGGCCGGGGCGCCCCCGGCTCGTTCGCCTCGACGCTGCAACACTCCCGGCGGCCGGTGCCTCCGGCGCTCACGCTCCACGACACGGTCCTCGCCGTCACCGACCGGCGGCTGCTGGTGTGCGCGTCCGGGCCGATGAAGCTCTGGTCGAGCCGGGCCGACGACGAGCGGGCGGTGGCCGGCACCCGGATCGTCTGGTCGGCGCCCCGGGCCGCGGTGGCCGACGCGCGGGTGGGTTGGCACCGGCTCAACCCGAAGCGGCTCCGGGTGGAGTTCACCGACGGCTCGTGGTTGGCGTTCACGGTGCCGATCGCCGAGCCCGGCAAGCCGCTGCGTGAGATCGCCTCAGCGCTCTCCGGTCGCTGACCAGGTCAACAGCGGCGCGGGCAGCGGCTCGTGGTGCAACACCGCGAGCCGGGACACCGCCCGGGTGAGCACCACGTACAGCCGGTGCAGCCCCCGCGCCTCGGCCGCGACGATCGCGGCCGGCTCGACCACCACCACGTGGTCGTACTCCAGGCCCTTGACCAGCGTCGCGGGCACCACCGTGACCCGCTCCGCGTCGGTCACGTCGTCGGCGGTCGCGGTCGGGACGCCGGCGGCGGCCAGCGCCGCGCGCAGCCCGTCGACCGCGTCGTCCGCGGCGATCACACCGACCGAGCCGTCGTGCGCGAGCGCCGCGTGCACCTCCGCCACCGTCGCGGCGGTCAGGTCGGTCACGGTACGCACGTCCAGGCCGCCGTCGCGGCGCAGCGACTCGGCCGGGGGTACGTCCACCGCGAGCGCCGGCAGCAGCCGGTTCGCGAACGCGACCACCGCGGCGGGCACCCGGAAGCCGACCGTCAGCGGGACCACCACCGCGTCGGGCTTGCCCAGGTGGGCGAGTGACTCGCGCCAGTCCGTCGCCGCCCACGGCGCGGTGCCCTGCGCGAGGTCACCGAGGAGCGTGACCGAGCCGTGCTCGCTACGGCGAGCGATGGCCCGGCACTGCATCGGCGACAGGTCCTGCGCCTCGTCCACCACCACGTGCCCGAACCCGGAGAGCCGTTCCAGCAACCCGGTCGCCTCATCGATCAGCACCGCGTCGGCGGCGGTCCAGCGGGTGGCCTTCGCCGTACGGGCCGGCTTCGCCCAGGTCAGCAGCGCCTGTTCGGTGTCGCTGAGCAATCCGTCCGCCGCGGCGGCGAGCCGCGCCGGGTCGGCCAGCAGGCCGTGTACGAGGCCCTCGGGAGTGAGCGCCGGCCAGACCGCGTCCAGGAAATCGGTCACCGGCCGGCACCGACCCATCCGGCGCAGCCAGGCGTCGCCGGGCGACTCCGCCCGTCGCGCCTCGGCCTGCCGCTGCAGCAGGCTCACCACCCGCGCCCGGACCCGCTCCCGGCCAGTGCCGTACGGCAGACCTTCCCGACGGGTCTCCTCGACGATCCGGTGCAACGGCTCCAGCCCGATCCGCCAGCGGAACGAGCCGTCCGACACGGTGATCGACTCGGTCGGCGTGCCAATCTGTGCCTGCACCGCGCGGCGCAGCACGTTGGCCATCCGGACATCGTGCTTGAGCGCGGCGACCGCCGGTGGCTCGACCGCCCGGACCGGCACCCGCGAGATCAACTCCTCCACGGTGGCCTGCTCGACCTCGACCTCACCGAGTGCCGGCAACACCGCCGCGATGTACGACAGGAACGCCCGGTTCGGCCCGACGATCAGCACACCCGCCCGCCGCAACCGCTCCCGGTGCAGATAGAGCAGGTACGCCGCCCGGTGCAGGCCCACCGCCGTCTTCCCGGTGCCCGGCGCGCCCTGCACGCAGATCGAGTCAGCCAGGTCGGCCCGGACCAGCTCGTCCTGCTCCGGCTGGATGGTCGCGACGATGTCCCGCATCGGCCCGACGCGCGGCCGCTCGATCTCCGCGGTGAGGATCCGGCTGGTCGTACCCAGCTCCTCGCCCCGGTCCAGTCGCTCGTCCTCGAAGCTGGTCAGCACCCCGTTGCTGAACCCGAACCGGCGCCGGACCGCCACCCCCTGCGGATCGCGCGCGCTGGCCCGGTAGAACGACCGGGAGACCGGCGCCCGCCAGTCCAGCACCAACGGCTCGCCCAGCTCGTCGGTGACATGCCGCCGCCCCACGTGGTACCGCCGGCCGTCATGATCGCCAATGCTGCCGCTGCTGGCCGCCCCGCCGGTCGTGTCGGCTGCGGTCCTGGCCGCCCCGCCGGTCGTGCCCAACCCGGCGCTCGTGCTCGTGTCCGAGGCATCGTCGCCGACTCCGCTGTCCAGGCTCCCGGAGAAATCGAGGCGGCCGAAGAAGAGTGGAGTGGTCGGGTCGTCGGCCAGTTCGGCGACCCGGCGGGACAGCGTGCGGCCGAGCGTCTCCGCGGCGTACGCGTCGCCGGCAACCTGGTCGCCGGTGGCGAAGAGGGCCTCGGCCCGCTCCCGCATCCGCCGTAGCGCCTCCCGCGAGGTGGCCAGGTGTGCGCGCTCGGCGGCGAGATCCGTGTCGAGGTGGGTGTCGAGGTCGAGTGCGGGCATGCTGACGTCCCATCGTTCACATCTGCTGCGCGCTCGCGTGTCCGGGGGCGGATGGCCGGCCACCCGGCGCGTGGACGTCCGTTCCGGTGCAGCTCACCTCGGCCGTCAAGCGGCCTGCAACCCTACGCTCCCGCGCCCGACCCTTCCACCGAATTACCGACGCGACCACCCGATAGAGACGGCGTGGCGCCGCGGCGGCGTGGTTGAGGGCGGCGGCGACGCGGCGTGGCGGAGGGCGGGCGACAAGGCGCGGCGGTGAGGGTGCGGCGCTGCGGCGCTGCGGTGACGGTGGGTTCGGTCTCGCCGCGCACGGCGGAGGCGTTGTGCTCCTCCGCGTCAGCAGCGCCAGCCGGCAGATCTCGCCGAGCGCGTCCGCCCGGCGCTGACCGGGGCTGCGGTCGTCGTGCGCGCCTGCTGGGGCGCACAGCGGATCGATGGCCTCGCGGAGCAGGCTCGCTGTCTCGGTGTCGAGGCTGCCGCTGACGCGTACCTGCCCGTCGTGTTGCTCGGAGAGGGTGACGTGCCGGCGGGCCTCGGCCCGCTCGGCGGCCCTTTCGAGCGCTGCCAGCTCGGCCTGGTCGGCCAGGTCCGGTGCGACGTGGGTGAGGACACGGGCCGCGAGGCGGCTCAGCGTGGCCGAATCGAACCGGTCGGCCCACGCGATGAGCAGCTGGGTGGCCTTGTCGGCGACCTCCGGCCCCGCCTCGACCGGAAGGGCCGGGATCGTCTCCGCCATCACCCGGCCCTGCTCGACGGTGATGGTGCCGGTGCGCATGGCGTCGCGCACCGCGGGCGGCGCGGCGTTGACGGTGTCGGCGAGCTGGACCAGGTCGCGGGCGGATCGACCGGAGAGCCGAAGCCGCTCGCGCAACCAGACGGCGGTGGACGAGGCGCCCTGAGCGACCGCGAGGCCGCGGGCGTCGAGCTCACGCACGAGCCCGAGCTGGATGCTGGCCAGCCGCTGCGCCACGGTGTGCGTCGCGTCGAGCGACGCGAGCAACTCGGCGTCGGAGAGCGCCCACGGGGCTGCCTCGGCGCAGTCGTCGACGGCCCCGCCCGCCTGCGCCAACGCCCCCAACATGACGAGACAATAGAACAGGTGTACGACACTTTCGCCTGCCCTGATCCTTGATCTGCGCAATGCCGCTGCGCCGCAGTGACCCGCGCTCCGGAAGCGGCTGAACGCCGACGACGCGGGCACGCTTGCACGGCCTGTGGGGGGTGATGGCGGCACGCGCCGACGGCCGGGATCATGGAGGCATGACCGAGGCCCGCCCCGAGCCGCGCCGGATGACGATCAGTGACCCGCAGGTGATGCGGGCGCTGGCCCATCCGGCCCGGATCGCGATCATGGAGTATCTGAGCAGCCGGGAGGGTGGCGGGACCGCCACCGAGTGCGCCGAGATCGCCGGGCTGTCACCGAGCGCCACCAGCTACCACCTGCGGGCGCTGGCGAAGTTCGGCCTGGTGGAGCAGGCGCCGAGTCGGGGGGACGCGCGCGAGCGGGTGTGGCGCACGTTCAGCTCCAACTTGATGGTTGACGCGGGTCGCGATGCCGGTCCGGACGCACGTGCGGCCGAGCAGGCGCTGGTGGAGGCGCATGCGGTTCGGGACATGGAACGGACCCGGGACTGGATGCGGCGCGCCGGGGACGAGCCGGCCGAGTGGTACGACGTGGCGCGCTTCAGCGACACCCTGCTGCTGCTCACCGCGGAGGAGATGGCTGGGGTGAACGAGGCGGTCTCGGCGGTGCTGGAGCCGTACCGCCAGCGGAACCGTCGGACCGATCCGCCGTCGGGTGCGCGAGCTGTCTCGGTGCAGTACCACGTGGTGCCGCTGCCATAGGGGCTTGTGCCGTTCGATGTGAAGGAATATTTTCGAAGTATGTCCTTCACAGTTGTCGAATCGCGCTGGCCGGACGTCTGGCTCGCCGCCACCGCGCGGGGCACCACGATCTGCGGTGACTTCCTCGCCGCCACCGCGCTCGCGCTGGCGCTCCAGGGCGCCGGCGCCGGCGGGCTCGCCGTGTCCGGGCTGCTGCTCGCCGCCACCCTGCCCCTGGTGGTGCTCGCCCCACTCGCCGGCCGGCTCGCCGACCGGGTGGACAGCCGCACCCTGCTGGTGACCGTCGGGCTGGCCCAGGCCGCGATCTGTGCACTGCTCGCCCTCGTCGACCACCCGGTCCTGGTGGTGGGGCTCGTCGCACTGCTCGCCTGCGGGCTGGCGGTGACCCAGCCCTGCCTGGCGGCGCTGTTGCCGGCGATGGTCCGCCCGAGCGACCTGCCGCAGGCGAGCGCGATCAGTCAGACCGCCGTCTCCCTCGGCGCGCTCGGCGGTCCGGTGCTGGCCGGGCTGCTGGTGGGCCAGTTCGGCACCCGCGTACCGCTGCTGCTCGACGCCGCGACCTACCTGGCACTGGTGGTCGCCGGCCTGCTGCTGCGGACGCGGCGCGGTGGCCGGCGGACCAACGCGGTGGTCACCCCGGCCGACCCACGCGGTAGGGCCCCCGCCTGGCGGTTGCGCCGCGACCCGCTGATGCTCGTCATGGTGGTGAGCACCGCTGTGGTGATCGCGGCGATCGGCGGCATCAACGTGATCGAGGTCTTCTTCATCCGGGAGACCCTGAACGGCTCGCCGACGACCTACGGGCTGGTCAGTGCCGCCTGGATGGCCGGCATGCTGCCCGGTGGCTGGCTGGCAGCCCGGCTCGCGCACCGGCTGGACGACGACGGCGCCCTGGTCCGTGGGGTGCTGCTCACGCTGGCCGGGTGCAGCCTGATGGTGCTGCTCGCCGCGATGGTGCCGGGTGCGGGCCTGCTGGTGCCGCTCTGGCTGGTGGCGGGCGCGGCCAACGGGGGCGAGAACGTCTTCGCCAATCTGCTCACCGCTCGCCGGGTGCCGGAGGCGATGCGGGCCCGGGCGTACGCCAGTTATGGCGCCGCGGTGCAGGGCGGCTCGATGACCGGGTTCCTGGTTGGCGGCGCGCTGCTCACGGTCGTCCCGCCTCGGCCTCTGATCGCGGCGGCCGGCGGGGGCGGGTTGCTGGTGGTGCTGGTCTTCGTGCCGGTCGTCGCGAGGGCGGTACGCCGGCCGTCGCCGACCGACCCGGGCGGACCGCAGCACCAGCGGTGGACCGGGCCGGATGCGGGCTTGGCCACTCTGGGCGGGCCCGCCGAGCCGAGGCCGGGAGCCGGCGATACGGTCGGGTCATGGCTGAGCGCATCGCACGTCCCCGGGTCGGGCACATCCAGTTCCTGAACTGCCTGCCGATCTACTGGGGTCTGATGCGCTCCGGTGCCCTGCTCGACGTCGACCTGCACAAGGATTCACCAGACCGGTTGAACACCGCGCTCGTGGCCGGTGACCTGGACATCGGCCCGATCTCGCTGTTGGAGTATCTGCGGCACGCGGACGAGTTGCTGCTCCTGCCGGACCTCGCGGTGGGCAGCGACGGGCCGGTGCTCTCGGTCAACGTGGTCTCCACCCGTCCCCTCACCGAGCTGGACGGCGCACGGGTGGCGCTCGGCTCGACCTCGCGGACCGGAGTGCTGCTGGCTCAGCTGCTGCTCGCCGAGCGGTACAACGTTCGGCCCGACTACTTCCGGTGCCCGCCGGACCTGACCCAGATGCTGCTGGAGGCCGACGCCGGGGTGCTGATCGGTGACGTGGCGCTGCGGGCGCTCTACGAGGCGCCGCAGCGTGGCCTCACAGTCACCGACCTGGGGCAGGCGTGGCGGGAGTGGACCGGGCTGCCGATGGTCTTCGCCGTGTGGGCTGTTCGCCGCGACTTCGCCGCCGCCCACCCGGGTCTGGTCAAGGAGGTGCACGAGGCGTTCCTGCGCTCGCGTGACCTCTGCCTGGACGAGCTCGACCAGGTCGCCGAGGCGGCGGCACGGTGGGAGCCGTTTGACGCCGCGACGCTGGCCACGTACTTCCGGACCCTGGACTTCTCGCTCGGCGACCGGCAGATCGCCGGGCTGCGCGAGTGGGCCCGCCGGGCCGCCGCGATCGGCGAGGCGCCCGCGCTGCCGGACGGTGGCCCGGAGTTCTTCGCCGGCTGAGCCGCCGAGCGGGTTGGGTCAGCCCGCCCGGCGCGGCGGTGGGCGTGGGTCAGACGCCGGGGAGGAGCAGCGCCTCGGTGATCTTCTCGCAGTTCTTCATGCCGTAGTCGTAGCCCATGTTGATCGGGTACTTGACCATCACGCCCATCGTCCAGGTGGCGCCGATGGCCAGGCAGTTGATGTGCATCTCCTGCTCCCTGGTCCGGTCGATCCACCCGTTCTTGATGGCGATCTGCTTCTGCTGGGCGGCCGGGAACGCCTTGCGGATGCCGAAGTCACCGGCGCCGCGCACCAGCTTCATCTCGTTGAGCAGCCACTTGGTCCACTTCGGCCCGGCGGCGGTGCCGTCGGCGATGCAGTTGCCCAGGCGGGCGGTGTCCCGGGGGGAGAGCGCCGTGCGGCTCCAGCCGCCGTCGGGTGCGGCGCTGCTGTCGGTCAGCTTGCACATGGAGAGCAGCCGCCGGATGGAGGCGGCGCGGCCGACCGAGTTGTAGAACTGCTCGGCTCGGGTGTTGTCGCTGTCCCGGATGATCCGTGTCGCGTCGGCGAGCTTCGCGTCGCTCGGGGTGTCGCCGGCGTCGGCCGTGCGGCGCAGGTAGTCGGCGACGATCCAGGATTTGATCATGGACGCGGTGGTGCTGGTCTCGTCCATGTTCTTGGAGCCGATGATCTTCCCGGTGCGGCGGTCGAGCACGCTCCAGGAGTACCAGCCCTCGATGTCGAGCTTGAGGTCCTTGGCCTGGAACGGCAGCGGCTCCAGCGAGGGGCTCGGGCTGGCGCTCGGCGGCGTGGCAGCCTGACGGGCGCTGCGGTTGGTGGCCGCGCCGCTGGACCGGTCGCCGGTCGTGTCGGCGTCGCCCCACCGGACGGCGGCAGCCGACTCGAACGGTGACCCGGGCAGCAGCCGCAGCGACACCAGGACCAGTCCGATCAGGATGACCGCGATCGCGATCAGCCGCAGAGGGGATGCATCGCGGCCGCCGCGCCGGTCGGCCCGACGGTTACCGGCCATCAGAGCTTCCCGACCGGCTGCTGCGGCACCTTCAACGCGGCGCCGGGCTGCGGGGTGACGAGCTGGGTGGCCACGCTCGCGCAGACCTGGGCGCCGTAGTCCAGCCCGCTCTTGATCGGGTAGCGCAGCATCACCGCGAGGCTCCACTTGCCGTTGACGGCGAGGCAGTTGACGTGCCAGTTGCCGTCGTAGTTGATCGGCGTCCAGCCGTTCTTGATGCTGACCGGGCCCTGGGCGGTGATCGACTTTGGCAGGCCGTTGATGATGCCCCAGCGGCCACCGCCGGACTCACGCTTCTGGTCCTTTTTGGCGGTGGTGCCCTGGACCTTGCTCATCTGATCCAGCACCCATTTGGTCCACTTCGGGCCGGCGGCCTTGCCGTCGGCGATGCAGTCACCGAGCCGGACCGCGTCGCGGGGGGACATTCGGGTGAAGCTCCAGTAGCCGGTGTAGGGCTCGACGTTGCCGCGCTTGGTGTCGGTCAGCCCGCAGATTGTGATCGCGCGTTGGATCACCGCGTCGGGTTTGCTGCTCTTTGACGGCTTGTACGAGCCGCCCGCGGCGGCATGGACCTTGTTGGCCGCGGTGTCGTTGCTGTCGATGATCGCGAGCCGGGCCGCTTCCTTCAGCGCCGCGGTCGGCTCCTTGTCCTTGAGCTGCCGCAGGTAGTCGGAGACGATCCAGGCTTTGATCATCGACTCGGTGGAGCTGGTCGAGGCCATGTTCGACGACCCGGAGATCTTGCCGGTCCGCCGGTCCATCAGGGCCCACGAGAAGAACTCGCCCTTGAAGGTCACCGACACCGGGCCGGCGGCGAGTGTGGGCGGTGGCGGCGGGGTCGGTGCGGGCGCGGCGACGCTACCGGCGCCGCCTCCACCACCGCCGCTGTCGTCGCCGGCGAGCCGGGCGTAGGCGGCGGGGACCAGTAGGACGCCACCGAGCAGGACCGCCACGACGGCGAACACCATGATCACGCGGGATCGCATGAGTTGGGTGAGCTCCAGATGTCAGGGCCGGGGGGACCGGCTTGTTGTCCGGGTCGACCGGTGCGATCGCCGAGGCCGGGGGAGGTGGCCTCTGTGGAGATGGCGATTCTGGGCAGCCGATCGTGTGACCGGCAGAAGTCTACGTCCGGACCGGTCGACCGCCAGAGCTCGACACCTGGCAAAGCGCGATAAAGGGGGGATGTCGCGCCGGTATGAGGCTTCTAGGCGGATTCACCTTTGCCGAGTGAGCCAGGTCATAGCCGACCCGGTCGCCCTGGGTGAGAAGGAAGCGCCCATGGGTGACCGAACGTGACTCGGGTTTCCTGTTACACCCCCTGGTGCATCGCGGCGCAAGCTGTAACACTTGTCCTCATGTATGGCAATGACTTCTCCGCCCCGGACGACGCAACCGGCGGCGGCCTGCTCGGCGAGGTCGAGGCAGCCGAGGCGGAGCTACGCGCGGCCGCCGCGCGGCAGCGGCGCGACGGGCCCGCGCCGGACGAGGACCTGGCGGCGTACTTCACCGCGGTGGTCGACGCGGAGCAGAAGATCGAGCCGCGGGACTGGATGCCGGACGCGTACCGCAAGACGTTGATCCGGCAGATCGCCCAGCACGCCCACTCCGAGATCATCGGCATGCAGCCGGAGGGGAACTGGATCAGCCGGGCGCCCTCGCTCAAGCGCAAGGCCATCCTGCTGGCCAAGGTGCAGGACGAGGCGGGCCACGGCCTCTACCTGTACGCCGCCGCCGAGACCCTCGGCATCAGCCGGGACGAGCTGGTCCGGCTGCTGCTCGACGGGCGGCAGAAGTACAGCTCGATCTTCAACTACCCCACGCTGACCTGGGCTGACATGGGCGCGATCGGGTGGCTCGTGGACGGCGCGGCAATCGTCAACCAGGTGCCCCTGTGCCGCTGCTCCTACGGCCCGTACGCGCGGGCGATGATCCGGGTCTGCAAGGAGGAGTCGTTCCACCAGCGCCAGGGCTACGAGATCCTGCACACCCTGGCCCACGGCACCCCGGCGCAGCAGGCGATGGCCCAGGACGCGGTGGACCGCTGGTGGTACCCGTCGCTGGCCATGTTCGGTCCGCCGGACGGCAACTCCACGCACTCCGCGCAGTCGATGGCCTGGAAGATCAAGCGCTTCTCCAACGACGATCTGCGCCAGCGCTTCGTGGACATGTGCGTCCAGCAGGCGGAGGTTCTCGGGCTGCGCATCCCCGATGCGGACCTGCGCTGGAACGAGGAGCGGCAGGCGTACGACTACACGCAGCCGGACTATGACGAGTTGATGCGGGTGATCTCCGGCGACGGGCCGTGCAACCGGGAGCGGATGGCGCGCCGGCGGGCCGCGCACGCCGAGGGCACCTGGGTGCGCGAGGCCGCCGCGGCGTACGCCGCCAAGCGGGCTGGACAGAGGGAGAAGGTGGCGGCGTGAATACCGAGAACACCCCGTTGTGGGAGGTCTTCGTGCGGGCCCGGCGCGGGCTGTCGCACACCCACGTCGGCAGCCTGCACGCCCCCGACGCCGAGCTGGCCCTGCGCAACGCCCGGGACCTCTACACCCGGCGGCAGGAGGGCGTGTCGATCTGGGTGGTGCCGGCCAGTGCCATCACCGCGTCCAGCCCGGACGAGAAGGACGCGTTCTTCGACCCGGCCGCCGACAAGGTCTACCGCCACCCCACCTTCTACGAGGTGCCGGACGGGGTGGCCCACCTGTGAACGGGCCTGTCGACTTCACGCTCGCCCTCGGCGACGACGCGCTGATCGCCGCGCAACGGCTGGCCGAGTGGACCACTCGCGCGCCGGAGATGGAAGAGGACATCGCGCTGGCCAACATCGCCCTCGACCAGCTCGGCGCAGCCCGCCTGCTGCTGTCGTACGCGGGCGAGCTGGAGGGCGCCGGCCGGGACGAGGACGCGCTGGCCTACCTGCGCGACGACCGCCAGTTCCGCAACGCGCTCCTGGTCGAGCTGCCGAACGGCGACTTCGCGGTGACCATGGCGAAGCTGTTCTTCCTGGCGGCGTACCAACTGCCGCTGTACACCGCGCTGGCCGGGTGCCGGGACGAGCGGCTGGCCGCGATCGGCGCCAAGGCACGCAAGGAGTCGGCGTACCACCTGGACCATGGCGCCTTGTGGGTGAAGCGGCTCGGCGACGGCACCGAGGAGTCGCACCGCCGGATGCAGGCGGCCGTCGACCAGGTCTGGCCGTACACCCACGAGCTGTTCGCCGCCGACCCGGCGGCGCCGGTCGACCCGGCCACCCTGCGGTCGGCGTTCGACGACACCGTCAACCCGGTGCTGGTCGAGGCGACGCTCACCCGGCCCGAGGGCGGCTGGGCGCCCGCCGGCGGGCGGACCGGCGTGCACACCGAGCACCTGTCGTACCTGCTCGCCGAGATGCAGGTGCTGCACCGCGCGCATCCCGGAGCGAACTGGTGAGCGCGCGGGCCGCCGCGGCCAGCGTCGTGGACCCGGAGATCCGGGTCATCACCATCGACGAGCTGGGCATCCTGCGGGCGGTCGAGGAGGATCCGGCCACTGGCCGGGTCACCGTCACCATCACCCCGACGTACACCGGCTGCCCGGCGATGGACGTGATCCGGGCCGACATCCGGCGTGCGCTGGCGGTCGCCGGTCACCCGGACGCCGAGGTCCGCACGGTCTACAGCCCATCGTGGAGCACCGACTGGATCTCCGACAGCGGGCGGACGAAACTCGCCGCCGCCGGGATCGCCCCGCCGGCCCCGGTGCCCGCGGCCGGCGTGGTGCCGCTGACCCTCGCGGTCCGCTGCCCGCACTGCGGCTCGCCGGAGACCGAGCAGGTCAGCCGGTTCGGCTCCACCGCGTGCAAGGCGCTGTGGCGCTGCCGTTCCTGCTCCGAACCCTTCGACCACCTGAAGGCGCTGTGACAGTCACCATCACCCGGCCGGTCCGCCGCCGGCCGGTCTTCCACCCGCTGCCGGTCGCCGCCGTCGACCGGCTCACCGACGACGCAGTGGCGGTCACCTTCGCCGTACCGGAGGAGCTGCGGGACACCTTCGCGTTCCGCGCCGGTCAGCACCTCACCGTGCGACGGGTGACCGAGGACGGCACGGACGTGCGCCGCTCGTACTCCATCTGCTCCAGACCGGACGACCTGGCCCGGCACGGCCGGCTGCGGATCGGGGTGCGGGAGGTCCCCGGCGGCGCCTTCTCGGCGTTCGCCTGCGGCGCGCTGCGCGGTGGCGACACCGTCGAGGTGCTGCCGCCGCTGGGCACCTTCACCACGGCCTTCGCCCCGGACCGGGTGCGGCACTACGGCGCGGTCGTCGCCGGTTCCGGCATCACCCCGGTGCTCGCGCTGGTCGCGACCGCCCTGGCCGTCGAGCCGGCCAGCACCTTCACCCTGGTGTACGGCAACCGCACGGCGAACACTGTGATGTTCGCCGAGGAGTTGGCGGACCTGAAGGACCGGTATCCCACCCGCCTGCACCTGGTGCACGTGCTCTCCCGGGAGCAGGGCGAGTCGCCGCTGCTCTCCGGGCGGATCGACGCCGAGCGGCTGGGGCGGTTGCTGGGCACGATCGTGCCGGGCGACGCGATCGAGGAGTGGTTCCTCTGCGGCCCGTACGGCATGGTGGTCGACGTCCGGGCCGTGCTGTCCGCGCGGGGGCTGCCCGAGTCGGCGGTGCACACGGAGCTGTTCCACGTCGACGAGCCACCGGAGCCGGTGCGCCGTCCCACGGACCAGGCGGGCGCCGGGTCCGAGGTCACCATCGTGCTGGACGGCCGGTCGTCGAGTTTCACCATGGGCCGCGAGGAGCGGGTGCTGGACGCCGCGCTGAAGGTGCGCGGTGAGTTGCCGTACGCCTGCAAGGGTGGTGTCTGTTCGACCTGCAAGGCGAAGGTCGTCGACGGCGCGGTCACGATGGCCCGCAACTACGCCCTGGAGCCCGACGAGCTCGCCGCCGGCTACGTCCTGACCTGCCAGTCCAGCCCGACCACCGACAAGCTCACGGTCGACTACGACGCATGAGCGCGCCGCTGCTCGGGAGCTGAACCAGCACAGCAGTAGGGTGCTGGCCCGGGTGCGTGCCGTGTGGGGCTGCCGGTGGCGAGTCCGGGGATGGACCGAGCCCGAGGCTGGGGCGCTCGTCACCGGAGCCGGAGTGGCGTGTGGGCCCGTGAACGGGCGACGTAGGCTCGGGGTGTGACGGTGAGCCGGGAGATCGACGACATCCTGC
This sequence comes from Micromonospora coriariae, assembly GCF_900091455.1. Lineage (NCBI taxonomy): Bacteria > Bacillati > Actinomycetota > Actinomycetes > Micromonosporales > Micromonosporaceae > Micromonospora > Micromonospora coriariae. The sequence goes on along the minus strand of NZ_LT607412.1, from coordinate 2,345,460 downwards.
AGCGTGGCGCGGACGGCGGGCGGATCACGCCCGAGGAGGCACTGCTGCTCTACACCGAGGCGCCCTTCCACCCGCTGGGCGAGGCGGCGGACGCGGTGCGCCGGCGGCGCTACCCGGACAACGTCGTCACCTACCTGATCGATCGCAACATCAACTACACCAACGTCTGCGTGACGGCGTGCAAGTTCTGCGCGTTCTACCGGGCGCCGAAGCACGCTGAGGGTTGGACGCACCCGACCGAGGAGATCCTGCGCCGCTGCGGCGAGGCGGTCGAGCTGGGCGCGACCCAGGTGATGCTCCAGGGCGGGCACCACCCGGACTACGGCGTCGAGTACTACGAGGAGCTGTTCGCCTCGGTCAAGCAGGCGTACCCGCAGCTGGTCATCCACTCCATCGGGCCGAGCGAGATCCTGCACATGGCCAAGGTCTCCGGGGTGAGCCTGGACGAGGCCATCGCCCGGATCAAGGCCGCCGGCCTCGACTCGATCGCCGGTGCCGGCGCGGAGATGCTGCCCGAGCGGCCGCGCAGGGCCATCGCGCCGCTCAAGGAGTCGGGCGAGCGCTGGCTGGAGGTCATGGAGCTGGCCCACCGGCAGGGCATCGAGTCGACCGCGACCATGATGATGGGCACCGGTGAGACGCACGCGGAGCGGATCGAGCACCTGCGCATGATCCGCGACGTGCAGGACCGCACCCGCGGTTTCCGGTCCTTCATTCCGTGGACGTACCAGCCGGAGAACAACCACCTCAAGGGCCGCACCCAGGCGACCACCCTGGAGTACCTGCGGCTGATCGCGGTGGCCCGGCTCTTCTTCGAGACCGTGCCGCACCTGCAGGCGTCCTGGCTGACCACCGGCAAGGACGTCGGGCAGCTCGCGCTGCACATGGGCGTCGACGACCTCGGCTCGATCATGCTGGAGGAGAACGTCATCTCCTCGGCCGGCGCGCGGCACCGCTCCAACCTGCACGAGCTGATCGGCATGATCCGCTCGGCGGACCGGATCCCGGCGCAGCGGGACACCCTCTACAACCGGCTCGCCGTGCACCTCACGCCGGCCGACGACCCGACCGACGACCGGGTGGTCTCGCACTTCTCCTCGATCGCGCTGCCCGGCGGCGGTGCCGGCCGGTCCCTGCCGCTGGTCGAGGTCAACTGATCCTGGTCGAAGCCCGGCCGTTCGGCTGATCGTGGCTCGTGCTCCCGCCCGGCCGCCTCGGCGGTCCGGGTGGTCCCGGCCGCTGCGGCGGCCAAGCTGCCGGCCCGGGGTGGTGGAGTTCATCGTGCGCGGCTAGCGTGCCGCCTCATATCCTTCGCCACGGTGCATGATCGGTGCACGATCCACACCGGCGACCGCTCGCCAGCGTCGATGGGTGCGGATCGGTGGAATCGGTACGACAGTGCTGGTGGCGGATGGTCTGATGGTGCGGGTCGCGCGACGGCGCGAGACGGTCCTCCATCGGCCCGTGCGGGCCGTTCACATAACGCACGGCGGTACGGGCGGGATGGGTGACCATTCCGCCCGTACCGTCTGCTCGCTTTCGGCCGGACGGATGAAAGCGGCCCCGCCTGCTGGCGCGAAAGATCGACCTTCGATAGCGTCCGCTCGGTCTGCAACCATTCTTTCTTCCCTACCCCCGGGGGACCGATGACACCGTTCCACCGCTCGGCCCTGGCCCGCGCCGGCGTCGTGGCCCTGCTCGCGGCCGGTGGCCTGGCCACCGTGGCCGCCCCGGCCCAGGCCGCCGACCAGGCCGACCTGGCCCTCAAGCCGCTCAGCTACGAGTTGGCCAAGGGCGTCAAGGAAGCCAAGGCCAAGCCGTTCAAGTTCCAGGTGGACAACACCAGGAGCACGGTCGACGCCAAGGACGTCCGGGTCACGGTTGAGACCAAGGGCCTGAAGGACCGCAAGGTCGGTGTGCTCGCCTGGGACGGCTGCGAGGTCGCCGGCACCACCTTCAGCTGCCTCCTCGGCGACCTGGCCGCCGGCACCACCGAGGACTTCGGCATCCCGCTGTTCTCGACGGGTGGTCGCGGCGCGGCCGGCACGCTGGTGGTCACCGTCAGCTCGGCCACCGCCGATCCCGTCACCGACGACAACACCGTCGAGCACCAGATCACCGTCGCCAAGCCCGGCTACGACCTGACCACCTGGGTGCAGGACGTCCATGCCGACGTCGTGGTGGACGGTGACGAGACGGGCGAGGCCGGCCGCGAGCCGGTCCGGCTCGGCGAAACCGCCCCGCTGGACTGGGCGGTCTACAACGACGGCAGCCGCAAGGCCACGGGCCTGGCGTACGGCTTCACGCTGCCGGCGGGCGTCACCTTCGCCGAGCTGCCGGAGGGTTGCGTGGAGCAGCCGCTGAACGGTCTGGCGAACGCGTACTGCGAGGACTCCGGCGTGGTGCTGAAGCCGGGTCAGTTCTACACCGCCGACGTCCGGGTGAAGGTCGGCGCGGACGTGACCGAGCCGGTGCTCCGGCCCGGGTTCCTCTTCGCCGCCGGCCTGGACGCCGTTGCGGGCAGCCCTGAGGAGCAGCCGCAGGCGGCGACCAGCGTGCAGCGCCGGGCGTTCACCGAGACCGACCACGGGGACAACCTCGCGCAGTTCGACGTGTTCGTCGACCTGACCGCGCAGCCCACCCCGAGCCCCACCCCGACCCCGACGCCGACGCTCACCCCGACCCCCACGCCAACGGTGACGGCGACGCCGACCCCGGGCGGCACGACGACCCCGGGCGGTACGACGACGCCGGGTGCGACCACGTCTCCGGGCGCGGGTGGCGGCGGCGGCGGCGACGGCGACGGCGACGGTGGGCTGCCGGTAACCGGTGTGCAGGTCGGCCTGATCGGCGGCATCGGCGGGATGATCCTGCTCGCGGGCGGGGCGCTGCTGGTGCTCTCCCGCCGACGCAAGGTCGTCCTGGTCGCTCCGGGCGACGAGAAGTCGACCGACTGACGCGGGCACGACGTGAGGGCGGGGTGGGCGACCCCCCGCCCTCTTCGTGTGCCGGGACCCCTGCCACGCCACCCAGCGACCGTCCGGCGGCGGACGGCTGGCAGAGTGGAGGGGTGAGCCGTACCCCTCAGGGCCAGCGCGCCAGCCTGGACAAGCAGCCGCACGAGGTCGCCGCGATGTTCGATGGCGTGGCCGAGCGATACGACCTGACCAACACGGTGCTCTCCTTCGGCCAGGACCGGTCCTGGCGTCGGTCCACCCGGGCGGCGCTGGGGCTGCGACCGGGCGAGCGGGTGCTGGACGTCGGCGCGGGCACCGGCGTCTCGACCCGGGAGCTGGCGCAGTCCGGGGCGTACGCGGTCGGCGCGGACCTGTCCCTGGGCATGCTGCACGCCGGCAAGCGGGCCCGGCCCGAGGTGCCGTTGCTGGCGGGAGACGCGCTGCGGCTGCCGTTCGCCGACGCCAGCTTCGACGCGGTGACCATTTCCTTCGCGCTGCGCAACGTGAACGACACCGACGCGGCCCTGCGCGAGTTGGCCCGGGTGACCCGGCCCGGTGGGCGGCTGGTGGTCTGTGAGTTCAGCACCCCGGTCAACCCCGCCTTCCGGACGGTCTACCTGTCGTACCTGATGCGGTCGCTGCCGGCGGTGGCCCGCACGGTGTCCAGCAACCCCGAGGCGTACGTGTACCTCGCCGAGTCGATCCGGGCCTGGCCGGACCAGGCCGCGCTGGCCGGGCGGGTCGCCGCGGCGGGCTGGGGACGGGTGGCGTGGCGCAACCTGACCGGTGGCGTGGTGGCCCTGCACCGGGGCATCCGGGAGTAGCCCTGCCCTCGCAGCTGCCCGACACCGACAATATTCAGGTTTCGTGAATATCGGTCTTTAGTCCACTTTGCGCCGTACGCTCGTCCGCATGACCCGAGCAGAGCCGGCGGACCCGGTGGCCGCCACCGACGACGACGCGGCCGAACTCATCGCGCAGCTGCGCGCGCTGGCGGGCGCCGATCCGGCGGACGTCCGGCAGGTCGTCGCCGAGGTGTTGGCCGCGCTGGACCGGGCGGCCGGCGGCGCGCTACGCGAGCACCTGCCGGAGACCATCCGGGTCGATGCGGGTCTGGACGCGCCCAGTCCGGCCTGACACCTGCTGCTGTGGACGGTCATCGACTGTCACATCGGCGAGTTAGGTACCCCTGATCCTGGGCAGGTATGACGCCGGTCATACACTCGTCCCGTCTGGCTTGTGAAGCATTTCACGAGCGTGCGGGAGGAGGCGCGGATGACCGCGGTGGAACACGATGCCGACGTCATCGTCGTGGGCGCCGGTCCCGGTGGATCGGCGACGGCTTACCACCTGGCGCGGCACGGCGTACGGGTGCTGCTGCTGGAGAAGACCGAGTTCCCCCGGGAGAAGGTCTGCGGCGATGGACTGACCCCGCGCGCGGTGCGCCAGCTCGTCCGGATGGGCGTGGACACCTCGCCCGAGGCCGGCTGGCTGCACAACCGGGGCCTGCGGGTGATCGGCGGCGGGGTACGCCTGGAACTGGACTGGCCGGAGCTCGCCAGCTTCCCCAACTACGGCCTGGTGCGCACCAGACTCGACTTCGACGACCTGCTCGCCCAGCGGGCGGTGGCCGCCGGCGCCAAGCTGCGGACCAACGTCAACGTGCTGGGCCCGGTGCTCGACGGCGACGGTCGGGTGGCCGGCGTCGAGGCGGAGGTGGGCCCGGGCAAGGAGCCCGCGACCTTCCACGCACCGCTGGTCGTGGCGGCGGACGGGGTCTCCGGCCGGTTCCCGCTCGCGCTCGGGCTGGCCAAGCGGGAGGACCGGCCGATCGGCGTGGCCGTCCGCCGCTACTACCGTTCCCCGGTCAAGCACGACGACAACTACCTGGAGTCCTGGCTGGAGCTGCGCAGCAAGGACAGCGGCGACAACCTGCTGCCCGGGTACGGCTGGATCTTCGGGCTCGGTGACGGGCGGGTAAACGTCGGACTCGGCGTGCTCAACTCGTCCTCCGCGTTCGGCAAGACCAACTACCGCCGGCTGCTCACCGACTGGCTCGCCAACACCCCGGAAGACTGGGGGATGACCGACGAGACCAACGCCGACGGCCCGATCCTCGGTGCCGCGCTGCCGATGGGCTTCAACCGGGTGCCGCACTACACCCGTGGCGTGATGCTGGTCGGCGACTCCGGCGGCATGGTCAACCCGTTCAACGGTGAGGGCATCGCCTACGCCATGGAATCCGGCGAGCTGGCCGCGGAGGCCGCGTTGCAGGCCCTCGCGCGGCCCGCCGGCCCCGAGCGGGAGCGGGCGCTGATGGCGTACCCGAACGAGCTGAAGGCCCGGCTCGGTGGTTACTACCGGCTGGGCGGCATCTTCGTGAAGCTGATCGGCCGTCCGGAAATCATGCGGATCGCCACCAAGCACGGAATGCCGCACCCGACGCTGATGCGCTTCGTACTCAAGCTGCTGGCCAACCTGACCGACCCGCGTGGCGGGGACGCGATGGACCGGGTCATCAACGCGATGACGAAGGTAGCGCCAGCGGTGTAGATGGACCGTGTCGGGGCTGGTCACAGCCCCGGACCGGACAGAGATCGACCCCCGCCGGCAGCCCCCGCGAGGGACGTGAATAGTGTGATTTTCGTCAAGCACCGAGGGCAGGGAAGGACGAGCAGGAGAAAACGATGTCGCTCTCGCCTTACGCACCGATCATCGGGCTGTTTGCCCTCGCCGCGGCGTTTTCGCTGTTCTCCGTTGGCGCCGCCCGCTTCGCTGGTCCCCGTCGTTACAACAAGGCCAAACTCGAGGCTTACGAGTGCGGCATCGAGCCCAGCCCCCAGCCGGTAGGCGGCGGGCGGTTCCCGATCAAGTTCTACCTGACGGCGATGCTCTTCATCGTCTTCGACATCGAGATCATCTTCCTCTACCCCTGGGCGGTCTCGTTCGACGCCCTGCCGATCTTCGGCTTCGTGGAGATGGTCCTGTTCATCGTCGCGGTCTTCGTCGCGTACGCCTATGTGTGGCGGCGCGGCGGCCTGGACTGGGACTGAGGAAGGAACGTCAGATGGGCATCGAGGAGAAGCTTCCCGCCGGCGTCCTGCTCACCTCGGTGGAGAAGCTGGTCAACTGGTCCCGGAAGTCGTCCGTGTGGGGCGCCACCTTCGGCCTGGCCTGCTGTGCCATCGAGATGATGGCCGCCGGTGGCCCGCACTACGACATGGGTCGTTGGGGCATGGAGGTCTTCCGGGCCTCGCCCCGGCAGGCCGACCTGATGATCGTCGCCGGCCGGGTGAGTCAGAAGATGGCGCCCGTGCTGCGCCAGATCTACGACCAGATGGCGGAGCCCCGCTGGGTGCTCTCCATGGGCGTCTGCGCGAGCAGCGGCGGCATGTTCAACAACTACGCGATCGTGCAGGGCGTCGACCACGTCGTACCTGTCGACATGTACCTGCCCGGTTGCCCGCCGCGGCCGGAGATGCTGATCGACGCGATCCTCAAGCTCCGCGAGAAGATCATGTACGAGCCGCTGGGCCCGAACGGCCGCAAGATGCTGGCGGCCCGCCAGGAGCGTGGCGACGTACCGGTCGTGCCCTACGGCTCCATGCCGTCCTCGTACCGCAACGACAAGGCCCGGCGTGCCGAGTGGACCCGGGCGGTCCGCGAGGGGCGCGAGGAGCAGCTGCGAATCGAGAACTGGATGAACGCGCAGAACCACCTCCACGCTCACAGGGGCCCGAAGTGACCGCACCGAACGACAGGAACAACGACGGCGGCGTGCCGGTACCGGTCACCCCGGCCGGTGCCAGCGGCACCGCCCCCGCCGAGTACCCGCCGGCCAGCCCGGCCGGCCGCGGGATGTTCGGCAACCAGGGCACCGGCGACGTGTCCGGCTACGGCGGCCTGGTCCGCCCGCGCCAGCCGATCGAGGAGGCCGCCCGGCCGTACGGCGGCTACTTCGACGAGGTCCGCGACGCGCTGGAGGAGGCGTACCCGGCCTTCGGCGACGCGATCGAGAAGGTCGTGGTCGACCGCGGCGAGCTGACCCTGCACGTACGCCCCGAGCGGATCGCCGAGGTCTGCCAGGTGATGCGGGACGACCTGGCGCTGCGCTTCGAGCTGTGCTCATCGGTGTCCGGTGTGGACTACCTCGGCGCCGACGAGCGTCGGCTGCACGTGGTCTACCTGCTCACCTCGATGACCTACCGGCGTCGGGTTCGCCTGGAGGCCGCCGTCTCCGTGGAGAGCCCGCACCTGCCCAGCGTGACGGCGATCTACCCGACCGCCGACTGGCAGGAGCGGGAGGCGTACGACATGTTCGGCATCGTCTTCGACGGCCACCCCAACCTGACCCGGATCCTCATGCCGGACGACTGGGAGGGCCACCCGCAGCGCAAGGACTACCCGCTCGGTGGCGTGGCGGTCGAGTACAAGGGCGCTGAGATCCCGCCGCCGGACCGGAGGAGGTCCTACCAGTGACCACGTCGAACTACGCGACCGAACGCGAGACCACCGAGGGCAGGGTCTTCACCGTCACCGGTGGGGACTGGGACACGGTCGTCTCGAGCACCGACCCGATCAACGACGAGCGGATCGTCGTCAACATGGGTCCGCAGCACCCGTCCACGCACGGGGTGCTGCGGCTGATCCTGGAGCTGGAGGGCGAGACGGTCCGCGAGGCCCGCTCGGTCGTCGGCTACCTGCACACCGGCATCGAGAAGAACCTCGAATACCGCAACTGGGTCCAGGGCTCGACGTTCGTGACCCGGATGGACTACCTCGCGCCGCTGTTCAACGAGACGGCGTACGCCCTCGCCGTCGAGAAGCTGCTCGGCATCACCGATGACATCACCGAGCGCGCCACCACCATCCGCGTGCTGATGATGGAGCTCAACCGGATCTCGTCGCACCTGGTCTGGCTGGCGACCACCGGCATGGAGCTGGGCGCGATCTCGATCATGCTCTACGGCTTCCGCGAGCGGGAGTACATCCTCGACATCTTCGAGACCATCACCGGCCTGCGGATGAACCACGCGTACGTCCGGCCGGGCGGCGTGGCGCAGGACGTGCCGGACGAGGCGATCGTCAAGATCCGCGAGTTCCTGAAGATGATGCCGAAGAAGCTCAAGGAGTACGAGGACCTCCTCTCCGGCCAGCCGATCTGGACCGAGCGGACGAAGAACGTCGCTGTGCTGGACGTGACCGGCTGCGTGGCGCTCGGCATCACCGGGCCGGTGCTGCGCTCCGCCGGGTTGGCCTGGGACCTGCGCAAGACCATGCCGTACTGCGGTTACGAGACGTACGAGTTCGACGTGCCGACGCACCCGGACGGTGACGTGTGGGGCCGCTACCTGGTCCGGCTCGCCGAGATCCGGGAGTCGTTGAAGCTGGTCGAGCAGGCGCTGGACCGGCTGCGGCCGGGGCCGGTGATGGTCGCCGACCGCAAGATCGCCTGGCCGGCGCAGCTGGCCATCGGCGTCGACGGCATGGGCAACTCGCTGGAGCACGTCGCGAAGATCATGGGTCAGTCGATGGAGTCGCTGATCCACCACTTCAAGCTGGTCACCGAGGGCTTCCGGGTCCCGCCGGGCCAGGTGTACGTCGGCATCGAGTCGCCCCGCGGCGAGTTGGGCGTGCACGCGGTCTCCGACGGTGGCACCCGGCCGTACCGGGTGCACTACCGGGAACCGAGCTTCGTCAACCTCCAGGCTCTCCCGGCGATGGCCGAGGGCGGCCTGATCGCCGACGTGATCGCCGGCGGCGCCTCGCTGGACCCCGTGATGGGTGGTTGTGACCGATGACTTTCACTGAAACGACTCGCGAGCGGGCGCGCGAGATCATCGCCCGCTACCCGGCGGACCGGTCCCGCTCGGCGCTGCTGCCGCTGCTGCACCTGGTCCAGTCGGAGGAGGGGTACGTCTCTCCGGCCGGTGTCGCGTTCTGCGCCGAGGTGCTCGGGCTGAACAAGGCCCAGGTCGGCGCGGTGGCCACCTTCTACACCATGTACAAGCGCAAGCCGACCGGCGACTTCCTGGTCAGCGTCTGCACCAACACCATGTGCAACGTGCTCGGCGGCCAGGAGGTCTACGACACCCTCGCCGAGCACCTCGGTGTCGGGCACGACGAGACCACCGCCGACGGGAAGATCACCCTGGAGCACGCCGAGTGCCTGGCGGCCTGCGACTACGGCCCGGTGATGACCGTCAACTACGACTTCTTCGACGGCGTGGACTCGTCCACAGCGGTCGGTGTGGTCGATGAGCTGCGCGCCGGCGGCCGGCCGATGCCGACCCGGGGCGCCCGGCTCTGCACGCTCAAGGAGATGGCGGTCCAGCTCGCCGGTTTCGCCGACGAGCGGGACGGCGCGGTCGCCGACGGCGGGCCGGGCGAGCCCACCCTGCGCGGGTTGCGGCTGGCACAGCAGCACGGGGTCTCGGTGCCGGGCTTCGACCCGAACACCCCGATCCGCAGCAAGGCCGAGGCGGACAAGGCGGCCGCCAAGGCGAAGGCCGCCGAGGCCGCCGCGAAGCCGGCCGAGGCGCCCGCCCCGCAGGTCAGCCCGGTGAAGGGTGGCGACGGGGCGTCCGCTCCGACGGGTACGCCCGGCAACGCCGGCGCCGGCCAGCCGGCTCCCGCCGCGGCGGCGACCGGCAGCACCGCGCCGGACGTGAAGGCGCCGGACGACAAGTCGCCGCAGGTACGTACCGCCGAGACCCGCCAGCCGGACGCGGCGACCGCAGTGCCCGACGCACCCGGCACCAAGGTTCCGGCGGAGACCTCGCCGCCGGCCCCGCGCGACGCGCAGGAGGCGGAGGCCGCCGGCGTGGCGACCAACGCGCCGGCCGGTGACGGCAAGCCGGCCGGTGACTCCACCGGCGCGCAGGAGCGCAACCTCAACGAAGCGTCGGCGAGCGCCGATGGCGCGACCTCCACCGTCGCGAGCGAAACGGGGGCCCAGAAGTGACCACTCCCCGCCCGGAGACGCTGGCCAAGCTGACGCCGGTGCTGACCAAGCGCTGGCTGTCGCCGGACGCCTGGCGGATCGGCACGTACGAGCAGCTGGACGGCTACGCCGCGCTGCGCAAGGCGCTCAAGGCCCACCCGGACGACCTGATCCAGCTCATCAAGGACTCCGGGCTGCGCGGCCGGGGCGGCGCGGGCTTCCCCACCGGTCTCAAGTGGGGCTTCATCCCGCAGGGCGACGGCAAGCCGCACTACCTGGTGGTCAACGCCGACGAGGGCGAGCCGGGCACCTGCAAGGACCTGCCGCTGATGACCCACGACCCGCACTCGCTGGTCGAGGGCGTCATCATCGCGTCGTACGCGATCCGGGCCGCCCGCGCCTACATCTACATCCGGGGCGAGGCGGTGCACGCCGCGCGCCGGCTGCGCAACGCGGTCCAGGAGGCGTACGACAAGGGTTACCTGGGCCGGAACATCCTGGGCAGCGGCTACGACCTGGAGCTGGTGGTGCACTCCGGCGCCGGGGCGTACATCTGCGGCGAGGAGACGGCGCTGCTGGACTCGCTGGAGGGGTTCCGGGGTCAGCCCCGGCTGCGCCCGCCGTTCCCGGCCACCCACGGCCTGTACGCGAGCCCGACGGTGGTGAACAACGTCGGCACGATCGCCAGCGTGCCGCCGATCGTGCTCGGTGGGGCCGACTGGTGGAAGAGCATGGGCACCGAGAAGTCCTCCGGACCGATGATCTACTCGCTCTCCGGCCGGGTCGCCAACCCGGGCCAGTACGAGTGCTCGATGGGTGTCACGCTGCGCGAGCTGCTGGAGCTGGCCGGCGGGATGCAGCCCGGCCACAACCTGCGGTTCTGGACCCCGGGCGGCTCGTCCACCCCGCTGCTCGCCGCCGAGCACCTGGACGTGCCACTGGACTTCGAGGGGGTGGCGGCGGCCGGCTCGATCCTCGGCACCACGGCCACGCAGATCTTCTCCGACCAGGACTGCCCGGTCTACGCGACGTACCGGTGGCTGGATTTCTACCACCACGAGTCGTGCGGCAAGTGCACCCCGTGCCGCGAGGGCAACTACTGGATGGTCCGGGTCTACCGGCGGATCCTCGCCGGCCAGGGCACCCACGAGGACCTGGACACCCTGCTGGACACCTGCGACAACATCCTCGGCCGCTCGTTCTGCGGTCTGGGTGACGGTGCGACCAGCTCGGTGACCTCGTCACTGAAGTACTTCAAGCAGGACTACCTCGACTACATCGAGGGACGTACCGCGCCGAAGCTGTCGGACAAGCAGCTGGTGGGAGCCCACTAATGACCGACGTAGCCAAGCAGACCGAGACCGTCACGCTCACCATCGACGGCGTCGAGGTCACCGCCCCCAAGGGGACGCTGCTGATCCGGGTCGCCGAGCAGATGGGCACCGAGATCCCCCGGTTCTGCGACCACCCGCTGCTGGCACCGGCCGGCGCCTGCCGGCAGTGCCTGGTCGAGGTGGAGGGCCAGCGTAAGCCGGTCGCCTCCTGCACCCAGGCCGTCGCCGACGGCATGGTGGTCCGCACCCAGCTCACCTCCCCGGTGGCCAAGAAGGCGCAGGAGGGGGTGATGGAGCTGCTGCTCCTCAACCATCCCCTGGACTGCCCGATGTGTGACAAGGGCGGCGAGTGCCCCCTGCAGAACCAGGCGATGTCCACCGGCCGCACCGACTCGCGCTTCCACGAACACAAGCGGGAGTACGAGAAGCCGGTGGCGATCAGCAGCCAGGTGCTGCTGGACCGCGAGCGCTGCGTGCTCTGCCAGCGCTGCACCCGGTTCTCCGAGGAGATCGCCGGCGACAAGTTCATCGACCTGATGGGCCGGTCGTCCGCCGAGGAGATCAACATCTACCGGGACGACGCGTACGGCGAGGAGGGCGACGCGGGTGACGTGCCGTTCAACTCCTACTTCTCCGGCAACACCGTGCAGATCTGCCCGGTGGGCGCGCTGACCGGTGCCCAGTACCGGTTCCGTGCCCGGCCGTTCGACCTGGTCTCCAGCCCGAGCGTCTGCGAGCACTGCTCCGCTGGTTGCGGGCAGCGCACCGACTGGCGGCGCGGCAAGGTGCTGCGCCGGCTGGCCGGCGACGAGCCGGCGGTGAACGAGGAGTGGAACTGCGACAAGGGCCGGTGGGGCTTCCAGTACACCCGGGCCGCCGACCGGCTGACCACTCCGCTGGTCCGCGACGAGCAGACCGGTGAGCTGCGCGAGGCGTCCTGGAGTGAGGCGCTCACCGTGGCTGCCGAGGGGCTGCACGCGGCGCGCGAGAGCGGGCAGGGCACTGCGGTGCTCACCGGCGGTCGGCTGACCGTCGAGGACGCCTACGCGTACGCGAAGTTCGCCCGGGTGGCGCTGAACACCAACGACATCGACTTCCGGGCCCGGCCGGTCTCCCGCGAGGAGGCCGACTTCCTGGCCAGCTCGGTCGCCGGGGTCACCGACGTCACCTACACCGACGTGGAGAACGCGCCGGCGGTGGTGCTGGTCGGCCTGGAGCCGGAGGAGGAGTGCCCGATCCTCTTCCTGCGGCTGCGCAAGGCGTACCTGAAGAAGACCCTGACGGTGTACGCGCTGGCGCCGTTCGCCACCCGGGGCCTGGAGAAGCTCGGTGCCAAGCTGGCCCGGGTGGTGCCGGGCGAGGAGGCCAGCGTGCTCGCCGAGCACGCCACGGTCGCCGAGGCGCTGAGCGCGCCGGGCGCGATCCTGATCGTCGGCGAGCGGCTGGCCAGCGTGCCGGGCGGGCTCTCCGCCGCGGCGGACGTGGCTCGGCGTACCGGCGCGAAGCTGGCCTGGGTGCCGCGGCGCGCGGGTGACCGCGGCGCGGTCGACGCGGGCTGCCTGCCCAACCTGCTCCCCGGTGGCCGGCTGGTCACCGAGCCGGCCGCCCGCGCCGAGCTGGGCGAGGCGTGGGACATCCCGGCCGGGGTGATCCCGAGCCAGGCCGGTCGGGACACCGACCAGATCCTGGCGGCTGCGGCGAACGGGCAGCTCGGCGCGCTGGTGGTCGGCGGGGTCGACCCGGCCGACCTGGCCGACCCGCGGCTCGCCGAGACCGCCCTGGACGCGGTGCCCTTCCTGGTCAGCCTGGAGCTGCGCGGCAGCGCGGTGACCCGGCGGGCCAACGTGGTGCTCCCGATCGCCCCGGTGGTCGAGAAGGCCGGCAGCTTCCTGGACTGGGAGGGTCGGCTGCGTCCGTTCGAGGCGGTGCTGCAGACCGCGGCGATGAACGACGGGCGGGTGCTCGACGCGCTTGCCGCGCTGCTCGACGTGCGGCTCGGCACCGCTGACGTGCCGAGCGTGCGCCGTGAGCTGGGCTCGCTGCCGGCGACCCGCACCCGTCGGCCGGCCCCGCCGTCGGTGGCGCCGGGCACTGTGCCGCACCCGGGCGCCGGGGAGGCCGTGCTGGCCACCTGGCACCAGCTTGTCGACCTGGGCACCCTGACCGACGGCGACGAGCACCTCGCCGGCACCGCCCGCCCGCCGGTGGTGCGGCTGGGCAAGGGCACCGCCGAGGCGCTCGGGGTCGCCGATGGCGACCCGGTCACGGTGGGCACGGACCGGGGGGCGCTGACCCTGCCGGCGGAGCTCACCGAGATGCCGGACGGCGTGGTCTGGCTGCCGACCAACTCACCGGGTTCGACCGTGCGACGCAGCCTCGGTGCGACGTCCGGCGCGGTCGTGCGGATCTCCGTTCCCGCACCGAGCGCGGTCGTTCCGGCCGGGCGGGTGGCGGCGGACGAGGCCGGTCTCCCGGGTCCGCTCCTCAACACCGGGGGTAACCAGTGACTCCGTCATACCTGGCCCAGGACCCGACGCTGGCCGACTTCGGTCGCGATCCGTGGTGGCTGGTTCTCATCAAGATCGTCTTTGCGTTCGCCTTCGGTCTGGTGGCCACCCTGCTCGGCGTCTGGTTCGAGCGGCGCGTCGTGGGCTACATGCAGGTGCGGCCCGGCCCCAACCAGGTCGGCCCGTTCGGCCTGCTGCAGACCCTCGCCGACGGTTTGAAGATGGCCTTCAAGGAGGACATCCTGCCGAAGGCGGCCGACAAGGTCGTCTACTTCTTCGCCCCGACCATCTCGGTGATCTGCGCGGTCACCGCGCTGGCGGTGGTGCCGTTCGGCCCGATGGTGAGCATCTTCGGCCACCACACGCCGCTGCAGGTCACCGACGTGCCGGTGGCGGTCCTGTTGCTGCTGGCCTGCTCCTCGATGGGCGTCTACGGCATCGTGCTGGGCGGCTGGGCGTCCGGCTCGACGTACCCGCTCCTCGGCGGCCTGCGGTCGAGCGCCCAGATGATCTCCTACGAGGTCGCCATGGGGCTCTCCATCGTGGCGGTGTTCATGACCGCCGGCACGATGAGCACAAGCGGGATCGTCGCCAAGCAGGCGCACGGGACGCAGCTGAGCATCGGCGGTTTCGACCTGCCCGCCCCCGGCTGGTACGCGATCCTGCTGCTGCCCAGCTTCATCATCTTCTTCATCGCCACAGTGGGCGAGACCAACCGGGCGCCGTTCGACCTGCCCGAGGCCGAGTCCGAGCTGGTCGCCGGCTTCATGACCGAGTACAGCTCGCTGAAGTTCGCGCTCTTCATGCTCAGCGAGTACGTCGCGATGGTGACCATGTCGGCGGTCACCACCACGCTGTTCCTCGGCGGTTGGCGTGCGCCGTGGCCGATCACCATCTGGGAGGGCGCCAACTCCGGTTGGTGGCCGATGCTCTGGTTCTTCGGCAAGGTGATCGCGCTGGTCTTCGTCTTCGTGTGGCTGCGCGGCACGCTGCCTCGGCTGCGTTACGACCAGTTCATGCGCTTCGGCTGGAAGGTGCTGCTGCCGATCAACCTGGTCTGGATCCTGGTCCTGTCGGGCCTGCGCTCCATCGAGGACTGGGACACGCGCGGCAAGATGATCGCCGTCGGCATCCCGGCCGGCATCCTGCTGATCGCCACGCTGTTCTGGCCCAGCCGCCGACCGCAGCCGAAGCCGACGACGCAGGAAAAGGTGGACAGCCGGCCGTACGGGAGCTTCCCGCTGCCACCGATGGATCTTCAGGTACCACCGAGCCCGCGTATCACGCGCGTGGTCGCCGAGCGGGAGCCGGCCAACATCGCCACCGGCTCGGACTCCAGGGAGGTGTGACGTGGGCACGATCACCGGAACGTTCAAGGGCTTCGGGGTCACCTTCTCGCACATGTTCAGGAAGGTCGTCACCACCGACTACCCGTTCAAGCCGCCGGTGTCGGCGCCGCGCTACCACGGGCGGCACATCCTCAACCGGCACCCGGACGGGCTGGAGAAGTGCATCGGCTGTGAGCTGTGCGCCTGGGCCTGCCCGGCGGACGCGATCTTCGTCGAGGGTGGCGACAACACCGACGAGCAGCGTTTCTCGCCGGGCGAGCGGTACGCCAGCGTCTACCAGATCAACTACGCCCGGTGCATCTTCTGCGGGTTGTGCATCGAGGCCTGCCCGACCCGTTCGCTCACCATGAGCAACGAGTACGAGCTGGCCCGGGACAACCGGCAGGATCTGATCTTCACCAAGGAGCAGCTGCTCGCACCGCTGCTCGAAGGCATGGAGCAGCCGCCGCACCCGATGCGTCTGGGTGACAGCGAGAAGGACTACTACGTGGGCGCGTTGGACAACCCGGGCACCTCCGCCGGTGCGGAGAAGTCCCCGATGGGCCCCGGCCGCTACCAGGTCGAGGAGCACCCCGGCGTGACGTTCCCGGGCGCCGAGCAGGCGGCCCAGCGAGCCGGCGCGGGTAAGGGAGACGGAGCATGACCACGGAGACGGTGCTCGCCGCGGCGGGTTCGGTGCCCGGCGGCGAGGCGGTCACCTTCTGGATCCTCGCCCCGCTGGCGTTGATCGGGGCGATCGGCATGGTGGCGGCGCGCAACGCCGTGCACTCGGCGCTCTGGCTGGTGCTGACGATGCTCTGCCTGGGCGTGTTCTACGTGCTCCAGGCCGGTCCGTTCATCGGCATGGTGCAGATCATCGTCTACACCGGCGCGATCATGATGCTCTTCCTGTTCGTGCTGATGCTGGTCGGCCGGGACTCCTCGGACTCACTGATCGAGACGCTACGCGGCCAGCGGGTCGCCGCGATCGCGCTCGGGCTGGGCTTCGCCGGCCTGATCGGCAGCGGCGTCTACCAGGCGCTGGACGAGACCACCGCGGTCGGCCTGGAGCAGGCCAACGCGGAGGGGAACGTGCAAGGCATCGCCCGTCTGCTGTTCACCAAGTACGTCTTCGCGTTCGAGCTGACCTCGGCGCTGCTGATCACCGCGGCGGTCGGCGCCATGGTGCTGGCGCACGTCGAGCGGCGCAAGCAGGACAAGATGGACCAGCCGGCCACCATGCGGGCGCGCTTCGCTCCGGGTAACTATCCCGGCCCCAAGCCGGGCCCCGGAGTCTTCGCGACCTCTTCCTCGGTGGCCACCCCGGCCCGGCTGCCCGACGGCCGCCTGACCGACCGCAGCACCCCGGCGATCCTTCCGCAGCGCGAGCTGACCGCCGAGGAGACCTCGCTGAAGGGGACGGACAAGTAATGGACGGGTTCTTCTCGGTCGAGCCGAACTACTACCTGGTACTCGCCGCGGTGCTGTTCACCATCGGCGCCGCCGGGGTGCTCGTCCGGCGCAACGCGATAGTGCTGTTCATGTGCGTGGAGCTGATGCTCAACGCGGCCAACCTGACGCTGGTCACCTTCAGCCGGATCAACGGTGACCTCAACGGTCAGATCATGGCGTTCTTCGTGATGGTGGTGGCGGCGGCTGAGGTCGTGGTCGGTCTCGCGATCATCATGTCGATCTTCCGGACTCGACGCTCCGCGAGCGTCGACGACGCCAACCTGCTCAAGTACTAAGGGGCAAGCAAGTGGAAGAGACTGTGCAGTACGCCGGTGCCACGGGCTTGCTCGGCAGCGTCTGGCTGCTCGTGGCGATCCCGCTGGTCAGCGCGGCCATCCTGCTGCTGCTCGGCCGGCGGGCCGATCGCTGGGGGCACTGGTTGGGCGTCGCCGCCATCGGTGCCGCGTTCGTGCTCGGCCTGGCCTCCTTCTTCCAGCTGCGTGGCCTGGAGAACAAGTCGGTCGAGCTGAGCCTCTGGGACTTCATCGCGGTCGGTGATCTGCGGGTCGACTTCGGCCTGCTGTTCGACCCGCTGGCCGCCGTCTTCGTCCTCCTGATCACCGGCGTGGGTTTCCTGATCCACCTGTACGCAGTGGAGTACATGGCGCACGACGCGGGCCGCCGCCGGTTCTTCGCGTACTTCAACCTGTTCGTCGCGGCCATGCTGCTGCTGGTGCTCGGCAACAACTACGTGATGCTGTACTTCGGCTGGGAGGGCGTCGGTCTGGCGTCGTACCTGCTGATCTCCTTCTGGTACGGGCGGCCGAGCGCCGCCACCGCCGGCAAGAAGGCGTTCCTGATGAACCGGGTCGGCGACGCCGGCCTGGCCATCGGCATCTTCATCATGTTCGCCACCCTGGGCACCACCCAGTACGACGAGGTGTTCAACGGCGTCGGCGCGCTGGCCGGCTCGACCGTGCTTGTGCTCGGCCTGCTGCTGCTGCTCGGCGCGACCGGCAAGTCCGGCCAGTTCCCGCTGCAGGCGTGGCTGCCGGACGCGATGGAGGGCCCCACTCCGGTGTCGGCGCTCATCCACGCCGCCACCATGGTCACCGCGGGCGTCTACCTGATCGCCCGGTCCAACCCGATCTTCTCCGCCAACTCGACGCTCCAGCTCGTGGTGGTCAGCGTCGGTGCGCTCACCCTGTTGATCGGCTGCATCATCGGCGCGGCCAAGGACGACATCAAGCGGGTGCTCGCCTGGTCGACGGTGAGTCAGATCGGTTACATGTTCGTCGGCGTCGGCCTGGGTGGCGGCGCGTACGCGCTGGCCATCGTGCACCTGCTGGCGCACGGCTTCTTCAAGGCCAACATGTTCCTGGGCGCCGGCTCGGTCATGCACGGGATGAAGGACCAGGTGGACATCCGCCGCTTCGGCGGGCTGTCGAAGTACATGAAGATCACCTGGTTGACCTTCATGATGGGCTGGCTGGCCATCATCGGCATGTTCCCGTTCTCCGGCTTCTTCTCCAAGGAGCCGATCATCGTGGCCGCCTTCGAGCGGGCGGACTGGACCGCCTGGCTCTTCGGCGGGGCGGCGCTGCTCGGCGCCGGGCTGACCGCGTTCTACATGACCCGGCTCTTCGTGCTCACCTTCCACGGCCCGAAGCGGTGGACCGAGGACATCGAGCACCCGCACGAGTCGCCGGCACTGATGACCATCCCGCTGGTCCTGCTGGCGGTCGGCTCGGTCGGCGCCGGTTTCCTGCTCGCGACGTCGGTGCCGGACTGGCTGACGGCGACCGCCGGGTTGGGCGGCGAGCATGCCGAGCACGAGGCGGTCCTCTCGCACGCCGTCATCACCACGCTGTCGCTGCTCGTCACCGTGCTCGGCGCCGGGCTGGCCTGGTTCCTCTTCCGGGCCGGTACGGCCACCGCGCCGCAGCCGGCCGGCGTGCTGGTCACCGCCGCCCGGCGCAACCTCTACACCGATGCGGTGAACGAGGCGGTCTTCGAGAAGCCCGGCATCTTCCTCACCCGGGCGCTGGTCTTCCTCGACAACCGGGGCGTCGACGGGCTGGTCAACGGGCTCGCCGCCGCGGTAGGCGGCGGCTCGGGCCGGCTCCGGCGGCTGCAGACCGGCTTCGTCCGCTCGTACGCCACCTCGATCCTGGCCGGTGCGCTGCTGGTGATGGCGGCGTTCCTGGCGGTGCAGGCCGGGTGGTTGGCGTGATCGACCTCTTTCCGGCCGCCCCCGCCGGCGGACCACGCAGTGACGACGGAGGTAAGGCCGCATAATGTCCAACTTCCCGTTCCTCTCGGTGCTCACCGTGGCGCCGCTGGTCGGCGCCCTGGTGGTGGCGTTCCTGCCGCGCCACCGGCCGGAGCTGGCCAAGCAGGTGGCGTTCGCCTGGTCGCTGCTGGTGCTGGTGCTCTCGGTGGTGATGTGGGTCAGCTTCAACGCCGGCGGTGACCGGTTCCAGTTCCGCGAGTCGTACTCGTGGATCCCGGACTGGGGCGTCAGCTTCACCTTCGCCGCCGACGGCATCGCGCTGGTGATGCTGATGCTGATCGCGGTGCTGGTTCCGCTGGTGATCCTGGCGTCCTGGCACGACGCGGAGTCGTCGAAGCGGTCGGTGCCCGTCTACTTCGCGCTGCTGCTGGTCCTCGAGTGCACGATGATCGGCGTCTTCGCCGCCGCCGACGTCTTCCTGTTCTACGTGTTCTTCGAGGTCATGCTGGTACCGATGTACTTCCTGATCGGCAGCTACGGCGGCCACCAGCGGCAGTACGCGGCTGTGAAGTTCTTCCTCTACTCGCTCGTCGGCGGCCTGTTCATGCTGGCCGCGGTGATCGGGCTGTGGGTGGTCGGCGGGAAGACCTTCGACTGGCAGGCGCTGTCGCAGGTCGACATCAGCACCGGCACCGAGCGCTGGCTGTTCCTGGGCTTCTTCCTCGCGTTCGCCATCAAGGCACCGTTCTTCCCGTTCCACACCTGGCTGCCGGACGCCGGTGGCGCCGCACCGGCGGGCGCCGCGGCGCTGCTGGTCGGCGTGCTGGACAAGGTCGGCACGTTCGGCATCCTGCGCTACTGCCTGCCGCTGTTCCCCGAGGCGTCGAAGTGGTTCGCGCCGTGGGCGCTGGCGCTGGGCGTGATCGGCATCATCTACGCCGCGCTGTTGGCGGTCGGCCAGAACGACCTCAAGCGGCTGGTGTCGTACACCTCGATCGCGCACTTCGGGTTCATCGGGGTGGGCATCTTCGCCTTCACCACCCAGGCCGGCACCGGCGCGGTGCTCTACATGCTCAACCACGGTCTGGCCACCGGCCTGCTCTTCCTGGTGGTGGGCATGCTGGTCGCCCGACGTGGCTCGGCCCTGATCAGTGACTTCGGCGGTGCCGGCAAGCTGGTTCCGGTGCTCGCCGGGGTGTTCTTCTTCGCTGGTCTCGCCTCGCTCGCGCTGCCGGGCACCGCGCCGTTCATCTCCGAGTTCCTGGTGCTGATCGGCACCTTCACGGTGAACAAGCCGGTCGCGGTCATCGCCACGCTCGGCATCATCCTGGCCGCCGCCTACGTGTTGTGGATGGTGCAGCGCACCACCCAGGGCACGCTCAACCCGGCACTGACCGAGGTCGACGGCATGCGTCGGGACCTCAACCTGCGCGAGAAGGTCGTGGTCGCCCCGCTGATCGCGCTGATCGTGCTGCTCGGCTTCTACCCCAAGCCGGTCACTGATGTGATCAACCCCGCCGTCCAGGCGACCATGGACGACATCGGCAGGACCGACCCCGCCCCGTCGGTGGGTGGCACCGTCCAGGAGGCGCGCCGGTGAACGCGAGGAGTGAGCTTGCGAGCCCCGCAGTCGTGAACGAAAGGCCGGCCCGATGACCGAGTTGAAACTGCCGTCGCTCAACTACGCGGCGCTCGCCCCGATCATGATCATGCTGGGCGTCGCTCTGCTCGGCGTGCTGGTCGAGGCCTTCGTTCCCCGGCGCCTGCGGCACGTCGTGCAGCTGACGCTGGCCCTGCTGGCCGTCCTCGCCGCGCTGACCATGGTGGTCCTCAACGCCGACGACCGGATCATCACCGCCGGTCAGGCCCTCGCGGTGGACGGGCCGACGCTCTTCCTCCAGGGCGCGATCCTGGTGCTGGCCGCGATGGCGCTGCTGCTGATCGGTGACCGCTCGGTGGAGCGCGGCGGGGCGTTCGTCGCCCAGGCTGCGGTGACCGCGGAGTCGGCCGACGACCGGCGGCAGGCCGAGGGGCGCAACGGCCTCACCGAGGTCTACCCGCTCACCACGTTCGCGATCGGCGGCATGCTGATCTTCGTGGCGGCGAACGACCTGCTGACCATGTTCATCGCGCTGGAGGTCTTCTCGCTCCCGCTGTACCTGCTCTGCGCGCTGGCTCGTCGCCGGCGGCTGCTGAGCCAGGAGGCGGCGATGAAGTACTTCCTGCTCGGCGCGTACGCCTCGGCGTTCTTCCTGTTCGGTGTGGCCCTGATCTACGGCTTCACCGCCGGCATCCCGGGCCGCGTGGCCGGGGTCGACTTCGCCACCATCAACGCGGCGGTGACCGAGTCGCCGGCCAGCCCGGTGCTGCTCTTCGCCGGCATGGCGCTGCTCGCCATCGGTCTGCTCTTCAAGGCCGGGGCGGCCCCGTTCCACGTGTGGACGCCGGACGTCTACCAGGGTGCGCCGACCCCGGTCACCGGGTTCATGGCCGCCTGCACCAAGGTCGCCGCGTTCGGCGCGCTGCTGCGCGTCTTCCACGTCGCGTTCGCCGGCGCCGCCTGGGACTTCACTCCGGTGCTCGGCGCGGTGGCGGTGCTGACCATGCTGGTCGGCGCGGTGCTCGCGGTCACCCAGACCGACATCAAGCGGCTGCTCGCGTACTCCTCGATCGCCAACGCCGGCTACCTGCTGGTCGGCGTGCTGGCGCCGAGTCGTGAAGGCCTCGCCGGCACGATGTTCTACCTGGTCGCGTACGGCTTCTCGGTGCTGGCCGCGTTCGCGGTGGTGACCCTGGTCCGGGACGACGACGGGGAGGCCACCCACCTGTCCCGCTGGGCCGGGCTGGGCCGGCGCTCGCCGTTCTTCGCCGGACTGTTCACGTTCATCCTGCTGGCCTTCGCCGGCATCCCGCTGACCAGCGGCTTCATGAGCAAGTTCGCGGTCTTCGGGGCGGCGCTGGACGGCGGTCAGGCGTGGCTGGTGATCGCCGGTGTGCTGACCAGCATGGTGCTGGCCTTCCCGTACCTGCGGGTCGTGGTGATGATGTGGCTGTCCGAGCCGGGCGAGTCCACGCCGACCGTCACCGTGCCCGGCGGCCTCACCTCCGCCGCGCTGATGATCGGCGTGCTGGCCACCCTGGTGCTGGGCATCGCCCCGGCGCCGCTGCTCGACCTGGCGACGGGAGCCGCCGACTTCGTCCGATGACCAGAGCATCGGCAACCGGGGGCCGGCACGCGTTCGCGTGCCGGCCCCCGGTGCGTATCCCCGGCCCGGAGCAGGTAGAACGGGTGTGGCATGGTTGATGCGTGGTGATTCCGGCTGGCGAGCGTTCAGGTGCCACCGGCTCCGGCGGTCGCCGGGGTCGGGCGAGCACGAGTCAGTTCGGCGCGCTCGGCCTTCATCTCGCCGATCCCCGCGTCGAGGCGTCCGTGCTGAGGCTGCTGGACGCGGTCGAGGTCGAGCTGCGGGCCAGTGTGGCCAGCGCCGACCCGTTCGTCACCGAGGCCGCCCGGCATCTCCTCGAGGCCGGCGGGAAGCGGTTCCGGCCGTTGCTGGTGGCGCTGGGCGCCCAGTTCGGTGACGCCACCAGCCCGAGGGTGGTCTCCGCGGCGGTGGTGATGGAGCTCACCCACCTGGCCACGCTGTACCACGACGACGTGATGGACGAGGCGGACGTGCGCCGGGGCGCGCCGAGCGCGAACTCCCGCTGGACCAACTCGGTGGCCATCCTGGTCGGTGACTACCTCTTCGCCCGGGCCGCCGACATCGCGGCCGAGCTGGGTCCGGAGGCGGTCCGGTTGCAGGCGCGGACCTTTGCCCGCCTGGTGCACGGCCAGATCGCCGAGACCGTCGGGCCGCGCGCCGGCGACGACCCGGTCGCGCACTACCTGAGCGTGATCGCCGAGAAGACGGGCTCCCTGATCGCCACGTCGGCCCAGTTCGGCGGCATGTTCGGTGGCGCCTCCGCCGAGCACATCGAGGCGCTGGCCGGATACGGCGAGACGATCGGCGTCGCCTTCCAACTCTCCGACGACCTGCTGGACATCGCCTCCGAGTCGGTGCAGTCCGGCAAGACGCCCGGCACGGACCTGCGCGAGGGCGTCCCCACGCTGCCGGTGCTCTACGCCCAGGCGGCGGACGACTTCGACGCGTCCTCGGTGCGGCTGCGGGAGATCCTGGCCACCGGCCCGCTGACCGACGACGCGCTGCACGCCGAGGCGCTGGGGCTGCTCCGGGAGAGCCCGGCGCTCAAGCGTGCCCGGGAGACCGTGCGCAGCTACGCCGAGGACGCTCGCGAGCGCCTGGCTCCGCTTCCGGCCAGCCCGTCCCGCCGCGCCCTCGAATCGCTCTGCGACTACATCGCCGACCGCACCAGCTGATCTCCGGTTCGGTTCGCCCCGGCGGCGATGCGGGTCAGCAGGCGACTGCCGACGAGCATCAGAGCGGCGGCGAGCAGCATGGACACCGCCGCGGTGGTCCACATCGCCGGGTAGCCGAGGTGGGCGGCGAGCGGGCCGAGGCTCAGTGGGCCGAGACAGCCGCCCGCGTACACCCCGGTCTGGGTGATCGAGGTGGCGGCGGCCGGGGCCTGCGGGTGGAGCCGGACCACCGCGAAGTTCATCAGACCGGGCCAGGCCCAGCCCAGGCCGAAGCCGAGTACCACGCCGGCCACCAGCGGCACCGCGCCGGTCAACGCGAGCAGGCCCAACCCGCCGGCACCGACCACCAGCATCGCGGCGATGAGCGCGACGTGACCGCCGGTACGGCGGTCGGCCAGCCAGCCGGCACCGACACGGGCCACCACGCAGACCGCGCTGCCCAGGGTCAGCGTGAGACCGGCGAGGCCCGGTGAGAGCCCACGGGCGGCCGCTGAGTCCACCAGGAACGTGCCAAGCGCGTTGGCGGCGGCCGCGGCCAGTGTCGCCGCCACACCGATCACCACCAGCGCCACCGTGGCACGGCCAGCACGCTTGGCGTCGGCCCGCCGGGCGCGGTCGGGCATCTGCCGGGGTACGGCGGGCAGCGTGGTCAGCGCCGCACCGGCGGCGGCCACGAACGCCCAGCGCCAGCCGGCGGTGAGCGCGATGGTGGGCACCGCCGCCCCGGCCAGCAGGGTGGAGACCGGGATGGCCGACTGCTTGACGCCGAACGACAGCCCCTGCCGACGGGCCGGGACGTGCTGCGCCAGAACGGCGTTGCTGGCCAACTGGCCGAGGGCGTTCGCGGTGGCGCTGAGCGCCAGCAGCGCGACCAGCGCCGGGTACGACCGGGCGAACACCGCCACGGCAAGCATCGACCCGGCGGCCAGCACGATGCCGCAGCGGGCCACCATTGCCGGCCCGTACCGCTCGACCAGACGACCGGAGGGCACCGAGGCCAGCGCGCTGACCCCGAAGTAGACGGCCACTGCCAGGCCCAGACCGGCCGGCGAGAACCCGAGGTCGGCGCCCATCTGCACGGCGAGGCCGCCGAGCAGGAAGACGGGCAGCACGCAGGCCACGGTGGTGAGCACAGCGCCGGCGCCGGCCCGGATCGGGCTGGTGCGGGCGCTGTCGGGGGCGGGGGTGCGGGTGGTGTCGTTCATCGTCCGGCAAACCTACGCGAGTCGCGCTCGGACCACTCCCGGTGACCGGCGGTGCACAAGGCGTGGATGGTGATCTGGCATCCTCGACCCGAACAGGCATTTCGCACCGGGCCTGTTTTTCATATGGTGTAAGTCCCCGGCGGCGGAGGTGGTTGTGCGCGACCCCTTGGCAGAACCTTCGGACCTGATCCGCAGCGTGTCCCGAGCGCTGCGGGTGCTCGAGTCGGTCGGTCGCGCCCCGAAGGGCCTGACCGTCAAGCAGATCGCCCGGCGGTGCGAGCTGACCGTGGCCACCACGTACCACCTGGTCCGCACCCTGGCCTACGAGGGCTACGTGATCCGTCGGGAGGACGGCACGTACATCGTGGGGTTGGAGGTGGCCGACCGCTACCGGGAGCTGGTGACCGCGTTCCGGGGGCCGCCGGCGGTCGGTGAGACGCTCCGGCGGGCCGCCGCGGACACCGGCTACAGCCACTACCTCGGCCGCTTCGTCGGTGGCCAGGTCGCCCTCACTGCGGTCGCCGAGGGGCCCCGGTCGCCCTACCTGGAGGACCTCGTCCCCGGCTTCGACGAGGGGGCGCACGCCACCGCACTCGGCAAGTCCCTGCTCGCCACGCTCACCGCCGAACAACGCTTCCGCTACCTGCGGGAATACGGCATGCGCCCGTTCACCACAGCCACGTTGACCAGCACCGAGACGTTCGAGGCCGACCTGGCCGCCGGCGACCGGCGGGGGATGCAGTTGGAGCTGGGTCAGTTCCGCCAGGGGGTGGCCTGCGCGGCCGTGCTGGTCACGCCGGACAAGGACATGGAACGCCGGGTCGTGCTGGCCTGCGCGCTGCCCGCCGGCGAGATGATGACCTCCGCCCGGGTGGTCCGGGCCAAGCTGCTCACGGTGGCCCGCGCCGTCGCCGACGGCATCGCCGCCGACCACTGACCGGACGCCGAGAGGCCCTCTCCCCGGCTGGGAGAGGGCCTCTCGTGGCGGTCCGGCGCCGGACCGCCGGAGCAACGTCAGCTGCCCACCGGGCCGCCGTCCAGGCGCCAGGTGACCACCACGCCCGGCTTGGGGGCACCGACCGCACGCAACCGGTCTGACCTCGGGCTGAACCGATCGGCGTGACCGCACGTATTCACGAGCGGACGCACCGCCCGACGCGCGCCGGGAGTGAGGAGACCGCCATCAGCGACCACGACGCCCAACTGCTGCGCGCGCTGCACGACGAGCACGCGGAAGCGCTGTACGCCCACGCCCTCCGACTGGTCAACGGGGACCGGCAGCGGGCTGAGGACCTGGTGCAGGAGACGCTGCTGCGGGCCTGGCGGCATCCGGAGTCGCTCGACCCGCGCCGCGGCTCGGTGCGGGCCTGGCTCTTCACCACCGCCCGCAACCTCGCCATCGACGCCTGGCGTCGGCGGTCCACCCGGGTCGGTGAGGTGTTCACCGACGAGATCCCGGAACCGCCGGAGGTGGTCGACGAGGCCGAGCGCGCGGTGGAGGCGTGGACCGTCGCCGAGGCGCTGAACCGGCTCAGCGCGACCCACCGCGAGGTGCTGGTCGAGTGCTTCTACCAGGGGCGGTCGGTGGCCGAGGCGGCGTCCCGGCTGGGGGTGCCACCGGGCACCGTGAAGTCCCGCACCCACTACGCGCTGCGGTCACTACGGTTGGTCCTGGCTGAGATGGGAGTGACGGGATGACCCGGTGCGAGTTCGCGCACGACGATGGCGCGTACGTGCTGGGTGCCCTGGCCCCCGCCGAGCGGGCGGCCTACGAGCGGCACCTCGCCGGCTGCGCCTCCTGCCGGGACGCGGTCGCCGAGATCGCCGTCCTGCCCGGGCTGCTCGGTCGCCTCGACCCGGCGGGTCTGGAGCAGTTCCTGCCACCGCCGACCGAACCCCGGGTGCCCGCGCTGCTCGAGGAGGCCAGAGCCCGCCGGCGGCGCGAGCGGTGGGCCATCCGCCGGCGGTACGCGCTGACCGGGCTGGTCGCCGCCGCGTTCGCCCTGGTGGTCGGCGTGGGCACCGCAACTGTGCTGCGCGGCACCCCGGGCGTCCCGGGCTCCCCGGGCACTCCCGGGCCGCAGGTGTCGATGGTCGCCATGCGGCCGGTGGCCTCCGCCGGGCCGGTGCACGCCGAGATCGGGCTGACCGGCACCGACTGGGGCACCGAGGTGACCATGCGCTGCGGGTACGACCCCCGGACCGGCTACGGCAAGGCGTACACCTTCCGGTTGGTGGCGCGTGGACCCGACGGCGCGACCGAGCAGATCGGCTCCTGGCTGGCCGCGCCGGGCGACGCACTGCAGTTCACCGGCGCCACCCGGTTCACCGACGCGGAACTGGTCAGCGTCGAACTGCAACGCGCCGACGGCACCCCGGTCCTCTCGTACGCCGTCCCCTGACCCCGGATCAGGGTGCGGGGACGGGGGTGCGGGGGGTGGCGGCGCGGGCGCGGGCGCGCGTGCGGCGGGACTGGCGGACGGCGTCGGCGGTGAAGACGACGAGGGCGAGCCAGACCAGCGCGAAGCCGGCGAGGCGGGCCGGTGGCATGGGCTCGTGGAAGATCAGCACGCCGCAGCCGAGCTGCAGGATCGGTGCCAGGTACTGGATCATCCCGAGGCTGCTCAGCGGCAGCCGGTTGGCGGCTCCGGCGAAGAGCAGCAGCGGGATCGCGGTAGCCGCGCCGGCCAGCACCAGCAGCGCCGTGTGCCCGGCCGAGACGTGCCCGAAGGTCGACTCGGCACGCCGGGTCAGCCAGGCCAGGTAGCCCAGCGCGGGCAGCGCCAGCACTGCCGACTCGACGAAGAGCCCCTCCGCGGCGGGCAGCCCGAGCCGCTTCTTGACCAGGCCGTAGCCGGCGAAGCTGAACGCCAGGGTCAGGGCCAGCCAGGGCAGCCGGCCGTAGTCCACGGTGAGCACCGCGACCGCCGACGCGCCGATTCCCAGCGCCACCCACTGCGCCGGGCGCAGCCGCTCCCGCAGCACCGTCACCCCGAGCAGCACCACCACCAGTGGATTGATGAAGTAGCCGAGCGCGGTCTCCACCACCCGGTCCGAGTTGACCCCGTAGATGTAGGTGCCCCAGTTGATCGCGATCAGGGCCGCGGCGACGACGATTCCGGCCACTGCCCAGGGCCGGCGCAGCAACGCCCGCAGGAAGCCGACGTTGCGCAGCGCGCCCAGCAGCAGGGCCACGAAGACCACCGACCAGACGATCCGGTGGGCGAGGATCTCCAGCGGACCGGCCGGTCGCAGCAGCTTGAGGTAGAGCGGAAAGAAGCCCCAGAGCAGGTACGCGCCGAGGCCGTAGAGGTATCCCAGGCGGAGTGGCGTCACGGCTCCACCGTAAGGGGTCAAACCGCGCTTTGTTCCTTTCCGGTGACCGGGGTCACCGGTGGACGTCGGTCGAGCTGCATCCATCGCGTGGGCTCGTCCAGGGGGGTGAAGCCCACCCGCGCGTACACCTCGTGCGCGTCGTTGGTGGCCAGCAGGATCCGGCGTACGCCCAGCTCGGCCAGGTGGTCGCGGACCGCGCCGGCCAACCAGCCGCCCAACCCGTGACCCCGGGACGCGCGGTCCACGTACACGTCGCAGAGCCAGGCGAAGGTGGCCCCGTCGGTGACCGCCCGGGCCACCGCGACCTGGCGGCCGTCCCCGGGCCGGTAGACGCCGAACGGCAGCGACCCGGCGAACGCCCGGACGACCGTCTCCCGGTCCCGGCCCAGTGCCCAGTACGCGTCGGTCGACAGCCACCGGTGCACCCGGTCCAGATCCAGCCGGGCGGGATCGGTGCTGAGGAGGTGGCCGTCGGAGCGGGTCAGCGAGAACACCCCACGACGCTAGCCGTCCGGACCGGCCCCGACGCCGGCCAATTCTCGGACTCTGGTCACCGGACCGCCCGGGCTCCGGCCACGGCCGGGGCCCGGGCGGTCCGGGTCGATCCTGGTCGGTCGCCCGTCAGTCCCGGTCGAGGATCGCGCCGAGGACCCAGGTCACGATGCTCACGAAGAGCGCGCCCAACACGGCGGCGGGCCAGAACCCGTCGACGGAGAACGGTAGCCCGGCCTGGTCGGCGATCCAGCTGGTGAGCAGGAACAGCAGCCCGTTCACCACCAGCGCGATGAGACCCAGGGTCAGGAGGTAGAAGCCACAGCCGACGGTCTTGATGATCGGCTGGAGCACCGCGTTGACCACACCGAAGATCGCTGCCACCAGGAGCAGCGTGGTGACCGTCTCGACGGTGGAGGTCGACTCCAGAGTGATGCCCGGAATGAGGAGTGTGGCCAGCCAGAAGGCCAGCGCCGTGGTGGCCAGCCGAATCAGCAGCCCTTTCAGAAAACCCATGGCGGGGATCGTGCCACGGACCGGGCACCGGCGTAACCCGCCGATTGACGATCGGAACGGTTCAGCCTCGCGCGGGTCGTCCGATGAGCTGCGCCTCGATCGGAGTGGGGGACAGCAGCGCCCAGCGCAGCGCACGCCGGTTCACCACGGCCACCATGTCGTCCCGGATCCGCGTCAACCACTCGGCCGAGCCGCCCAGCCCCAGCGCGGTGCCGGCCAGCGCGGCCTCGGTGGCGTCCAACGGTTGCAGCACCGCCAGGTCGGCCCGGGTCAGGGCATCCACGTCCGCCGGGGTCAATTCGTCCCGGACCACCAGGATGGCCCGCCAGGGCGGGCCCGGCTCGGCGTCGGCCGGCACCGGCCCGGTGTCGACCACCAGCAGCAACGGCCGCAGCGCCGTGCCCACCCCGTCGGCGACCGGCCGACCCGGTGGAATCAGCGGGATCGTCCCGCCCGGCGCGCCCACACCCCTGACGAACGGCTCCCAGGCGCGGGGGCGTCCGGTCTGGACCACCACCAGGGCGCCCAGCGCCATCGCGCGCAGGGCCACCAACTGGGCGGCACGCAACCCGCCGACCAGCAGCACCCGCGTGCCCTCCGGCCGGAAAAGCCGGACGGTCACCGCCCCACCGTGCCGGTTCGTGCCGACCATCAGCCCCGCTCCGCCGAGGGTCAGTTCCCAGTCGTCCAGCGCTGACCGCGACTGCGCACCGGGCGTCGCGAGCGCCAGCGGTAGCGTGCCGGCCAGCCCGGTCAGGTGCGCGCCGTCCAGTCGGCTCAGCTCCCCACCCAGGCCGGTCACCAGCCGATCCAGTGCCTCGGCGGCCTCGGTCAGCTCCGTCGCCGTTCCGGCGGCCAGTCGTACGGTCAGCTCGATCGGCACACCCGTCACGCCGCTGACCGGCGACGGGCCCGCGCTGAGCGACACCGTCGTCGCGGTCGCCGGCAGCGCGAGCAGCCGTGGCACCAGCCGGCGCGCGCCGGCACCGTCGCTCGGCCAGCGGATCAGTCGGAAGGTGGCCTGGACGAGAGCGCCGGACCGGAGCACCGGCCAGGACTCCCGTACCGGATGGCCGTCGTGGTGGGCCAGTTCGCCCAGGACGCGCAGCGCCGCCGGCACACCGAGCGGCCGGGCGGTCAACGGCCCGATCCGGCGGACGATCCGGCGTAACGTGCCGGCGAGCACCCGGCGCAGGTCCTCCTCGGACCAGCCGTCCACCCGCAGCACCCGGACCGCGAGCACCGCCCGCTCCCGTCCGGCGAGCCGCCCGTCGGTGAGCTGCCGGTACGACGTGCCGACGGTGCCGCCCACGGCCGGCACCGGGGCCGGTGTCCCCGCGAGCAGCAGCTGGATCCGCAGCGGCGGCACGTCCGGCCCGGTCGGCGGAAGCAGCGCGGACGGCGCGGGGACGACCCGGGGCGCGTCGCCGAGCAGGTCGCCGGAATCGCCGAGCTCCAGCAGCGCCACCATGCCGCCGGTGTCCTCCAGCACCGCGGCCGGCCCGCCGGGGAGTTCCGTCGAGCGCACCACGGTGCCGGGGGCGACCAGGCCGAGCAACTCGCGTGGGCCTGCCGGCCCGGCGAGTGCGCGGCGGCGGGTCAGGTGCCCGGCGGCGGTGGCCAGCCATTCGAAGAGCCACCGACCGCGGAACCGGACCCAGGCGGACGCCACCAGCAGCACCGCTGCCAGCAGGGCCGCGACCGTGACCGGAAGGCCCCGGCCCAGGGCGGCGAGGACGAGCGCCACGGCGACCTGCCCGGTGACCAGCTGACCGGCGTACACCCCGGTGCCCCCGCGCCGGCCCACGGAGGCCCGGCGGGCGATCGGTGGCGGGCGGTGCGGCGTGCTCCGCCCGGCGATTCCGGGGTCGGTGTCGGCGGACCCGCCCGGCCCGAACCCCGGCGGGCCAATTCCCGGCCCGGTCGCTGGCGCGACGACTCCCGGCCCGGGCCCGACCGGCGTCGCCGGGTGCGACCCTCCGGTGGTTGTCGCCGGCACCGCGCCTCCTCGAGCAGTGTGGACCGCGCCGGGCGGCCGGCCGCTCCCGCGGCCCGTCACACGCCGCGACGTGACTGCGGCACATCGTAAGCGACCGATGTTCGCCATGGTTGTCCACAGGGGAGAGGCGGGGGGTAGCAGAACGGCTACCGGGCCGCTACCGTCAGCCACGAAGTTCTTCGCTGACCCGCGTCCACAGTCCTCAACGACCGGGTCATGCGAGCGGCGCACCCCCACGGTGGGCGCGTCGACGGCCAGTCACGACCGAGGAAACGAGGTGACGTCCGGGTGTCCCAGACTCAGGCAGAAGCCGCGGTGATGCAGCAGACCGCCGCGAAGTTCGAGCAGGTGGACCAGTCGTTGCAGTCCATGCTGACCGGCCTGCTGGCCGAGCTGGAGGTGTTGCAGCAGGCCTGGCGCGGCTCCGGCGGGCGGTCGTTCGAGCAGGTCAAGCAGCAGTGGTCACAGGACCAGGCGGCGCTGCACCGGGCGCTGCGCGAAACCGCCGGGGCGATCCGCACCGCCGGCCGGCAGTACGACGTCTCGGACGACGAGGCGGCCAGCCGGGTGGCCGGCACCAACCGCGGCGGCATCCAACTGCCGCTCTGACCCCCGCTCGGGAGGGAGATCCGATGGACCACGGTGTGCTGGTCGTCAACTTCGCCGCGCTTCAGCAGGCCGGCGCGGACATCCAGAAGGCGCTGAACACGCTCGACTCGCAGCTCGGCCAGCTCGAACGGGACGCCGCACCGCTGGTGGCGAGCTGGGCGGGCGAGGCCAGGCAGGCGTATGAGCAGCGCCAGGCACGGTGGCGGTCCGCCTCGCAGGACCTCCAGGCGATGCTGCGCGACATCAGGCTGGCGGTGAACGACTCGGCCGCCGACTATCTCGACACCGAGAAGAAGAACACCGGGCTGTTCCAGTGATCTAGGCGTGTTTCAGACGTGTCGGTCGCCGGAGGCGGGCCGCGAGCGCTGGCCGTGTGTGGGCCGGCGCTCCGGCCGCGTCTGATCGGGGAGCGGGGCGGTCGGGTGCGAGGGTCAGACCGGTTCGGCGGGCCGCCAGCGTCGGCGGGCACCTCGCGGCAGCGCCACGGCGAGCAGCACCACAGTGACCGCCGTCGTGCCGATCACCGCGCCGACCAGCAGGGCCCGGTCCCGGGCCGCCGCCCGACGGGCCTGGCGCGCGACCAGCGCCGGATCGGCCCGGTCGTCGGCGAGCGCGGCGACCGCCCGAGGGCCGGCCGGTCGCCCGCCACCGGTCTCGGTGACCGCCCGGTACGGGTTCAGCACACCGGCGCCGTACCCGCCGCCCGCGTCGGGTGCCGGATCGGTGGTGGCGACGATCCTCTCCACCACCTGAGCGGCGGTCAGCTCGGGCCGGTACTGGCGCAGCAGCGCCGCGGTGGCCGCCACGAACGGCGTCGCGTAGCTGGTGCCCTCGACCCGGTGGTGGCCCTGGCCGGGCGCGGCGGCCAGCACCTCGCTGCCCGGTGCCACAAGGTCGACATAGGGGCCGGTCTGCGAGAAGGCCGCCCGCCCGCCGTCCGCCCCGATCGCACCCACACCGAGGACCCCGTCGTACGCGGCGGGGAACGGACGCGGGTTCCCGCTGTCGTGCAGGTTGCCGCCGGCGGCCACCAGCACCACGTCCCGGCCGACCGCGTACCGCACCGCGGAGCGGACCTCCGGGTCGTCGACGTACAGCACCACGGAAAGGTTCACCACGTCGGCGTCATGGTCCACGGCCCAGCGGATGGCCCGGGCGAACTCGCGGGCGCTGACCGTACGCCCCGACTCCCGCCCCTGCACCACCTGCTGCTCACTCACCCGCACCGGCAGAATCCGGGCGCCCGGTGCCAGGCCGTGGAAGGCGACGCCGGGTCGGGGTGCCGCGGCGATGATGCTCGCCACGCCGGTGCCGTGACCGGCGCAGTCCCTGCGGCCGTCCCCGCCGGGGTCGAGGAGGTCGGTGCCGGCCAGCACCCGCCCGGCCAGTTGAGGGTGCGCCCGGTCGACCCCGGAGTCGACCACCGCCACCGTCACGCCGGTGCCGGTGGCCAACGGCGCGAGCCGAGCGGGCTCGTACCGTTGCTGCGGCCAGGGCAGGGCCGTGACCGGCCGTACGGGGGCGAGTGGGGTGGCGCAGGTCGGGGCTTCCGGGAGCGTCGCACCGGCGGCGACGGCCGGGGCGGCCGCGCCGGTCAGCAGGGTGGCCGCCAACCCCGCCAGGACCGGGCGTGCGATCGACCGGGACATCGACGGCCTCCGTATGGTGTCGGCTCCGGGACGGGATGTTATCGCCTCACCGGCCCCCCGGCAGGCCGCCGACGGCCAGCCATTGTGATCTTGATACCACCTTGTAGGTTGTACGCGATACCTGTGGCCTGTTCTCGGAAGGAGAGGTGGCCGTGACCGAATGGGAGCCGGCCACGGAGGCCGAGGTGGCGATGCGGGACGCGCTGCGCGCCAACGACCAGGAGTTGTACTTCCGGCTCCTGTCCCGCACCGATCTGCTGTTGCCGGTCTCCGCGCCCGCAGCGCCCGGTCAGGCACCCCCCGGCTGGGGCACCTGGACCACCGGTGGCCGGACGCACGTGCTGGCCTTCACCTCCACCGCCGCGCTGCGGACCTGCCTCGGCGAGCACTCCGGCAGCAACCGGCGCGTCCCCTTCACGGAACTCGCGGTCGGCTGGCCCAACCACGAGTGGTGGCTCGCGGTCAACCCGGGCCTGCCCGTCGAGGGTTACCTCCCGGCCTGGTTCGTCGCCCAGCTCTCCCGGGGTGACGTCCGGCTCCCCGGTCGCGCCATGGGTGCCCGCGCCCGGCTGGAGCGCGCGGAGACCCTTGCCCGGTCCAGGACGGGTATGACCGGTCGCGACGTTCCGACCACCCCGGGGTCCACGTCGCCCGGGTCCGACCCGGTGGCGACCCCGCCCGAGCGGCTCGCACCGACGCGGGGCGCGGTGCCCCGAATGGGCGCTCCGACGGTGCCCGGCACGTCGTCCCGCACGCCGGGTCCGGGTGAGCTGTCGCGGCGCGGCGAGGACATGCCCGCCGCCGGTCAGCGATACCCGACCGGCCCGCCCCGACCCGGCGGTCCGGGCGCCGAATCCGTACCCACGAGCCGGCCCGCCGCGTCCCGGTTCACGCCGTTGAAGCCCGCCGACCACCCCGGTGTCGTCCCGGCCGACCAGCCGGCTCCCGGCGCGGCCTGGCCGGCTCCGAGTCGGCCGGGCTCCGACGTCGACGGCCCGGCCGTCGGCAACGGCAGCGCCCAGGGCGGCCCGCGCTCCTTCTTCGAACCTGCGTCCGACCGCGACCGGGCGGCCGTCCCGACCTCGGGTGGCGGTCGAGCCGGCGACCGCGCGGCGCCGCCGTCCCGGTTCGCGCGGGGCAGCCAGCCGTTTCCACGCCGCCGTCCCGCCGACGCGCCGGCCGGCGACGGCGCGACCACGGCTTTTCCGATGCCGGATCCGGACGCCACCCGACCGCTGCGGTCGCCGGCCGGTGACCTGGGCGCGCCCAGAGGAGTACGCGCACCGGCGCCGGACGACGAGCCCACCCAGCCCCTACCGCCCCGCCGACCCGCCCCGCTCGCCGACGAGCCCACCCGCGCCTTCCGGTCGCCCGGTCGGGCCACCGGTGAGCCGCCGCTGGCCCGGGCCGGGCGGCCCGCTCCCTCGGCCGACGAGACGCAGGCCATCCCGCGCGGCCAGCCCGGCGACCCGGGCCGGTTCGAGCCGGTGGAGGAGTTGCCCCCGTCCATCGCGGAACCGGTCTCCGGCCCACCCGCGCCGCGCCGCGGCTTCACGCCCATCGTCATCGAGGGCACCATCATCGAGTCCCGCGACCTCACCGAACCGGCCGAGGCGAGCAGCGTGGCCGACGCGACCGTGCGGCCCGGCCCGGAGTCCTCCGCGCCGCCGTCGGTCGGCCCACCGAATCCCGGCCCGGGGCCCGCCGCCCCAGCGTCGTCCGGCCCACCGTCTTCAGCCCCGCACCCATTCGGCTCGCGCCCGTACGGTCCGCCGCCGGCCGATCCGGCCACGTCCGGCCCGTCATCCGACCCCGGTCCGTTCAGCCCGTCGTTCGGTCCGGCGTCATCCGACCCGGGTCCGTTCGGTCCCGGGTCCGGCGGTCCGGCGGGCGCTGTTCCGGGCAGCGTGCGCGCCGACGAGATGGCCGAAGGCCATTCGGACGCCGCCGACCCGGCTGACCTCGGCGGACAATCGCCTGGATCTCGGACGGCCAGCGGTGCCGCGCCGGCGCGACCCGACGCTGACGGCGAGCGCGCGGTCCCGGATGGCGACGGGCGGGACGCGTTGGCCGAGGCCCCGGCACCGGTCGAGTTCCTGCCCGCCAACACGGTCGAGGAGGACCTGCTCGGCGCCGCGGGCGCGGGCAGCACGGACACCTTCCTGTCCACCCTGCTGCTGGCCCGTGTGCTGCTGCCGGCGGCGCCGGACTCGGTGCGCGGCAGCCGCCCGGGCGACCCGGGTTTCGTCTGGCGTACCGCGCAGTTGGACGGCGAGACGTACGTGGTGGTCTACACCTCCCCGGAGCGTCTCGCCGACCACGCCGAGGGAGAGGTCGACGTCGTCCGGGTGAAGTTCGCCCAACTGATCCGGCGCTGGCCGGACGAGGACTGGTCGTTCGCCGTCAACCCGGGCACCCCGGTCGGCGCGAAGCTGCCCGGCGAGCAGATCGTCGCGCTGGCCAACTGGGCCGCCGAGGTGGGGCTCGGGGACGACCTGGAGGTGGACCCGGAGGAGCAGCCGGTCGTGGCGGAGCCCGCGGCCCGCCCCCGGTACGCCCCAGCAGCGGTCGACCCGGCCCGACCGACAGTGATGCAGAAGGCGATCGCGCCCAGCCAGCTCGCGTACTACCTGGATCGGGGGTACGACCGGGTCTCCGGCTTCGTGCACCGGGCCGGGGAGTTGGCGCACCTGACCACGCCGGCTCAGTTGTACGACGCGCTGGGCCTCAGCTACCCGGGCTCGCCGTTCGCCCGCGACGCCGAGGAAATCTACGTGCTGCGCTGGCCGGCGCACCGGCCGAGCCTCTACCGGATTCCCTACGGGGGGCAGAACGAGCCGGCGATGCGCGCGATGGAGGGCTGGGTCATCGAGCGTCCGCCGTTCCGAGGCAACGGCTTCGCGCCGGGCGAGAGTAGCGACGTGGTGGCGGAGTTCAAGGTGGACAGTGCTCGGCTGCCGTACGGTGCGCAGCTCTGGCGGATCGGCGCGGATGGCACCGAGCGGGTGGTCGCGGTGCTCGACACGGACGCGGTGCTGTGGCGACGGGTCGGTGAGGCGTGATGCGGGACGGCTACGTGGCCCGTTGGCAGGGCCGGGAATACCAGGCCAGCCCCGACGGCGACGACATCCGGATCTACCAGCCGGAGCCGGGTGAGGGCTTCGAGGAGGTCCGCGCCGGCCGGTACGTGCGGGTGCTGCCGGCGACCGAGATCGAGGATCTGGCGTACGTGCGGACCACCTGCACCTGGCAGGGGCAGCCGTTCATCGTGCTCGGTGAACACGACGCCTGGCTGCGTGTGGAGTACACCGGTGGCCGCTGGCCGGTGGCCGAGGCGATGCGGCTGGAGGTGTTCGACTTCGGCGTCTACCAGGGCTGGGCGCCGGCCGCCGAGGTCACCGACCTGCGGGAGCAGCGGGTCTGACCGGTCAGGACTTGGCCCACCGCAGGATCTCGCCGAGCACCAGCTCCGGTGCCTCCAGGTGCGGGAAGTGCCCGACCCCGTCGAGCAGCCGCCACTCGTACGGCGCGACGACGTACCGACCGGAGCCCAGGGCGGTACGTGGCAGGGCGGCGACATCCAACGCGCCGTGCAGCTGAAGCGTCGGGGTGACAAGCGGCTTCTGCATCAGGCGGACGAACCGGTAGCCGTGCAGCCGCAGCAGCGAGCGGAACGCCCAGCGGTATCCCTCAAGTGCGCAGAACGCGGCCTGCGGGATGCGCATCGCCTCCCGGCACCGCTCGGCGTACGCGTCGAAGTCCGGCCCGGCCACCCAGCGTGGCCCACCCCACCGGTGCAGGATCTCCGCCACAGCGGCCGCGCCGTCCCGGGTCAGCACGTGCTCGTAGCGGGGGAGTTGGAACTTCAGCGCCGGGGTGGAGGCGGCGAACTGGCCGCGCGGGTCGGCGAAGATGGCGGCGCGCAGCCGCAGCGGGTGTGGTGCGCCGAGCACCACCAGCCGGCGGACCAGCGACGGGTGGAACGAGGCCACCGTCCAGGCGACCATGCCGCCGACACCGCTGCCGACCAGGGTCGCCGACCGCTCGCCGAGCGCGCGGATCAGTCCGGCCATGTCGGCAGCGAGGGTGTACCCGTCGTACCCCCGGGGTGGCTTGTCGCTGGCGCCGTAGCCGCGCAGGTCGACCGCGACCGCGCGGAAGCCGGCGTCGGCGACCGCCGGCAGCATCTGGTGCCACGCCCACCAGTGCTCCGGAAAGCCGTGCAGGAACAGCACCATCGGTCCGGTGCCGGCCTCGACCACGTGGAAACGGGTGCCGTTGGCGCCGACGAAGCGGTGCGTCCACGGCCCCTCGGTGAGGACGCAGGACTCGTCGACTGCTCCGCCGCGCTGTTCGGTCATGCGCCCAGCCTAGGGCCCTGGTGTCGATCGGCCATTTCGCCGACTCCGCTGGCGGCCGGGACCGGCGGCTCGGGGGTTCAGATGACGGAGTTGATCTTTACGATGCTGGCCGGGGTGCCGGGGCCGCAGTCGGCCGCCGGATCGGCCGGCCCGATGGTGACCCGGACGACCGTGCCGACAGCGAAGCTGCCCATGCCCGTCCCGTGCAGCGCGTACTGCCGGCCGTCGTCGGTGACCAGCCCGTAGCAGGGGCCGTCGCCGCCCCGGTTGATCCGGCCGGCCACCAGGTTCGCCTTCCGCACGTCGGTCGGATTGCGGGGTGGCCCGGTGGGCGGGCTCAGGGTGGGCAGTGGCGTACGGGGTCGTGCTGGACGGCCGGCGGGGGACGAGGGCGTCGGGTCGGTGGGCGGGCTCGCCGGGGCGGCGGCGGGCGGGGCGGGGGCGGGTGATTGTGCGCCATCGGACGGGCTGGCAGAGGGGCTCTGTTCGGCGGACACGGCGTCTCCGTCCTGGGTGTCGGCGCACCCGGTCAGCGCCAGGGTGAGGGCCAGGCCGGCGCCGGTCAGGGTGGTGCGGGTTCGCGGATGCACGAGCGATCGGACGCGCTGGGGCTGGCCGGGGTTCCGCCAGGGCTGCACTGGTCGCTGTCCTTCTCGGGTTTTCGCGCGATATGCACGGAAAGGGCGATGCCCGGGCAGGTGACCTGCCCGGGCATCGCTGTGGTGCGGGTGTCGCGTGTACCGAGGATCAGGAGATGCGAATCTTGGTGTTGATCCCGTTCTGCTCCAGCACCTTGATCTTGGTGCCGGTGGCCGGGAGCTTGACACCGTGGTTCGGCAGCTCCGGGTACCAGTACTGGTCGGTGTCGTCGAACAGCGGCTGCGCCGCCTGGCCGCGGATGTACTGCGGCTGGCTGTTGAGGTGCAGCGTGAACGAGTCCGCCTTCTTCAGGCTGAACGGCGCGTCGTAGACCTGGACGCGGGCCCGCCACGCGGCACCGGTCAGGTTGTAGATCGGCCGCGGGTGCGCGTCGATGATCATGTTCCGACCCTCACCCGGGTGCTCGAACGTGTCGTTGTCCGCGAACCGCAGGTTCCAGTAGGAGATCAGCAGACCCTCCTGGTACGCGTAGTGGTCCACCCAGTCCGGGCGGGTGTTCGCGTAGCCGAAGAAGTACGGGCCGGTCTTCAGGTACTTGTCGTACGAGGTGTACGACCGGGTGCCCGCGACGTAGTAGTTGTCGAACTCGCGGGTGTAGGTCGCCGCGACGATCTCGAAGCCACCGGCGAGCACCCAACCGGCCGCGCCGGTCTCGGCGCCGTCGGAGAGCACGGTCTGACCGTCAGCGGTCACGGTGATCGCGTCACCGTAGAAGCCGCCCTCGGACACACCGCCATCGGTCTGGTACCGCAGCCGGAACTGCGCGACCTTGCCCGCCGCCACGTTCAGCGGAATGTTGATGTCGACCCACTGGCCGTTGCTGCTGCCGTCGAGCGCCGGACGTCCGGGAGAGATCTCCGGGAGCGGCTGGCCGTTGACGGTGCCCGGCAGGGGCGTCCAGGTCTGACCGCCGTCGAGGGACGCCTCGAAGAACATGTAGTCGAAGCCGGCCTCGATGCTGTAGCGGCCCTTCATCGACAGCGACGCCGTCGACTTCCCGGTGAGGTCCACGGTCCGGGTCATCGAGCTGTTGAGGTCGTCCTGGTTGCCCGAGAAGAACTGCTTGGTCCCCTCGAACGGCGCGCCGTTCTCGAAGGTGTACTCCCGGGGCGGGAGAACGACCACGACGCCCTGCGCCTCGGGCGAGTTGTACTCCTGCGGGCCGAGCGTCATGGTGCGCTTCTGCCCGGCAACGACCACCTCGTAGTCGAGCCAGCCGAGCTGGAGCTTGTTCCACGCGCCGAGGTCGCCGCCACGGTCGCCGATGCCGGCGTCGTTCTTGGCGCCGAGCCGGCTCTGGGCCATCAGGGTCCAGTGCTCGTTGTTGTTGTCCCCACCACTGACGACGTTGTAGTCGTCCGGCAGACCGAGGTCGTGGCCGTACTCGTGGTAGAAGACGCTACGGCCGCCGTTCTCCGGCTGGATCGTGTAGTCACCGATCCAGACGCCGGTGTCGCCGATCTGGGTGCCGCCGGCCGGGAAGTTGACCGGACCGGTGTTGCCCTGGTCGGACGCGAAGGCGTACCAGCGGTGGCTCCAGATGGCGTCCTCACCCTGGTGCGGGTCACCGTCGGCCTCGTCACCGCCGGAGTGGACGATCTGGAAGTGGTCGATGTAGCCGTCCGGCTCGTTGAAGTTGCCGTCGGAGTCGAAGTCGTACCGGTCCCACTCGTCCATCGACTTGACGTCGGCGGCGATCTGGGCGTCGGTCCGGCCGGCGGCCTTCTGGTCGGCGACCCACTGGTTGGCGGCGTCGCGGACCAGGGCCCAGGTGTTGGTGCAGACGTTCGAGGCGCACGGGTAGCCGCCGGAACGACCGTAGCGGGCCTCGTTGTACCGGACCTTTACCCAGTCGGTGACCTCACCCTCGACGCTGTAGCGACCCGAGGACTGGGCCTCGTAGTACTGCTTCAGCGACTCGTCACCCGGGTTGGTGCCGAAGTACAGCTGCCGGTAGTGGTCCGCGTTGAAGTCCGGCTGCCAGACGGTGGAGTTGTCCACCGCCCGGTTGGGGGCCGGGATCTCGTTGTGGAGCGGCCCATCGAAGCGGGTCGGACCAGCGGTGTCCGGGTCAGTGTCCTGATCCGGGTAACTCGGGTGCCGCTCGTTACCGAACTCGGCGAGGATCACGAAGATCTTGTCGGTCCGCTCCCGGGAGAGCTCGACGTACTGATCCTTCGTCTTGGCCGCACCCGCCTTGGCCGCGCGGGCGGTGGCCCCGTCGGCCTGGGTCTTGCCGACCTTGACGACCGTGCTGCCGTTGACCTTCTCCGCCTTGGACTTGCCGGACAGGACCTCGCTGAGGCCCTCCTGGCGCAGCGCGCGCCGCTTGTCCTCCAGCGGGTTCGGCAGGTCGTGGTCCGCATAGGCGGGCTCGGCGACCGACGGCGCGGCCGTCGGCAACTTCGGTTGCGGCGCGGCACTGGCGGACGGTCCGAACGCCAGGCCTGTCGCCGTCAGTGAGAGCCCGAGCAGACCCACTGCGACTTTGCGCACGTGGTACCTCCGGTGTGAGGGAACCGACCCAACGGGGGTACGGGCCGGTGACAGATCGATCCCACTAGTGGGACCAATGGTGAACATAGACACTGCCGGGACGGGTGGGAAGACGCATACGTCGATTTGTTGCAAGATTTTGTTGGGAATGCTTTTCACCGTCACACCCCCGCACTTCATCAGCGACGCTGACCAGCATGGATCGGCCGAGGATTCTTTTAGTGACGTATTTCGATCAATGTGATCGGGCATACGACAGCGGGGCCGGCGGCGTCTCCGCCACCGGCCCCACCCATCCAACTGAAGATCAGTTGCTGATCCGCACGACCATCTCATCGGTCGGCTTCTTGCCCTGCTTGACGATCTCGATCCGGGTGCCGCTGCCGGCCACCTGCACCGAGTTCTGCTCGTTGCCCGCCGTCCAGTAGCGGTTCACCGCGCTGTCGTCGAAGACCCGGTTGGCCTTCAACTTCGGCACCGTGACCGCGACCCCGTTGAGGTGGAAGGTCTGCGCGGGCTTGGCGTACTGGCTGAAGGTGCCGTCGTACCCGTTGCGCCGGTTCGTGATGGTGCCCTGACCCTTGACCGTGATCGCGCCCGGACGGACGTCCACCGGGAGGTTCAGGCCGAAGCCCGGGTGCTCCGAGGTGTTGTTGTCGCCGTAGGCGTAGTTCACGTACCAGACCAGCATGCCGGGCTGGTTGGCGAACCGCTCCACCCAGTTCGGCCGGGTGTTGGTGAAGCCGTAGTTGTACCCGCCGGTCCGCAGGGTGTCGTCGTAGCCGACGTAGCTGCGGTTCTCCGCGATGTAGAAGCGGGGGTACGTGTCGGTCACCGAGCCACCCATCCGGGTGAAGCCCTTGGCGGTCCACTCCGCGGCCAGGGTCTCCGCGTCGTCGGTCCAGGCGGTGGCACCGCCCTTGACCAGCGAGACGTCGTCCAGGAACGCGCCGGCGAGGTGCACGCCGCCGTCCGTCTGGTAGCGGTAGCGGAACTGCACCGTCTGCCCGGCGTACGCCGACAGGTCGTAGCTCAGGTCGACCCAGCTGCCGCTGGTGGAGCCGTCGACGCCGGTCTCACCGGTGTCCACCAGCGAGTTGGTGAGCGCCTTCCAGCTCGCGCCGCCGTCGGTCGACACCTCCGCGTAGAGGTAGTCGTAGTCCTCTTCGATGTCGTACCAGGCCTTCGCGGTGATCGACGCGGTGGTCGTCCCGGTCAGATCCAGCTGGCGGGTCAGCGTGGTGTTCAGGTCGTCGGCGCTGCCGCCCCACCACTCGTTCGACCCGCCGTACGGCGTGTTGTAGCTGGTGGTCTGCGTCTGCGACGGCAGGTTGACGACCACCGCCTGGGCCTTCGGCCCGTCACTGTCACCGGCCGGGCCGAGGGTCACCTGGGTGGTGCCCTTGCCGTACTCGACTGTGGAGTGGTTGAGCCAGCCGAGGAAGAGCTTCGACCACGGGTCCATGTAGCCCGGGGTCGAGCCGATGTCGTCGGTGCCGTGGCTCAGCCACGAGCCCGAGGACATCAGGCTCCAGAAGCCGACGCCGTTGTCGCCGCCGACCGTGTCGTAGAGGTCCGGCAGGCCCAGGTCGTGGCCGTACTCGTGGGCGAAGACGCCCAGCCCGCCGTTCTCCGGCTCGGTGGTGTAGTCGCGGATCCACATCCCGGTGTCACCGATCTGCACACCGCCGGCCTTGTTGCCCGCCGGTCCGGCGCTGCCGGCCAGGTTGGGGTACGCCGCCCAGCGGTGGGACCAGATGGCGTCCTCGCCCTCGGCGCCGCCGCCGGCCTCCTCGCCCTCACCCGCGTGCACCGCCTGGAAATGGTCGATGTACCCGTCGGGCTCGTTGAAGTCGCCGTCGCCGTCGAAGTCGTACCGGTCCCAGATGTCGAACTGGCTCAGGTACTGCTTGATCTGCTCCGGGGTCTTGCCCGCACCGATCTGGGAGTCGTACCAGGAGGTGGCGCTGTCCTTGACGAAGTTCCAGGAGCCGTCGCTCTCCGGGATGGCGTTGCTGCCGTACCGCGCCTCGTTGAAGGGCACGGTCACCCAGTCGGTGACGTCGCCGCTGACGGTGTACCGACCGCCGGACTGCTTCAGGTAGAAGTCCCGCATCGACTCGCCGTCGCCGAAGAACATGTCCTGGTAGTGGGCCCGGTCGAAGGTGGGCCGCCAGAGCGTGCTGTTGTCGTCGGTGGCGTCGCCGTCCCAGGTGCGGTCGGGCTCCTGGATCTGGTTGACCACCGGGCCGGGGTTGCCGCCGGTGCGGGGGTCGGTCCGGGTGCCGAAGTTGACCAGCATCGTGAAGATGGGGTCGGTCTTCGGGGGCTGCTGGTACTCCACGAACAGGTCGTCCTTGACCTGGATGACCTTCGAGCCGTTGCGCGTCTGGAGCTTGGCCTTGCCGGCGAGCAGGTCGGCGATGGCCCGCTTCCGGATCTCCCGCTGCTGATCCGCGACCGGATCGGGGCGGTTGTCGCTGCCCTGCTTCGCCTTGTCGGAACCGGGGGTGGGTCCTGCCGCCGGAGCGCCGGAGGCCGGCGTCGCCACGACTCCCGCCGCCAGCAGCGCGGCCGTGGCGGTGGCCAGACCGGCTGTGACTCGTCTCCTCAAAGGTCTCCTCCTTTGTGGACCTGTGTTACATGACAGTCATCGTCGAAGCAATCACTGTCATGATGTGCGCCACACACCTTTACAGAGAGCCCGGCCGGTTGTCACGAGTCGATCAAGCGAGCCGAAGGTGGTTTTGGAGGGTTCTGGGACGACAAATCATGACCAGATAGTCGTGGCCTCAGGCAACTATTTTCATCACGGTTCTATCAAGATCATCAATTCTGCACGGGATTATGAGGTTCCCGATATCCAGCGCCCGAGCCGACGAAAACGTCACGCCGCGCGGTGGGACCGAACGCGGAACGGCCCGCCCGGAGCGTCGTGCTCCGAGCGGGCCGTCCGTTGATCCGTCGGACGACGGACCTGTTGCGGTCAGTTCCTCGCCGGGGTGACGTACACCGTGGCGGACGAGTTGTCCCGTGCCGCCTTCTTGATGGTGAGCGAGACCCCGAAGTTGACGCCCTGG
The DNA here is from genome assembly GCF_900091455.1 of Micromonospora coriariae. Classification (NCBI taxonomy): domain Bacteria; kingdom Bacillati; phylum Actinomycetota; class Actinomycetes; order Micromonosporales; family Micromonosporaceae; genus Micromonospora; species Micromonospora coriariae. Next base: position 2,301,922 of record NZ_LT607412.1, on the reverse strand, counting down.
TCGCCCGGGTTACCGGTGCCCAGCACGATCGCGCCGCCGCCCAGGGTCACGCCGTAGAACTCCGGCGCCGGGCTGCCGTCCGGGTGGGTCACCCGGGTGGTGTACGGCGCGTTGTTCCGCGACGGCAGCACCACCGAGGCGTCGTTGTCCCGGGCGTACGCCGCCCCGTCCCGCATCTCGATGCCCGGGTACCAGGTCTTGGCATCGGTGAAGGACTTCACAGCCGCCTGCGCCTTGAACTTCGTGCAGTAGGCGCTGTACGGCTCGTCCGCCGCCTCCAGGCACTCCGTGAAGGGGTACGTCTTCTGCAGCGTGAACGCCGCGTTCGCCGACTGCGGACGGCTGGGCAGGTTGTCCGTCACCGACGGGTCCTTCACGGCCGCCTCGCCAGTGCGCCGGTACGGGTCGAAGTGCGAGTCGACGACGAGCAGCCCGCCCTTCGCGCCGTAGCTGGGCAACGCGGTCATCTGCCCGGTGACGTGGTTGACGTCGCCGAGCGCGGTGTCCCGGTACCAGACCAGCATGCCCGGGGCGTTGTACGAGATGCGGTCGACCTTCCACGCGTCGTGCGAGTAGATCGTGTCGTAGGCGTACTTCAGGCCCTTGTCGAAGCCGTCGAAGTTGCGCCACTCCGCCAGGTAGAACTGGGCGTGGATCTCGGTGCCGCTGGAGACCTTCCAGCCGCCGCCGGTGGTGTCGACGAAGGTGCCGCCGGTGGCCGTCCAGCCGTTGGCGTCGCCCTCGACGTCGTCACTCCAGGTGATGGCACCGCCGCCGGTGAGCGAGAAGTCGTCGACGAACCAGTTGCGCTCCTGGAACGCCTCGTCGGTGGCCTGGCGCAGCCGCAACTGCACGGTCGTCCCGGCGTACGCCGACAGGTCGACGTAGTCGTGACGCCAGCCGTCGGTGCTGCCGGTCAGGCCGTACTTCTTGCCGCCGAAGTCGTTCATCCGGCCGTTCGGGTCCGGGTAGCCGTCCGGCGTGGTGACCACCGTGCCGCCCTCGTCGTACACCTTCTGCTCGGTCCAGGTGGTGCCGCCGTCGGTCGAGAGCTCGACGAAGCCGTAGTCCCAGTCGTCCTCAATGATGTAGTTGTTCCACATCCAGAACTTCGCGTCCGCGGCCGCCGGCACGTCGACCGAGCGGCTCAGCTTGACGTCCGCCCACTCCTGGTCGTTGTTGCTGTGCCACATCTTCGTGCCGCTGTGCGGCGTGGCCAGCGTCGTCACCTTGTCCGGCAGGTCGACCTTGATGCCGTCCTCGGAGTCGATCGGCGTACGCGAACTCTGCCCGAGCTTCACCTCGCGCGGGTTCGACCCGGGGCGGATGGTCAACGGGTCGGCCCAGCCGAGCACCCACTTGTCCCAGATGCCCATGTGCGTCGGCAGCGCCTGGAAGATCTCACCGGAGTGCGAGCCCGAGGCCATCAGGTCCCAGAAGTCCACGTCCGAGTCGGCGTTGCCGGAGGTGTCGTAGAGGTCCGGCAGGCCCAGGTCGTGGCCGAACTCGTGCGCGAACACGCCGACACCGGCGTCCTCCGGCTGCACGATGTAGTTCGACACCTTGATGTTCGTGCCCGGGATGGTGTAGCCACCGGCGACCGTGGAGGAGTGCGCCCAGACGGCGTACACACCCTCGGCACCGCCACCGCGGGACTTGCCCTGCCCGGCGTGCACCAGCACGAGGTGGTCGATCACGCCGTCCGGCTCGAAGACGTTGCCGTCCCCGTCCCGGTCGGCCTGGTCCTCGATGTCGTAGTCGGCCCAGGGGAAGTTCGGGTCCGTCGTGGCGAGCGCGTCGATCGCATCGGTCGCCAGCCGGCCGGCGCCGGCCGGGTTCTCCGGGTGGCCGTTCATCGACTGCTCACGGCCCGGTACCCAGTTGCCGTTCTCGTCCTGGAAGCAGCGGTTGGCGGCGTACCAACCCTCCGAGTGCGGCACTGTGACCCACGGGCTGGCCTGCCCGGCAACCGTGTACGCGTTCTTCGACATCTCCAGGTACATGTTGTGCATCGTGCGACCGGACAGGTCGATGCCCTGCTTGCCGTCCGGCCCCCGCAGGTCCTTGCGCACCCGCTCGGTGATGCCCTTCTTGCTGTAGAGCATCTTGTCGAAGTGGGCCGGCGAGAAGTCCGGCACCCACATCGAGTTGTTGTCCTCGTGCGGCAGGGTCGCCGGGTTCGGGATGTTGTTGTGCTTCGGGCCGTTCTGCACAGTGCCGGGGACGCAGGTCCGGTCCTCGAACACCGTCTTCGGGACCATCACCCCGGTGAAGTCGTCGTTCGCCTGGTCGTTGAACTCCACCAGCAGCGTCAGCAGCTTCGCCGTCTGTGTGGTCGGCGACTGCTTGATCTTCCGGGGGCTCTTGCCGGTCTTGATCGACTTGGCTTCGATCTTGGCCAGCTGCCGGGCGGTCACCGGGTTGCCCCGCGCATGCTTCTGATCGAACGCGCGCGCGTCGTCGACGGCGGGGGTGTAGACGCCACCCTTGCCCTTGACCTCGCGGCCGGAAGTGTCCGGCTGCACCTCGGGCTCGGCGTAGTTGATGTAGTGCTCGTCGGCCCCGATCACCGCCCGGGGGGTGGCGGACGACGTCTGAGCTGCCGCGCTGCCGGTCACGGTCAGTGACGTGGCCGCGAGGGCGATGGCGGGCAGCGCGACGAGTAGTCGTCGTCGCGACCCGGACTGCGGTTTGTGGTTCATGCCGCTCCATTTCTCGGGCATGGGGAGGAGGACGTGGGGGTGGCCGACCATCGATGTGACATGTGTCGAACTCCCCCAACCTGCGTGAACCTAAATCACAACCGGCCCAAAGGACAGAGGCGGCCCGCCGCGTATGTCCGTTCAGCTTCTCCGGACTCGTCCGACTGACCGATGTGACAGTGGTGAGGCGGTGTGGGTCGTACCCGTAAGAAATGACGGAGGGTGGCGGTCCGCACGGACCGCCACCCTCCGATGTGTACGCCTGCCGTCAGTCCTCGTCGGACTTCGCGCCGCTCATCCCCGAGGAGATCAGCTCCATCACTGACGAGTCCTGCAACGTGGTCACGTCGCCGAGCGACCGGTTCTCCGCCACGTCGCGCAGCAACCGGCGCATGATCTTGCCCGAGCGGGTCTTCGGCAGCTCCGGCACGAGCATGATCTGCCGGGGCTTGGCGATCGGGCCGAGCGTCTTCGACACGTGGTTGCGCAGATCGGCGATCAGCTGCTCACCCGCCGCACCGGCGATGTCGGTGCTGCCGCGCGGAATGGCGAAGGCCACGATCGCCTGGCCGGTCGTCGGGTCGGTCGCGCCCACCACGGCCGCCTCGGCAACCGACGGGTGCGACACCAGCGCCGACTCGACCTCGGTGGTGGAAATGTTGTGCCCGGACACCAGCATCACGTCGTCCACCCGACCCAGCAGCCAGATGTGGCCGTCGTCGTCCTTCTTCGCCCCGTCACCGGCGAAGTACATGCCCTCGAACCGGCTCCAGTAGGTCTCCAGGAACCGGTTGTCGTCACCCCAGATGGTGCGCAGCATCGACGGCCACGGCTCGCGCAGCACCAGGTACCCGCCACCGCCGTTCGGCACCGACTGGCCCTGGTCGTCCACCACGTCGGCCGCGATGCCAGGCAGCGGGGTCATCGCCGAGCCCGGCTTGGCCGCGGTCACCCCGGGCAGCGGCGAGATCATGATGGCGCCCGTCTCGGTCTGCCACCAGGTGTCCACGACGGGCAGCTCGCCCCGGCCGATGTTCTGCCGGTACCAGATCCACGCCTCCGGGTTGATCGGCTCGCCGACGCTGCCGAGCAGCCGCAGTGAGGACAGGTCGAAGCCGGCCGGGATGTCGTCGCCCCACTTCATCATCGTCCGGATCAGGGTGGGGGCGGTGTAGAGGATGGTCACCCCGTACCGGTCGACGATCTCCCAGAACCGGCCCTTGTTCGGGGTGTCCGGGGTGCCCTCGTACATCACCTGGGTGGCGCCGTTGGAGAGCGGCCCGTACACGATGTAGGAGTGGCCGGTCACCCAGCCGATGTCGGCGGTGCACCAGTAGACGTCCGTCTCCGGCTTCAGGTCGAAGACCGCGTGCGTGGTGTACGACGTCTGCGTGAGGTAGCCGCCGGTGGTGTGCAGGATGCCCTTCGGTCGGGCCGTGGTGCCGCTGGTGTAGAGGATGAACAGCGGGTGCTCGGCGTCGAACGGCTGGGCGGTGTGCTCGGCCGAAGCCGTCTCCACCGTCTCGTGCCACCAGCGGTCCTTCGACGACCAGGACACGTCCTCGCCGGTGCGGCGGACCACCAGCACGTGCTCCACCGAGGGGCAGTTCGCCACCGCCTCGTCCACGGTCGGCTTCAGCGCCGACGGCTTGCCCCGCCGGTAACCACCGTCCGCGGTGATCACCACTTTGGCGCTGGCGTCCTGGATGCGGTTGCTCAGCGAGTCGGCGGAGAAGCCGCCGAAGACGACGCTGTGTGCGGCGCCGATCCGGGCGCAGGCCAGCATCGCGACCGCCGCCTCCGGGATCATCGGCAGGTAGATCGCCACCCGGTCGCCGGCGGTGACACCCAGCTCGGTCAGTGCGTTCGCCGCCCGGCAGGTCAGCTCGTGCAGTTCGGCGTAGGTGATGGTGCGGGTGTCGCCCGGCTCGCCCTCCCAGTGGATGGCGACCTTGTCGCCCCGGCCCGCCTCGACGTGCCGGTCCAGGCAGTTGTACGCCACGTTGAGCTGCCCACCGACGAACCACTTGGCGAACGGCGGGTTCGACCAGTCGAGCACCTCGTCCCACTTCTTCGACCAGGCCAGCCGGTCCGCCTGCTTCGCCCAGAAGGCGAGCGGGTCGGCGGCGGCCTCGGCGTACGCGTCGGCGGTGACGTTGGCGTGCGCGGCGAGCTCGGCCGGCGGGGGGAACTGGCGCGTCTCGTTCAGCAGATTGGCCAATGCCTCGCTCATGCCGTGACTCCTCGTCCTCGGGTGACCTGCGTCTCGCTGGGCACGAGGGTAGTCGGGGGGCTTCCAGCAGGCGACCGCTGCCCGCTCCCCCGCGCCGAGCGGCCCCCGCCGCGCGCCCGACGGCCCGCGCGGACGTGCCCGCGTCGGGCGGGCTGAGTCGGGCGGCCTCGATCGACTCGCGCGCCGGGCTTGATCGACACGAGGTCGGCGATATCGCGGTATCCGGGCGACGGGGTTGCCCCGACATCGGCGATCTCGAGTTGACCTTGCCCTGATCGGGCTCGTCGAGTGGGCGTGGTCGGGCCGCGTGGGCGTGGTCGGGTGGCTCGGGTCGCGTTACGGGCGGGTGCGACCCGCGAGGTCGGGCCGGGTCGTTAGCGTGGCGGGGTGACCACCGACCCGCTCGCCCCGCTGCTCGCGCTCGCCGACATCGCTCCCGCCGTCGAGCGGGCCCGCGAGCGGTTCGACCAGGCGCTCGGGCACCGCGCGCTGCGCCGGCACGGCGGCCAGGTCGCAGCCGAGGTCAGCCTCCGGTCCGCGGTGGCCAGCGCCGCCCTCGAGGGAGCCACCCACGAGCGCGAGGCGGTCCGCGCCGGCACCGTCACCGACCCGGTGCTCCAGGGGGCGCTGCGGGTCGCGGGGGCGCTGCCCGGGCTGAGCGAGCTCTGGCCGAGAGCACCCCGGCAGGCACTCGCGAAGCTGCACGTGCTCGCCGCCCGGGACCTGGTGCCCGAGGACGAGCTGGGTCGCCCGGTGACCGACCCCGTGGTCGCCGCCCGGTTGGACGGGCTGGCCGGGCTCGTCGCCGGCGGCACGAAGGTCTCTCCGCTGGTGCTCGCCGCCGTGGTCCACGGGGAGCTGCTGAATCTGCGCCCGTTCGCCGGACCGTCCGGCGTGGTGGCCCGGGGCGCCGCGCGCCTGGTGCTGCTCGCCAGCGGCCTCGACCCGCGCGGCCTGCTCGCCGTCGACGTCGGTCACCGCGAGCGGGAACCCGAGTACGTCGGCTCGGCCGGCGCCTTCGCCACCGGCACCCCGGACGGGCTGCGTTCCTGGCTGCGCCACTACATGGCGGCCGTGGAGGTCGGCGCCGACCAGCTCACCATCATCGGCGACGAGATCCTCGCCGCAGCCTGATCCGGTTTGTGGTGCCTCACAAAGAACGCGAAGAGTGCCAATACCCCCAGCACAGGTCCACCATCGGCCGGGGATGGGGAGTCAGGCGGTGGCGGCGGCGCGGGTGCGGCGGTGCCGGCCGTACCAGGCGATGCCGATGGCCACACCCACGCCGACGCCCAGCGCCGCCGCGGCCACCGGGACGGCCGGACGCTCCCGTAGCCGACGGCCCAGCGGGATCGGGTGGCGGAACTCCAACACCGGCCAGGCGTTCTCCGAGGCCAGCTTGCGCAGCTGCCGGTCCGGGTTGACCACACTCGGGTGGCCCACGCACTCCAGCAGCGGTCGGTCACTGTACGAGTCCGAGTAGGCGTACGAGTCGGCCAGGTCGTAACCCCGGGCGGTGGCCAGCTCGCTGACCGCCTCGACCTTGCTCGGGCCGGCCGCGTAGAACTCGACCTCGCCGCTGTACCGGCCGTCCCGCACCGTCATCCGGGTGGCGATCACATCCGTCACCCCGAGCAGTTCACCGATCGGCCGGACCATCTCCTCGCCGGAGGCGGAGACCAGCACCACGTCCCGGCCGGCCGCCTGGTGCTCCACGATCAACGCGGCGGCCTCGGCGTACACGTAGGGGTTGATCAGCTCATGGAGCGTCTCCGCGACGATCTGGCGGACCTGCTCCACCGGCCAGCCCTTGCAGAGCGCGGCCAGGTAGTCCCGTGTTCGGGCCATGGTCTGCTCGTCGGTGCCGCCCAGCCGGAACATCAGCTGCGCGTACGCCGACTTGACCACGTCACGCCGGGTGATCAGCCCGTCCCGGTAGAACGGCCGACCGAACGCCAGGGCGCTCGACTTGGCGATGACGGTCTTGTCCAGATCGAAGAAAGCGGCACTTCGGCCCACGGCGCGAAAGTCTAGCCGGATGGTCTATGGTCGGCGGGTGCCCGGGGTCAGGCCACCCCTCGGACCTGCGGGCCGGCGCCACCACCTCCGCTCAGCGTGATCGCACTCACACTCCGCAAGGAGATTTTCGCGGTGAGTGGAGTGGACACCACTCGACGTGACGGGCCCGCTCAGGCAGACTTGTCCGCACGACGAGCTTTCATATCTCGGAAAACAGACAGACCCTCGGCGGTTGCACCCCCCGTGACCGCTGAGTGGTTCGGCTCGACCCCCCCGGAGCCGAACCTTCGACGACCCCCGTCTCCCCCCGACGGGGGTCGTCCCTTTCTGGGAGCGCTGCTCCGCCGCAGGTCACAGGTCGTTCTCCCGCCCGTCCAGGCCGCCCAGTGACGGCGTTTCGGCAGCCGGAGGCAGCAGAGAGGCAGCAGAGCCGTCGAACGCATCCAGGACGCGGGCCGCGTAGTCGGCCGGGGTGTGGGTGTACCGGTTGAGTGTCGTCGACGCCTGCTCGTGGCCCATGACCCGCTGCACCAGGTTGATCGGGACGCCGTCGGTGACCAGCCAGGTGGCGTAGGCGTGCCGCAGATCGTGAAACCGCATCCCGCCGGCAGCCTTGGCCGCCACGCAGGCAACGGCCTCCCGCTCGGTGGTGAACTCGGCCGACCACTCGATGCCCTCCCGATCGGGCCAGACCGCGCGGTACCGGTGCGGCCCAGTGTTGGCGACCTGGCCGAGCAGACCCGCGCGGACGAGCGAGGGCAGCCAGATTCGGCGGCGGAAGTTCGACCGGCGTAGTGGGCGTCCTACCCGGTCGCGGAAGACGAGCGTGCGTGGGTCCGGGTCGTCGGCGTCGGTGTGCAGCTCGCGAAGCGCGGCCAGAAGGAAGCCCGGCAGCGGCACGCTCCGCACTCCGGCGCGACTCTTCGGGTACGGACGCAGCACGATCCCGCCGTGCGTCTCCTCGGCCACCTGGACCACGCGCAGCAATGCCCGGTCGAGGTCGACCGAGGACCACGTCAGCCCGGCGCACTCACCCCAGCGCAGACCGGCCCCGGCGGCGGCCGAGACGATTGCCCGGTGCCGAGGCGGGACGGCGGGCAGCAGCCGGCCGAAGAAGTCCTCCCGGCTGATTGTGACCGGCTTGACGTCGCGGGACCGGTCACGCGGCAGCTTTACCCCTTCGGCCGGGTTGGTGGCGATCAGCCGCGCCTGAACCGCCGTGCGGAGGATCATCGACAGCAGTTGGTAGCACTTGGCCACGGTGGTGGGAGCGAGGTCCCTGCCCAGGCCAGTCACCCACTCCTGCACCGACATGAAGTCGACCTTCCCGAGCGGCCAGTCACCCCACTTTGGCAGGACGTGCGTGCGAAGCATCGAGACAGTGCGCTCGGTCGTACGCGCCTCGACGGCCCGAGTGGCGAGCCACTGCTGAGCGAAGTCACCGAAGCGGGTACGGCCGGCGTGCGGGTTGACGTAGGTGCCCCGGTTCAGGCCGCTCTCGACCTCCGTCAGGAAGGCAACGGCCTCCCGCTTCGTGCGGAAGCTCTTGGACTTCTGCCCACCGGCAGGGTCGCGCCAGCAGGCGCGGAAGGTGCCAGCCGGAGTCTTGCGAACGAAGCCCATCAGTACCTCCGCCCGTGCTCGGTGCCGGTGGCGGTGGGTTGGTCGGTGACGCCGTCGAGCCAGGAGTGAAACCGGGCGCGAGGGATGAGCCAGCGACCGCCGAGGCGGGTCGCCGGGATCGTGCCGTCCCGGACGAGGGAGTAGGTGCTTCCGAGCGAGATGCCGAGCAGCTTGGCAACTTCCCGGACGGTGTAGGTGACCGGCTCGACGACGACCGCCCCGGTGCGAGGGACGAGCCGAACAGCCGGGCTGGGTCGGGCGGTGGTGCTCATAACGGGCGACCTCCTCAGGTCTGTCGGGGTCAAGCAGCAGCCGACACGGTGCCGGCGGGGATGGTGCCGCGTTCGTGGGCAAGTTCTTCGCAGCCGGTGGTTCGTCGCTCGCGGGCCATAGCGGCGGCGGTGTTGGCCAGGAGTGCGTCTCCGGTGGTGTGCCAGCCGACTCCGGCGAAGGTGAGGGTGCCGACGATGAGCGTGGTGTCGTCGTCGTCGAGGTGGTCGACGGCGCGGAGGGTGCTGGGTTGCTCGTCGGCCTGGTCCTCGTGTTCGTGGCGTCGGTAGGTGACGCGGGTGTCGCGCAGGAGTTGGAAGGTGACGGAGTAGCGGCGGGCTTTGGTGAGGAAGTGGCCGCCGAAGCCGAGCATGTGAGCCCACCGGCGCAGCCGGGCGTAGGGATTGGTGGCCTGTGGTCTGCTGGCCGGTTGGGTGTCAAGGGCGGCTTGACGCTGGGCGACGCAGACGGGGCAGGCGGCGTATCGGGTGTGGGTGCCGCAGTCGGGGCACTCCCAGCGGTCCACGAAGCCGGGTGTGGGCCGTTGGTCCCGGGGCCGCTGGGAGAGCGGAACGGGTGTGCTGGTGGGTCGGCCGGTGCGCCAGCAGGCGTCGATGAGGCGGGCGGTGTGGTCGCCGCCGGGGTCGGCGTAGTCGCCGATCGAATCGGCGTCGAGCCTGACGGAGCGGTGCCCGGTTACCTCGGTGCTCTTGGTGGCGTACTTGGCAAGGTAGCCCGCGACCATGCTGTCGGTGACCTCGCCATCTCCAGTGAGGGAGATGGGTCGGATGTCGACCTGCTCGCCCCAGCCGATGAGCCAGCCCTCGGGCCGGTCGGGGTGACCCGGGGTGGCGAAGCCGACCTGCTCGGCGGCGTGCCGGAGGGCGTCTTCCAGGTCAGCGACGCTGAATCCGGCAGGCGGGGGCACCACGGCGGCGGGGTCGTACGCGTCGACGCCGTCGAGGCGCACCAGGGCGTGGAAGTGCACCGCGCCCCGAGCCTGGAATTCGGCCACCTTCCCGTGCGACAGGCGGACCGGCGGAACCCTGCGGGTGTTGCCGGAGGCGGTGACGACCTCGACGCGAGGAATGCCACGACGGCGGGCGAGCTTGGCCAGGTGGCGTTCCGCGGCTTGCTTGGTGCGGTGCCACAGTTCGCCGGAGAACAGGTTCCACACGACCTGGTGGGTGTGGTCGTAGCAGTCCAGGCACAACGGCTGTCCGAGCACCTGGTCCCCGGTCTCATGGCGTGCCCAGCAGACCGCCGGTCGACCGTGCTCGCAGAGGCCGGTGTCGCGGCGGGCGTGACACGGATCGGCCCGGCAGTCGCAGCGCTTCCGGTTGGCGCACGTGTGCCGCTTCACCACGCGAACGTGGACCGGCCCGAACGACGGTGCAGTGAACGTGGGGAACACCGCCGGGTGCCGGGACACCGTCTCGGGGACGCCTTTGCCGCCGATGAGACCGGCGCGCAGGAGCTGAAACGCATCGCGCTGGTAGGTGTGGGCGCACGCGGGGCAGACGGTGGCGCGTCGGTTGCCGCAGGCGGTGTAGATGGCGGCGTCGGGCATCGCGTCGGTGTGCCTCTGGTCCAGCACCCGGCCGGTCGACGAGTCGACGGTGAGGAGCTGCCCGGCGAGGCGGATGGGGCGGGTGCAGCCGGCAGCGGCCCGGACGTGTTCCAGCCAGCCGAAGTAGTCCGGGCGGGTGGCGCGTGCGAAGGCGGAGCCGGCGGCGGTGTAGCCGTAGACGGGGGCGACGGTGTCGGCGTTCGAGCCCACACCCCGGGCCGCGGCTCGGGGTGTGAGGTCCAGCGTCGAGGCCATCAGCCGCGTACCTCGGTGAGGTGGCGGGTGGTGATGGTGCGTTCGGTGACGATGGCCCGGCAGGCACCGCACTGGCGCTTGGCCGGCTCGTGCCGACGGCAGGGAATCACGGCGGTGGTGTCGCCGCAGCGGATGGTGACCGATGCCCGGCAGGGACCGCCGGGAATGACGTCGACGAGGGTGCGTCGGATGTCGAACGGGTGTGCGTCGGGGTAGGCGGGGCAGGTGTGGGTGACCTGCTCGATGTCGACCAGGTAGATGGTCATCGGACACCACCGATGGTGGCGAGGACCTTCCCGGCGACGGCCGGGGTGACGTCGAGCCGGTCGGCCAGCTCGGCGGGGGTGATGGGTGCTCCGGTGGCTTGTTCGTGCTGCACGGCCGCGAAGCGAGCAGTGGGCAGCAGGTGGGCGGGGACGTCGACCGGCTCGACGGCCGGGGTCGGCTCGGGGGCCGGGGTAATGGCTGCCGGTGGTGCCGGCTCGGCGGTGACCTGCTCGGCCACCTGAACGCGGATCGGCTGCGCCGGCTCAGCGGCCGGCGGAAGGTGCTGCGGGGCCGGCGCGGGGGCGAGGACGAGTTTGACCAGGGCCATGAACGCCAGCGCGGGAACGGCGGACAGGAGCCACCCGGACGGGCCGGGTTTGGCGACGGCGAGTTGGGCGGCGAGGGAGAGGCCGGCGGCGGCGATGAGCAGGACCATCGGGTAGCCGATGGGTGCACCAACCCGGCGGCGTCGCCGGATGGTGAGCAGGGCGGCGATGGGGACGAGTTCGGAGATGACGGCGTTGGCCCAGCCGAACCATCCCGGGGTGTTGGCGGGGCTGTTGGCCATGGTCCAGTCGTGGACGTGGGTGAAGGACGCGGCCCCGGCGGAGCCGCCGACGACGATGAGGATGAGGACCAGGACCAGGCCCTCCAAGCGGGTGCCGGCGCTGGCCGGCGTGTTAGCGGGCATTAGTGGCCTCCGTGGCAGTCGAGGCAGCAGCCGTAACGGCGGGGGATGTAGTAGGGCTTCACCTGCTGGCACACGCGGCAGGTGCGGCGGGCGAGCAGGGCTTTGGCGATGGCCTCCCGCTGGGCGGGCGTGGCGGTCCGTTTGGGTGCGGCGAGGTCGGCGCGGTAGAGGTAAGCGACCCGGCGGTTGCTTCGGTGTCGCCAGAGGATTTGAGCGACCGGGTCATGCCCTCCAGGACGCAGGCCGGCAGCGCGCAGCTGCCTGCGGGTGGCAAGGCCGTCGGGCGCGGCCTGGTAGGGGAAGGTGGGGAACCCGAAGCGGGTGCCGAGCGGGTCGTAGAACTCGACCCGGATGCCGGTGCGGTCGGCGAGCTGGTCTAGCTCGTTGCTGCGCAGGTCGGTCATGGCTTCTCACCGCCCCAGCGCTGCTGCGCGGCTTGGCGGGAGATGCCGAGGCGGGAGCCGATTTCGGCCCAGGAGTAGCCGAAGGCCCGCAGGCCGATCACGGCCTCACCGATCGCGTCGTCAATGACCGATGACAGGGCGACGAGGTCGCGTAGGGCTTCGACGTCGCCGGTGGCGACGCGACGGCCGTGGGCGCGGATGATGCGGCGCGCGAAGCCGGCGAACTCGTCGTTCTCCACGACAGTCCGGTGCTTCAGTTGTTGCCCGAACGGCGTCAAGGTCTTCTTGACGGTGCTCATGCGTTCTCACCTCCGGCGTTGCGGAGGGAGTCCCACTCGGCGGCAGCCGCCGTGAGGGCGGTGATGACCTGCTCGGCGGTGCGGGCCGGGTCGTCGTTCCACGAGTAGGGCGAGGTGTGCTCGTCGAGCAGGTAGCCGTCTTCGTCGATGAAGAACACGGGGGCGGTGGTGTCGAGGTAGTCGACGAACACGCCGAGGGCGGCGAGGTAGTCGGCGAGGGCGTCGGGGTCGAGCTGGGAGAAGCGCTCGACGCGGTATCCGGCGCAGGCGATGCCGATGGCCCCGGCGGCGCAGGCCGGCGGGGTCGGGTTGTCGGTGGTGTTGGCGTAGTAGGTGCCCTGGTGCCAGCCGTGTCGGCGCAGGTAGAGGGCGGCCATCCGCAGCAGGTCAGCGGGTGTGACCTGAACGGTGGTGGGTGGGTTTTGGGTAGCCTTCATGGCAGCCACGTCCTTTCGGTAGGGCTGTTGGTGGAGGTCGGCAGGACCGGCGAGCTTGCGAGGCGATTCCGGTCCTGTCGGCCGTTTCAGGTGGTGCGTAGCCGCAGGTAGCGGCGGTGGCGGGTGTCGTCGCCGCCCATCGAGGTCGGCGGGGACAGGTAGACGAGTCGGCCGCTGGCCGAGGCGACCTGGACCATGGCCGCGATCTCGTGCGGCTGGGCGACGATCCACAGCTCGACGAACTGCGCCGCCCGTTGGTTGTTGGCCTTGGCGTAGGTGCGTTCGCGGGTGGTCATGCCACGGCCTCCCACTCGGTGGCGGTGCCAGCCGGGACGGATAAGCCGGTGGGCCGGCGAATCCAGGCGGCGTAGTCGGCGATGCCCGAGATCTGGGCATCCGACAGGTAGGCGACCTTGATGCGGCGGGGCACGCCGCCTTCAGCGATGAGGTAGGCCGCGCCCTGGTTGCTGGGCGAGATGTCGGTAGCGGAGTAGCCCTGCTCGGCCCAGCCGTGACCAAGGACGATGTTGGAGCTGTTCGGGGTGGTGCACCGGAACGCGGCCCGGTAGCCGAACAGATCCCGCAGCGAGGTCGGGATGATGTCGAAGGACGGCCGCTGGGTCGCGGCCACCACTGGGATGCCGGCGGCGCGGCCCCGGGCGACCAGGTCCCGCAGGAGCGCGACGAACTCTTCTTGTTCCTGCTTGCTGCCGACGGTGGCGGAGAAGAACGCGATCTCGTCGACCAGGACGGTGATGACGGACAGGCCGTCGGCGGCGGTGAGCTTGCGGCGCCCATGGGCGCGGAGCCAGGCGTAGCGGTTGTTCATCACCTGTTGGAGCCGTCGCAGGACGGTCAGCGCGGCGGTGATGTCGGGGCCGATGAACGCGTCAGCGCAGTCTTCCCACTGGCCGAGTTCGACGAGCTTGCCGTCGAGCAGGACCAGGCGGGAGTCGACGGCGAGGGCGGCGTGGGCGGCGATGCAGTTCAGGAGGCCGGATTTGCCTCCGCCGGGTTCGCCGCCGGCGAGCAGGTTGCGGTAGGCGAGGGTGATGTAGACGGGCTGACCGAATTCGTCGATGCCGACGAAGATGGGGTCGAACATCGACAGGCCAGGCCCCACCGGAACCCCCGACGTCGGGGCGGGTGCCGTGGTGGTCATGAGTGCCCTCCTTGGGCGATGGGTGGGCGCGGAGAGCCACACGAACGAGCCGCTATGGCTCCCCGCGTCCAGGCGTTGGGGTGGGTCAGATCCAGTCGGAAACGTCCTCGGCGTCAGGTGCCGAGGAAGCCGCGGGCTTGCTGCCGTTGGCGGTGGTGGCCGGCTTCTTGGTCTGGGCCGGCAGGGTGATGGTGGGTGCGTCGACGTCGGGCAGGTCCAGCGCCGTGGGGATGACCGGCATGGGCCGGTCGGCGGTGGGGGTGTCCGGGTGGATGACGTCGACCAGCGGAGAGTTCACCTGGGCGGTGAGGACTTCGCGGCGTTTGATGTCGAACCGCAGGTAGGCGGCGTTGCCGTCCGAGGCGCGCTCGATCAGGGCGGTGGCGGCGTGGCAGGCGACCGCGATGCGGTCCAGGCGACCTTCCAGGTCGGCCATCGAGAGGCCGGGTCGCAGGTAGACCCAGACCCGCTCACCGACCGGGGTGGGACGAGCCCAGAGGATCAGCGGCAGCGAACCGGACTGGTTGGCGATGATGAACTGCGCGAAGCACACGCGCAGCCGATGCCGCACCACGAGGCACCAGGTCCAGGCGATGACCTGGCGGCGGCTGGCGGGGATGGCGGCGGGAACGCCGACGACCAGGGCGACCACGAGCAGGGTCACCAAGGTTGGGGTGTGGTTGGCCAGCTGCACCCAGCCGGAGCCGAGGAGCGTGGTGAGCCCGATCTCGGGGGTCCACCACCACAGCAGCCGCAGCACCGGCCAGATCCGCACCAGCACCCAGACGAGGCCGCCGGTCGGTACGCCGATGAGCGCGCCGACGAACACGGCGAGGATCGGGTGGATGTAGGAAGCGGCCACCACGGCCGAGAGCAGGCCGACGATGACCGCCGTGAGGATGAACGCCAACCGGGCGTTGCGGGCCGAGGAACGGTGGATCTTGGCCTCGATGACCGTCACTGTTCCGGTGTTCCGCCCGAAGGGGCGGCGGGGGCTAGACTTGGACACGACGAGTCCTCCCTTGCACAAGGGGTGGATGAGTGGAGGGCACGGGGTCGGCAGGTTTGGACGCCAGTACCGACCCCGCGCCAGCTCTTGCGGGATGTGACCACCGATCGTGGTCACCAGGCCGAGAACGTTGGACGCCAGAGCCGCCCTCGGACTGCTTCTTCAGTTGGTGGGTCAGCGGACCTCAGGCCGCTTGGGGTTGCCACGGACACCAGTGGCAGACACAGCACGGTGATCGAAGGGCCTACTTGGTCGCCGAGTTACCAGCCTTCGGCTTCAGCGAGATCGCACGGAACGCGACGCCGTTGCGCCCGTTGGTCGCCCACGGGATGGCCTCCAACTGCTCGACAGCGACGAGCTGTCCCACCGTCACGCCCGGCTTCTCACCCGCCGTGGTGATGGTGATGATCTCGCCGCCAGTCTCGTCGAGAACGAAGACCTGGGTCGACCACATGAGCCGGCCAGTGTTCTTCTCCGACCGCTGATTGCCGTTCTGGTCGTTCTTCGGCTCCGGGTCCTTCGTCACCTGGACCTGCTTGCTCTGGGTGTCCACGTACAGCTTCATGTCTGCTCCTTTGGCAGAGGGCTTGGGTGCCCCGGGGTGTCTCTCACCCGTGCATCAAGAAAAACGCATGCCGGGCTGACCGAGCAGGTGGCGAGACAGGGCGCACACGGCGAGGGATGGCTGGTAGTGACTAGGGATGACGCACCTCTTGCATTCGGCGCAATAAATAGGGCATGGTGGATCGGGCGAATTGTGTCTGCGCATCGATCGGGGATGGTTCATGACGCCGCTACGGCAAGCGCGACAAGACAAGGGTTGGTCGAAAGCGCGGCTGGCCCACGAACTGGAGCGGCTGGCGCAGGGACGGCATGCACTGGCGACACGGGCCAGCCTGCTACGCATGATCTCGGCATGGGAAAGCGGCGAACGAGACGCGTCTGACCCGTACCGTTCACTGCTGTGCGAGGCATACGCGCAGGACGCTGCCGAGCTAGGGCTCAGCGGCGGAACGGACCGAGTCCGCTCTGACATCGGCCTCACCTACAGCGCCTCGCTAAGTCAGGCCGCGTCAACCCTCGGCGATTTGACGCGGTTCGACGACATGAAACACACCGCCGTGACCCTCGGCAAATACATGCCGGACGCGCTCAACGCAGCATGCCTCGACTGGCTCTTTGGCGCTTCTGTGACAGACCTCCCGACGCGCGGCGGTGCAGTCTCTCCACAAGATGTAGACGAAGTCCGAGCGATGACTAGCACGTTTGACGGGCTTGACCGGAAATTTGGTGGCGAGCACTGCCGAATGATGGCAGTGCGATATCTGCGAGACCGCGTCATTCCGAAGGTTCATGCGACGAAGCCGTCAGCTATTGAGCGGGAACTTTTCAGCGCGACCGCAGTGCTTTGTGAGCTGATCGGATGGATGGCCTACGACACGTCACGGCACTCTTTGGCGCAGCGATATTTCATTCAGGCGCTACGTTTTGCGGAGGCCGCCGGCGACCAGGCTTATGCTGCCTACGTCCTGACCAGCATGGCTGACCAGGCCCTGTACCTTCGCCGACCCGACCAGGCACTCCGACTCGCCCAGGTAGCCCGGGACACAAGCACCCGGGCCGGCACGCCGGTCGCAGTTACCGAAGCATGCATTTTCGAAGCACGAGCCTTTGCCGCCCAAGGCGACGAAGCGGGCTGCACCGCGGCGCTGCTTCGCGCAGAGCAGAGCTTCAACCAGGTCGTCCCAGAAGAAGGCCCGGAGTGGAGCAGGCACTGGGGCGATGTGCTGTTCGCCAGCCACGCGGGCACGTGCTGGGTCGAGCTCGGCAAGGCTAAGGAAGCGCGGCCCATGCTGCAACTGGTCTGGGACAACACGAGGGACCAAGCCCGCCGCCGCGTTTACGGTGCCGTCCAGCTGGCTCGGGTGGCACTCCTTGACGGGGACATCGAGCAGTCAACAGCCTTCGCCACGACGGCAGTGGAATCGGCCACCGGACTGACGTCTCATCGATCCCGAGAGCATCTGACACAGCTTCGGAAGCAGCTCGCACCGCACGAGCGGCACGTCGCCGTCAGGGACTTTCAGCGGCGCGCTGATCTGCTCCTGGCCAGCTGAGGTGCATGAGGTGACCCTGCTGGGAGTTCAGTACGGTAAGGCCGTGACGTTGGCCGAGGATCTCCTCGCTGAGGGCGAGCCGGAACGCGAGTTCAACCCAGGCATTGCTGGGCGGCTGCCCCGCAAGCGGGTGGCCGGCGGCGCCCTGATCCGTGATCCCGCTGGCAGGGTGCTGTTCGTCGTGCCGGGTTACAAGCCGTTCCTCGACATCCCGGGAGGCGTGGCCGACGCCGGTGAATCACCGCTGGCCGCGTGTCGCCGGGAAATCCGCGAGGAGATCGGTCTCGATCTGCCTGTCAGACGGCTGCTGGTGGTCGACTGGATTCCGGCTCACGGCGTCTGGCCCGACGGCATCATGTTCATCTTTGACGGCGGGCAGCTCGACGAGGACCAGGCCGTTGCCCTCAAGCCGACCGACGACGAACTCAAAGGTCTACGGTTCCTGGCCTACGACGACGCGGTGCCGCTTCTCCGGCCGTCCATGGCACGCAGGGTGCAAGCTGCGCTCGACGCACTCGACGATGACCATCCGCACTACGCCGAGTTCGGCCGGTCCCAGTAGCCAAGCGGGCGGCCGGCCGCCGGCGTGTCTAGTCCCAGCACATGCTTGACGAATCCGTCCCAGCACATGCACGACAGTCCGCCTTGATTACTCGATCATCCTGAGTACCTTCAGTGACCATCGAGCGGTGGTGGCGGTGGGCTTACGCACCCATCCGCTCGTGTGCGACACCACGTGCGACTGCTGACCCGCCTGGAGACACACATGGACGTGGCCTGGACCGCGATCGATCCCGAGAGTGGCGACCTGGCCGCCACGGAGACCCGGTCTGACGCCGACGGGTTCATGTCCCGGCTCCAGCACCTTCTGCTCGCCGGGGAGGGATACACGGAGGTGCGCCGCGTCGAGGTGGACTACCCCCTCTTAACGTTCTCGTTCAGAGGGAACTACGGGGTCATGCACCTGTTTGAGTCGCCAGACGACTGCCGCCTACTCCGTGGGGATGGAGGGCTGCCCGCGACGAGAAACATCGACGTGCCGGTGCTCGACGGCGACCGCACCTTCTCGGGTGACTTCGTCATGAGCGTGGCGAGGGCAAGGGCGGCGATCACGGCCTTCATCGAAGGTGCTCCAGCCGAACGACTCGGAGAATGGGTTCGGCTCTGAGCCAGCGCAGTGTCGTCTTGGTCGTCAGCACCGCTTGATCAGCGCCCCGCTCGTGCTGCGATGAGCCGGCCCTGTCGTGGACCGTAAGGGGCCTCCGGGATCGTCCTGAGGATCATGTCAAGCATCTGGTGGGACGCGAATGTCAAGCATCAGCCGTGACACGACACGGCCGGCCGCCGGCGAAGTGGTTCAAACTTTCTGTACGTCTTCAAGGCGGCCCGTAACGGGCCGCACGCGCCGCCGCCTGGGCGCGCGTCCGACGCTCCGCTGTCGCTCCACGCCGGCCACACAACACGCCCGGCGGCTGGCGCGGAGAGCGGGAAGCCCGGGGCCGCCGCAGACGGTAGCGCCGAGAGTGGTTGCGGCTTGTGGGCCGGCAGCCGGCCGAGGCGCGGCGGCCGTCGCACCGCCGCGCCGTGGGGCGAGTCACCGCCGGCTGTGGTGGGGATGCGGCGCGGAGGATGCGGGGCCGCCCCTCCGACCTCAAGGGTGCTTCGCATCGCTGCGCGACGGCCCTGCGGGCCGCCCTTGACCCCGGAGCCTCTGCGACCCCTCGGGCCGGCGTTGCCGGCAGGCGGGGGCCTGCCCGGATAGCACGCGCCGCATCCCCACCACAGCCTCGTTGCGTGGGGCAGTGTCAACGTCCACTTGACATCGCTACCCGACGGTGCGTGGCAGTCAACAGCGCACAGGAAGCGCTCGCCACCCCGGCGCGTGTGGGCCATCCCGGTTCGCTGGCGTTTCCTACACTTTGGTTCTGACGACGTGACAGGAGCCGCTCCAATGATTGAACCCGAAAGCAATAAAGAACACGAGTTTTCAATCGAACTATCCACCCCTGACTGGCTTGCTCCTATCGCACCTGCACTGAAGGTTGGCTACACACATCGCCGCCAGGATCGTGGGCGGCGATTCATCGAGGACAGTGCGCGCCACGCGGGGGTTGAGCCCGGAGAAATGCTCAGCTGGTCCAGCGAGAACGAACTATTTGCGGACGCGTTTACAGCGGCTGGCGAGAAGTCAATCGCTACCGGTGATCCGCATCTTAGGGGGGCGCTTGCCCGACTCGTAGCAGCCGCATTCAAAGACGACGCTCGGATCGAAACTGTCTCGTTCATGATCAGTCTCACGACGCAGCTTGAGCCTGTACACCTAAGGATCTTGAAGATCCTTGAAGAAATAAGTAACGTCGTGAACAGGCCTAAGAGCAACACCGCACTCGTAAAGAGGGGGGCGCAGGTCCCAGAAATTGCTGAGAGCGCCGCTGCTGAATGGTCCGTTGTTCTCGCTGCCTTGGTTCGGCTGCAATCGATGGGTTTGGTGAATAAGTCACCGTCAGGTGTGCCTGAAACTCTAGACCAGAAGACAATCCTGAGCCTGCTGGAGTGGCAGACAACAAACCTGGGGGTGGAACTACTCGCTTTGTGCGACGAAGTCGACGCCGAGTCCCGTGAAAGCTAGCGGTACTGAGCGGCGGGCGGCGGCTTGATGACGGACTACGTCTGCTCATCCTTGCGATGCCTTTGCGCTACTCCGCATCTGCCTGCACTGGCGGAATCACTCGCGCGACTACGTCGTCAATGCGCTGAGCGAGCTGACAGCGCACAAGCTCTTGCCTGATTACGCGTCTCGCGCGCTTGAAATCCGCGACTGCGCTGAGGTCGACCGCAGCCGCTACAGCCTCGGCCTCAAGTGACAGGCTCGCCAGTTCCTGATGGTTCTTGTCCTCGGCATCGTACGAGGGGATCGGTACCGCGAAAACGTTCTTGTCGATGTCCCGGCCACCAAAAAGACCAAGAGCCTGCAGGGGTCGAACCCGCTCTAGGACCATCGTCGAGTTCAGGATACCAACCAGGTAGCGAGCCTCTTCTGCCCCACTGACAGCCGCCCAGTACAGTTTGTGGTCGATAATCGGCTGCGAATCATTCAGGCGTGCCGCCGCAATGCTATTGCCTGCCTTGCTGTAAACAACGCGGTGGCTACCTGTTGGGATTTGTGCACCGAGCTGACCATGGAAGTTAATACGCTGCAGCAGGCTGGAGTCATCGCTTTCGACCTTGTTGGCTCGCCAGATTTCTTCGGCTTCGCTCCACCAAGACGCTAGCCCTGGGTAGTCCTCCACCCTTTCGGCTTCAAGGATTCCTTTAGGACCGAGAGGTAGTACCGCGCGAAGTGGCTGGAGCATGCGGAACGGTACCAGCGTTTCGCCTAAATGGACTGATCTGACGAAGGCCCGTTCCACAGTCTGTCGAAGTGTCCGCACGCCCTTCCATGGCGCTTTCTCAAAGGGTGTCCGACGAGCCTGGACCGCAATGCGTCCTGCTCCAAAGCCGATTGGGCTGGACGCAGCCTCTTCGGCGAAAAGTAGAGCACGTGGCGCGAGGACAGCCCCTTGGCGAAAGCGACGCTTATACGGTGAGGCAGGCGGGAGGTTATCGCTCCCCAAAACGGAAAGGGTGACAGGAGTAGTGGTAAATCCTTCTTTAGCGGTCCCCCAGCTCATATTTGGATTACGACTGCGGGAGGACCAAGCCAAAGCCTTCGCGGGCATTCTGCGAGGTGTGTTAGGCCGCGACTGACCCGCGACGACGCACGAAACCATCGGAAAGCCAGTGGGAGCCCGCGTTAGGTCCCACGGTTCTGCGAACTGCACCGCAACATCGCCGCCCCATCTCCCTGACCGGAAGCCCTCGTGGGGTTTCCGTGTAAGCGTCCCGTGCGGCATCACGAATGCAAATCGCCCGGACGGCTTTAGGTACAGTTCGACTGCTCTGACGACGAAAAGGGTGGACAAGTCACGGCCAGACGCGCCCAGCCCTCCAGTCAGGAGACCCCTCTCCCTCGACAGGTCCTTATACTTTTCCTGCATTGCTGCGGTCATCTTCGAGTAGCGGAGCCAGGGCGGGTTTCCGATAAGCACATCAACCTGTTGGTCGAGTTCGGAAAGCCACAAAGGACGGATGAGGTTTCGCGCGTAGTATCCCCAGATATGATTTCTGCCGGTAGCATGCAGCCGGCGCATGGTGTCGAAAGTGTTGGCGAGTATCGGAGCGTCGTTGGCGTGTATACCGAACTGACGCAGCACCGGTGCAATAAGGTCTGAGCTTCTCCTGGTCGAGGTCGAGAGGACCTTTTCTGCCATGGCGTTGACAAGCCGGTCGAAACTTCCAGCGTCGCGAAGCACGTTGCGTGGGAAGACTAGGTCGTCACCAAACAGCAGCCCGCCGCCGCCCTCAACTAGCTCGTCCCCCGTGGTCGAAATCCTCACCTCCTCGCTCCCGCCTAGGAGGTCTCGCCTCTGCTCCCACTGAACCGAGTCCCCGAGGTACACCGGGATTGACAGCGGCCCGCGGTCGGGGTCGGCGAGACGCTTGCTTCCGATTGCCAGCAGGAACGTGACGCGCGCCAAGGTGACTGCTACAGGGTGGATATCGATCCCATAAACCATCTGCGCAACGCCTGCAACGGCTTTCGAATTTGCTACAGCAGCGTCGTCGCAAGCCGTGAGATAAGCTTTGACTGCGTGAAACAGAAAGGTTCCTGAGCCGCAGGATGGGTCCAGTACACGCTGGTTGAGCGGATCGGTGACGGCAGACGCCACGATTCGATCTGCCAGCCAATCCGGTGTGTAGTACTCGCCTAAGCTGGCGCGGTCCTCCTGAGGGATCACCTCTTCATAGAGGACCTTCAGGACGTCATGCTCGACCTGGCCCCAGTCGAAACGCGCGACCCGATCGGCCAACTGTCGTACAAACTCAGGTCCGCCCTCGACGTGCAGGACCCAGTCGAAGAAATCTGCCTCGACTGCCCCGTGGATTTGGGCGCCCGAGAAGACCACGCCTTGAGCAAGAGACGCTGGTGTAAGTTCGCCTGTAGCTGAGACGTCAAAGCCAACAACAGCATGGGCGATTATCTCGGCCGTTAGCACGAGCAGGGTGTGGTCAACGAACAGCTTCTGGTCGTCAGTGAATGCTTTACCGAAGGCGGTTCGAAGCAGCTTGGACCAAAGCTGCCGCTTCAATTCGACTTCGGGGATTGATGAAGCCTGGTCATATAGTGTAGCCAACGAAGCGTGGTCGAGGAGGTGTGCCGGAGAGGAAGCGCCGAGTCGACGCCGGATAGCCTCAGGTGTGGGCTTGACGGCCTCATGAGTTGCCAGGATCGCCTCTAGCCAGACCAAGAGCTTTTCACAATCAACGGTAGCGCTACTTACCGTCAAGGTCGCGACCTGCGTAAGTCCGCCAGGTGTCAGGTGGTATAGATGCCAATCCGTGCCGTCGGTCAAGATGCCGACGTATCGCGTTCCCAGACGCTGGCTCTGAATGGCAACGTAACCCTCTAGTTGCGTCTCCGCGTCTCGGCATATATTGGCATTACGCAGATCCTTCTTGACTTCAATAACGCAATGCCCCACCTCTACGTCGAGGCGGCGACGTGTGCCGTCTCCGGTAGGTACTTCCAAACGAGCCACCTGTGCGGCATTTAGCGCCAGACTTCCCGCTGTAAGGAGGAGGTAGATGTCGGCCTGTAGGTCAGCCTCGGTTCGAGTCATGTCGCGCGAGGCCAGCCTCGCGACGGCATCAAGGACTACATCTGATGGCACGCCACGCCCTCCCCAAGAAGATCCAGGGGCAGCCTACGCCGCTTGGGCGTGCCCGGGTAGCGGGCGCACTGCGTTGCGCCGCCCAGTGGGATAGAACTGCCCGAACACGGCGAGAGTCAGGACAACAACCCGTCTACGGCTCCGCCCGGACCCGCGTCACACGCTTCGCCAGGTACCAGACGCACTCTCCCGTGCTTTCGAAGTAGACAAGATGACCTGATAGGCCGAGGACCGGATTTCCCACAGCCCCGGTCTGGATCACCGTTCCGATTTCGTCTCGCCCGGATACGCGGACAGGCCACGTACGCGAGCTCCAGGGGTCATCGGGCTCAGATCGCTGCACTCGGATGTCCATTCACGAATCGTACGTCCTCCTGCGATGTGGCCCGGTTCCGTGACGAACGGGGTGTCGTGCAGCCAACAGCGGGCGAGGTGGTGGCGTCGTGCCCGTTGCGTGCCCGATCTCGCGGTCACCGACGGGTAACCACGGTCAACGCCTGACGGCCGGCAGCCTGTCTGGCCAGCGGTAGCGGCAGGTGGCGAGGGTGCTTGGCTTGCAACGCCGAGGATTCCTAAACTGTGTGCCGCCTAGAAGGCCGGCTGGTTGCATCGCAGCTTCTGACCGTTGCGGCGGCGCTCGCGGTCGATCATCATGGCGGGATGATCGATCTAAGGGGCCATGCCGCGTAGGCGGCCCAACAGCCTTCGTCGCGAGCGTGTCAGGGCGCGGGCGTCGAAGACGACTTCCAGGATTCCTGGCCTTTCCAGCGGCACGGTCGCAGAGATCTCGCGCTTGGAGCGAAGCCGGCTCTGCCCAGGAGACGTGCAAGCTGCTTGGGAGCGATGGGGCCGCTTCGTTCGAGAACCCCTAAGAACGTTGGACCGCATTGCACTTGTCGGAGATGTGGGAGAGTTCTACGACGGATGCGACTGTTGCGGCCCGACCGACTTCGGACGCAGGAGTTTGGAGAACGCCATGCTGTCGGCTCCCGCCGCCCGCGACCTGCGAGCGCAGGTGGGCAAGCTCGATCAGTGCTTGACTTGGAGAGCCCGTCGAGCAGGTGCGGCTCATCTCCTTGCGGTGTGGTGGCACGAGTAGGTGCCATATACCCATGGCCCTACTGCGTGTAAGTACAGCGCTCGGCGAGGGCTGGCAACCTGCCTACCGGACCATCCGCAACCGCCTCACCGGCAACCCGTAGGTTCAGGGCTAGGGCGACGACCAGGCCGAGGGCGGAGGCAGCGATGAGGCAGCGAGCCCTTTGATTCAGACGGGCAGGAGACAGCAGAGGACGCCTAGCGTCAGCTGCTCGACCGCACCCGTTGGCACCGCTCGGTACGGGCTGACGAGGTGTGCCCGGCTCCCCCCGACGGGGGTCGTCCCTTTGTACTGGGAGCGCGCCCCACTGTCAGAGGTCGTCTTCCGGTCCGTCCAGGCCGTCCTGAGAGGGCGTTTCGGCGGCTTGTCGATCAGTCGAGGAGATGGCCATGGACTGGATCCGAACGAATCTGAGTCCGGTGGCGTTCGCTGCTGTCGCTCTCCTGTTCGCTCTGCCGTTCGCGGAGCTGAAGGGCGAGGCCGAGGAGTGGCGTGTGGCGGTGACCTGGACTGGTTGGGGACTGACCGTCGGTGGCGGGCCTCAGGTTCACCTGGAGACGCTGCTCTGGGATGGCAACCTTGGTCAGTACGTCATGCAGGAGGTGCCGAACGAGGCGCCGCAGATCGGTCCCGAAGAGCCCATCTACCTGCCGGCGCAACCGCTCTTCATGGTCGCCGCGCTGGGTGTCGCGGCCGGCGTGCTTGCCCGGATCCTGGCCAGTGTCAGTTCCCGCCTGGTCGTCTCGGCGGTAGCGGCGTTCGTCGCGGCGGTGGCGCTTGCCCTCGGCCTGCGGGGCGTACTGCGTCGCTTCGATCCGCCACCCTTCGACGAGGCCATGACCGCCGTACCGGCCGTCGGGTTCTGGCTGACCGTTGGCGTCCTGGCACTGCTCGGCGTCGGCAATGTGATCGTGGGGTACCGGTTGTGGAGGCGTGACGAAGCAGCGGTGATCGACGGCAACGTGCCGAGATGAGAACAGACGACGCGACCGCTGCCGGCCGATGATCCGAGGTGACGACCCAGCCGCAAAGTCTCCGGACGAACAGCGCCGCTCCCCTCCGACGGGTCACTCCCGACCGCGGGCGCCGCGCCGGCGCTTCGGCCGGGCGATCTCACCCGCGATCGGCAGCCAGTAGAAGGGGATCAACGCGGTGATCACGGCGACGCCGAGGACGGGGACCAGGGCGCCCAGCACAACTCCGGCGGCGATCCAGAAGGGCGCGATCCGGAACCGCCTGCTGATGGCTCTCGCACCGGCCGGATCCACGGTGCCCAGCAGCCGGCGATCACGGCGCGCGTACGCCCAGATCCCGTTGAACAGCGAAGCTGCCACTCCGAGCGCGATCCCGTAGAACACCACGGCGGCCCGTTGCCCATGTCCGTCGCGGAACGCGGCGGCCAGCACGGACGCGGCGAACGGTAGGAACGCGATGGTCATCAGCAGCAGCGTGTTGAGCAACAGGACCACCCGGTCGACGGCGCGGAGGTGGTCGAACATGACGTGGTGGTTGGCCCACACCTGCCCGATGAGAAGAAAGGTGAGGGCGTAGGCCAGATAGGACGGCCACAAGGCAGCGAGCCCTTGGGCCAGGTGCCGGGTGTCCGTCGGTGAATGGATCTCCAGTACCAGCAGGGTGATGGAAATCGCGAAGACCGCATCACTGAAGGCGACGAGCCGCACGGGTGTGCGCTCCAGGCCGAAGGCCACTGATCTCGCTGGTTCGCGAACGGGTTCTGTCACCGCCCAAGCCTGAGACACCGGAGCGGCCCATCCGTGCAGCCGGGCGGGCGTGTCACCCACCGGCCCCGCCGGCCGCCCCGCCGTGCGGCGATCCTCGCGCGCACACGACGCAAGCCGTGGTGAGAGTCGCGGAGCGTCGGTCGGGCAGGCCGCGCACGTAGCAGATCAACTGTCTCGCCGGGGCGTTGTCCACAGCCCGCGGTGTTGTCCACAGGCAGCTTGGCCGGGGCGGTTTGTGGGGCGGATTCCGAGCAGGGTCGGCTGCACAACCGAGCCCGACCGCTGGAGGCCGCGATGCCACCCCGTACCTCCGTACCGCCGATCCGCCGGCTACCGCTGGTCGTCACGGAGGACGGCGACCTGCTCGACGACCTGCTCCGGCTCGCTGCCGCCGGCGGCACCGAGGTGGAGCTCGCCGCCGACCCGGCCGCCGCCCGCACCCGCTGGCTTCCCGCACCGCTGGTACTGCTCGGCGCCGATCAGGCGCAGCCGTGCCTGCGGGCCCGGCTGCCGCAGCGACCCGGGCTGGTGCTGGTCGGCCGGACCGGCCAGCTCGACCCCGGTTGGCAGATCGCCGAGCTGATCGGTGCCGAGCACGTCGCCACGCTGCCCGCCGCGGAGCCGTGGCTTGTGGATCGGTTCGCCGAGCAGGGCCCGGACCGGCCGGACGGCTCCGGCGCCCGGATCGTCGCGCTGCTCGGTGGCCGGGGCGGCGCCGGGGCGAGCGTGCTCGCCGGCGGGCTCGCCGTCACCGCCGCCCGGGCGCGGCTGCGCACCCTGCTCGTCGACGCCGATCCGCTCGGGGGTGGCCTCGACCTCGTCCTGGGCTGGGAGCAACTGGACGGGATGCGCTGGCCGTCGCTCACCGGAGCGGACGGGCGGGTCGACGCCCCCGCGCTGGTCCGGGCGCTGCCCAGCCGGGGCGACCTGGTGGTGCTCTCGTGGGACCGCGGCGACCTGCTGGCCCTGCCCGCGGCGGCGATGGCCGCCACCGTCGACGCCGCTCGGCGCGGTCGGGACTTCGTGGTCGTCGACCTCCCTCGGCAGTTGGACGACGCCGCCGTGATCGCCTTGCAGGCGGCCGATCAGGCGTTCGTCGTCGTCCCGGCCGAGTTGCGTGCCACGGCGGCCGCCGCGCGGGTGGTGGCCGCCGCCGCCCCGCACTGCGCCGCGCTCTCGGTGGTGGTGCGCGGCCCCGCACCCGGCCACCTACGGGCGACCGAGGTGGCGCGTGCACTCGGTCTTCCCCTCGCCGGCACGCTGCGGCCCGAGCCGGGGCTCTGCCGCGGCCTGGAACGGGGCGAGGCGCCGGCCGCCGCCGGCAAGGGACCGTTGGCCACGCTCTGCCAGCGGATCGTCGCCGACCTCACCGGCGTGCCCGCGACGGGTGCGGCATGACCGGCCGGCCGGAGGAGCGCACACTCGCCGCCCGGGTGCGGCAACGGATCGCCGCCGACACCACCCCGGTCACCCCGGCGGCGATCGTCTCGGCGGTTCGGGCCGAGCCCACCACCGCGGTGCTCGGTGACACCGCCGTGCTGCGGATCGCCGACCGGGTCCACGACGACCTCGTCGGCGCCGGGCCACTGGCGTCGCTGTTGGCCGACCCGGAGGTGACCGACGTACTGGTCAATGGCACCCGGGTCTGGGTCGACCGAGGTTCGGGGTTGCACCAGGTCGCCGTGCCGGTGGGCTCGGTGGAGGATGTCCGCCGGCTGGCGCAGCGACTGATCGCCAGCGCCGGGCGGCGGCTCGACGACGGCTCCCCGTACGCGGACGCGCGGCTCCCCGACGGCACCCGGCTGCACGCCGTGCTGCCTCCGGTGGCGACCGAGGGCCCCTACCTGTCCCTGCGGACCTTCCGGCACCGACCGTTCACCCTCGACGAGTTGGTGCGCCAGGGGACCGTGCCGCGACCGGTGGCACCACTGCTCGCCGCCGTCGTCGCGGCCCGGCTGGCGTACCTGGTCACCGGCGGCACCGGGTCGGGCAAGACGACGCTGCTCAACACGCTGCTCGGGTTGGTCCCGGCGACCGAGCGGATCGTGCTGGTGGAGGACGCCGCCGAGCTGCACCCGGGGCATCCGCACGTGGTGGGCCTCCAGGCGCGTACCGCCAATGTCGAGGGAACGGGCGTGGTCAGCCTCGGCGACCTGGTCCGGCAGGCGTTGCGGATGCGCCCGGACCGGCTGGTGGTCGGGGAGTGCCGGGGCGGTGAGGTGGTCGACCTGCTGGCCGCGCTGAACACCGGCCACGACGGAGGCGCGGGCACGCTCCACGCCAACACCCCGTCCGACGTGCCGGCCCGACTCGAGGCGCTCGGCATGCTGGGTGGGCTGCCCCGCGCCGCGCTGCACGCCCAGGTGGCCGCCGCGTTGCAGGTGCTGCTTCAGGTACGACGTGGTGAGCGCGGCCGCGTTCTGGAGTCGATCTGCCTGCTGCTCCCTGAGGGGCCCGACCGGGTGGTGTCCGTGGTGCCCGCCTGGGTCCGCGGTCGTGGGCTCGGGCTCGCCGCCCGTGCGCTGGGCGCGCTGCTGCGAGACCGTGGCGTGGCGGTGCCGCCGATCCTCAGCGAGCCGTGGCCGGGATCGGCAGGCCCGGCATGACCGGCGGGGCGCTGCTGGTGGCGGCGCTGCTGCTGGCGGCCGCAGTCCTGGTGGCCTGGCCCGTGCGGAGCATCCGGGCCCGCCGCCGTCGGGTGCTGGCGCCAAAGGTAGCTGAGAACGTCGGTGCTGATCCGGATGAGGCGCTTGTGGAATGGATCAGAGGGCTCGGTCGCGGGCTGGACGCTCCGCCCGATGGGCTCGGCAGTCTGCCTTCCTCGGGCCACCAGCCGCCCGTGGCCCCGAGCTTCGGCGGCGGGCGGACGCTGGTCGGGTGGTCCACCAGGGGCGTCAACGTCGGCCAGCCCTGGCCCAGAGTGGCGGGCGGGTCAGTCGGGTCCACGCGACCCGCAGGTCCGGCACGTCCGCCGACTCGGCGCGACCCCCGTGGCCCGGCTGGCACCGCAGGGCCGGTGGCCATCGCCCCGGACGCCGAACGGCGGGCAGCCATGCCTGTCTCCGCGCGCGTGATCGAAGCGGACGTGCTGGACCGGGCTGATGCGTCAGGCGTGGCGACGGCCGACGGCCGCGGGGACGTCGACAGCGGCGGAAACGGAGCGGTCGATCCGATGATCCCGACCGCCGGTGGGCCTCGCGGAGCGCGAGCCACAGACTCCTCGGTGCGCGCCCCGCGATCGTCGGTACGCCTGCTGCTGGTCGGCCTGGTCGGGGCCGGCGTCGGTGCCGCCGTCGCCGGTCCGGTGGCCGCGGTCGCGGTGGGCGGCTACGGCACCCTGGCCATGCGCGCTCTGCTGCGCTGGCGGGCGAACCGGCACGCTGAGCGGATCCGGCGGCGCGGGTTGGACCAGCTCTGCGGTCTCGCGGCGGATCTCAGGGCGGGCCTGCCCGTTCCGCCGGCCATCGAGATCCCCACCGTCAGTGGACCGGACGGCCTGGACCGACTTGCCCAGCTGACCTCGGCGGCGGTGCGGCTGGCGGACCGGACCGGCGCGCCGCTGGCGGAACTCGTCGAGCGGATCGAGGCGGACGCCCGGGCGACCGACCGAGGGCTGTCCGCCGCTGCGGCACAGGCGGCCGGTGCGCGGGCCACGGCCTGGTTGCTCGCGGCCCTGCCGATCGGCGGCATCGGGCTCGGTTACGGGATCGGCGTGGATCCCGTGGCGGTGCTCCTGCACAGCACGGTCGGCGGGGTCTGTGCTGTCCTCGCGGTCGTCCTGCAGGTCATCGGCCTGCTCTGGGCCGAACGACTGGGCGCGACGCCAGGGCGGGCCGGCTGATGTCCCGGACGGTGGCGGGCTCCAACTGGACAGGGCGGACCGGCTCGTCGGTCAGCCCGGGAGTGGACGCAACGGACGGCCACCGACGGCCGGACGCGATCCGGCTCGCCGCAGGTCTGGGCGGGCTCGCCGTGGCCGTGGTCGTCGGAGGCTGGTTCGGGCTGCTCGGCGCGGTCCCGACCGCGTTCCTCCTGGACCTGCTGCTGCGGCGAATCGAATCGCCGGCCGCCCGCAAGAGGCGGCTTCGAGAGGCCGCGGATCTGCCCCTCGCCGCCGACCTGCTCGCGGCGGCGATGCGGGCCGGCGCTCCGGTGGACCGCTCCGTGCTTGCCGTCGCCGAGGCATTGGACGGCCCGCTCGCCAGCCGGCTGGCCCGGGTCGGCCGCACCCTGCTGCTCGGCGGCGGACCGGCCGAGGCGTGGTCCGCGCTGGACGGGGTGCCGGGCGGGGAGCGGTTGACCGCGGCCGCGTTCCGCTCGGCCAACAGCGGGGCCGCCCTGGCCGGTGCGCTGACCCGGCTCGCCGACGACCTGCGCGCCGACCGGGCCACCGCCGCCGAGGCGTCGGCCCGCCGGGCTGGCGTGCTCATCGTTCTGCCGCTGGGGCTCTGCTTCCTACCGGCGTTCATTCTCGCCGGCCTGGTGCCGGTGATCGTCGCCGTTCTCGGCGACGTGCTCTGACCCATCGAGAAAGGAACAGCATGCGCAAACTCATCGCCCGCCTGCGCGGCGACGCCGGGATGAACACCGCCGAGTACGCCGTCGGCACCCTCGCCGCCGTCGCCTTCGCGGGGATCCTGTTGAAGGTGTTGACCTCCGGCAACGTCCAGTCGGCGTTGACCGCCGTGATCGACCGGGCGCTCAAGTGATCGGGCGCCGGCGGACCGGCCGCTGTCGGCGGTCCGGCACCACCGGGTGGACGGCCGGCGGCCGACGGGAATCCCGTGTCGTCGACCGGGTAGTCGGTGGGGACCGGGGGTCGTTCACCGCCGAACTGGCGGCCGGCCTGCCGGCGCTGCTCCTGCTCCTGCTCACCGGCCTGACCGCGGTCAACGCGGTCAGCACCCGGGCGAGCTGCCTGCACGCGGCCCGGGAGGCGGCGCTTGCCGCCGCCCGGGGCGCGGACGGCAGCGCCGACGGTCTGCGTGCGGCGCCACCGGGAGCGGAGGTGTCGGTGTCGATCGACGGTGACCGGGCGCAGGCGACGGTCCGAGCGCCGGTACGCGCGTTGGGCGGTCGCCTCCCGCGGATCACCGTGGTCGCCACCGCCGTCGCGGCCGTGGAACCCGGGGCCACCGAGGGCAGCCGATGAACCGGTGCCCAGGGATGCCCGAGCACCAGACCAGGCCGGGCCAGGCGCACCTCCGCCATGACCGGCCGCACCTCGAGCGGCCGCACCCCGAACCACCAGAGACCGAGTGGCCGCACGGGGAGAGGCCCGACGCCGAGCGGACGGACTCTGAGCGAGGTGGAGCAACCGTGCTCCTGCTCGCGATGGGTCTGGTCTTCGTGCTGGTGGGGACGTTCGGCGCCGCCGTCGCCGCGGCCGGAATGGCGGCGCAACGGGCGGCGGTGGCGGCCGACCTGGGTGCGCTGGCGGGGGCGGCCAGGGTGCTCGACGGCGACGCGGCGGCGTGCGCGTCCGCCGCGGACATCGCCGGGCGCAACGGTGGCCGGCTGGTCGACTGTCGGTCCGACGGGCTGGATGTGCTGGTGACCGTCGAGGTGGCGATCACGCCACTGCCTGGTCTGACCCGGGTCGTGGCGTCGATGGCCCGCGCCGGCCCGGTACGCGGCTGATCGTATGCGGCCTCGGCCCTATCGACCACGGCCAGGACTCGACCGGCGGTCGGACCACGCACCGGACTGGGCTCCGGCGAGCGTGGCCGGAAAGACACTGTGGAGCTGAGCCGGTGACGACATCAGCCGCGATGCGTATACGACATCAGGTCCAAAGGAGCCGCCAGGCAGTCGGCCGCCCCGCACTCGGCCGCCAACGCAGCCGGCCGCCGGCACCCGCCGGCCGGGAGCCCGACAGCCAACTGGCCGGGACGTGGACCGATGGGCCCGTGTCCCGGCCAGCGGGTGAAAGGTGGGTGGCTCGGTGAGCCGGGGTGCGTCAGCGGGCCTGGAGCGCGTCGAGAGCGACGGCCATGGCGATGACCAGGCGGCGGTCGATCTGCGGGTTCTGCACCTCGACGATGTACTTGTCGCGCAGGCCCCACTTCTTCACGACCGAGAAGACGGGCTGGCCTCCGGCGGTGAAGTCGAAGTGGTACGGCAGCCAGGACAGCGAGTCGACGAACCGGCGCAGCAGCGCGACCGGCATGCTGCGCTCCTGGCCCGTCACCTGCGGCAGCCCGGCCTGCTCGACGTGCCAGGTGGAGCGGAGCAGCGACTGGGCGAAGTCCTTGCGGAACAGGCCGATCGGGATGCCGGCCGCGTCGGTCACGTCGTACGTGGCGCCCAGGTCGATGCGCTGGCGGGCCTTGAAGCCGAGCAGGGGCTGCTGCTTGGAGTCGTCGGTGTAGATCGTCACCTGCTCCTTGAAGGCGAGCCGCTTCTGCTGTGCGAAGGCCAGCAGTTCACCCTCGGTGCCGTCCGGCGCGACCGCCCGGACCTCGTACTGGTTGACCATCATCCGCAGCCGCTGGCGGATGTGGAACTGCTGCAGGGTCTGCAAGTTGTCGAGCTGCATCTGGTCTCCTCAGGGGGATTGTGCGCCGGAGTCTCGCACAGCACGGCGACCGCCGCCGGCCCGCGTCCCGGAGGTCAGCGGCCGTCGACTGTGACGCGCAGGGCCCAGCCGTTGAGGACCTGGTGGATGCCCTGCAGCCGCTCGTTGATCTGCTCCAGCCGTTCCGCCTGGGCCAGCGCGGCCAGCGCGGATCCGAGCGCGATCTGCTGGTCGAGGGTGAGTCTCTCCTGGTCAATGGTGTAGAGCAGGTCGACGGTCTCGGCGATGGTGTCGGCCACGGCTCCTCCTTGGGCACGGACGGGGGGAAAGTCAGACATCGATGGAAGCGCTCCCATCATTGTGCCCCGTTCCGCTCGGGATCATGCAAGGTGGCTCAGGAGGGCAGATTCGCCAGCACCACGTCGAGCACCCGGATCGCGTCCGGCTTGGAGAGCGGGCTGTTGCCGTTGCCGCACTTCGGGGACTGCACGCAGGACGGGCAGCCCGTCTCGCAGCCGCACTCCGCGATCGCGTCCCGGGTGGCCCGCAGCCACGCCGAAGCCGTCCCGTACGCCCGCTCGGCGAAGCCCGCGCCGCCCGGGTGCCCGTCGTAGACGAAGACGGTCGGTGCCTCGGTGTCGGGGTGCACCGCCGTGGAGAGCCCGCCGATGTCCCACCGGTCGCAGGTGGCCATCAGCGGCAGCAGGCCGATCGCGGCGTGCTCGGCCGCGTGCAGCGCACCCGGCACGTCCGGGGCCTGCACACCGGCTGCGGCCAGTGACTGCGGCGACAGGGTGAACCAGACCGCCACCGTGCGCAGCTCCCGGGTGGGCAGGTCGAGCGGCCGGGTGTCGATCACCTCGCCGGTGGCGATCCGGCGTCGCTGGTACGACACCACCTGGCTGGTCACATCCACCTCGCCGAGGAACATGCCGACCGGCCCGGCGTCCACGTAGGAGCGCACCGACACCACGGACAGGTCGGTGACGTCCCGGGCGTGGGTGGACCAGTCCGGCTCCTCGGTGTGCACCAGCGCGCAGCCGTCGGCGAGGTCGAGCTCGTCCACCACGTACGAGACGCCCTGGTGCAGGTAGACCGCGCCGGGGTGGAGCAGGAAGTGCGAGGAGCCGCCGTCGACCGTGCCCAGCAGGCGGCCGGTGGCCGACTCCACCACGCAGACCGGGGCGCCGCCCTCGCCGCGCAGGTCCACCTCGGGGCGCTCCCGGTGCCGCCAGTACCAGCCGGTGGGCCGCTGCCGCAGCGCCCCGGCCGCCACCAGCTCGTCGATCGCCTCCTTCGCCCCGTCACCGAAGAGCGTCAGGTCGGCCGGGGTCAGCGGGGCCTCGGCCGCGGCGCAGGCGAGCTGCGGGGCCAGCACGTACGGGTTGGCCGGGTCGAGCACCGTCGCCTCGACCGGCGCCCCGAAGATCGCCTCCGGGTGGTGGACCAGATAGGTGTCCAGCGGATCGTCCCGGGCCACCAGCACGGCGAGGGCCTCCTGTCCGGAGCGCCCGGCGCGGCCCGCCTGCTGCCAGAGCGACGCCCGGGTGCCGGGATATCCGCAGATCAGCACCGCGTCCAGGCCGATCAGGTCCACGCCCAGTTCGAGCGCGTTGGTGGAGGCCAGGCCGAGCAGGTCACCGTGCAGCAGCGCCCGCTCCAGCTCACGCCGCTCCTCACGCAGGTAGCCGCCCCGGTAGGCGGCCACCCGCTTGCCGAGCCCCGGCACCGCCTCGTCCAACGCCCGGCGCGCGCTGGCCGCCACCACCTCGGCGCCCTTGCGGGACCGGACGAACGCGAGCGTGCGTACCCCCTCGGCGACCGTGTCGGCGAGCAGGTCCGCGGTCTCCCGCAGCGCCGATCGGCGGACCTGGATGAGGTCCGGCACGTCGTCGTGCCCGCCCGCCGCCTGGGCGGGCGCCGGGGAGGAGGCCGCTGACGATTCGGGTGGCAGCAGCGGCGGCTCCCAGAGCGCGAAGGTCACCCCGCCGCGCGGCGAGGCGTCCTCGGTGACCGCCGTCACCGGCAGGCCGGTCAGCCGTCCGGCCGCGGTCGCCGGGTCACCGGAGGTCGCCGAGGCGAGCACGAACACCGGGGTGGCCCCGAACCGGGCGCACTGCCGGCGTAGCCGGCGCAGCACGTGCGCGACGTGTGAGCCGAACACCCCCCGGTAGGTGTGGCACTCGTCGATCACCACGTACGCCAGCCGGCGCAGGAAGCCCGACCACTGGGCGTGCCCGGGGAGGATGCCGTGGTGCAGCATGTCCGGGTTGGTCAGCACGAACCGGGAGTGCCGGCGGATCCACTCCCGCTCGGCGCGCGGAGTGTCCCCGTCGTAGCAGGCCGGGCGTACCCCCTCCAGCTCCAGCCCGGCCACGGCCCGCAGCTGGTCGGCGGCGAGCGCCTTGGTGGGCGCCAGGTAGAGCACGGTGGCCCGGGGGTCGGCGAGCAGCGTGGCCAGCGACGGAAGCTGGTACGCCAGGGACTTGCCGGACGCGGTGCCGGTGGCGACCACGACGTGGCCGCCGTCGTACGCCAGGGTGGCCGCCTCGGCCTGGTGCCGCCAGGGCGCGACCACGCCGCGGCGGGCGAACGCCTCGCGCAGCTCCGCGGGTGCCCACGACGGCCACGGTGCGGGCACCCCGGCGCGGGCCGGCACCCTTTCGACGTGGGTGACCGGGTCGCCGGCGCTCCGGGCGCGCAGCCGGCGCAGCAGGTCGACCGGCGATGGCTCGGGGCCGGGATCTGCGGATACGGTGGCTGCGGACGACACGCCCTGCACTCTCGCACTGGTGTTCGGAGATGAAAAGTCGGGCCGGGGGGTAAGGGGGAGCTTCCGTTGGCGACCGCAGGGTGGCCCAGCGGTAGTGGTTAGATGCCCAGGAGAGTTTACGGCTCTGGCGAGGAGGACCGATGGAGCTGTCGCTGGCGACCCGCACCGTGGGCGAGCACACGGTGCTCGAGGTCGGCGGTGAGGTGGACGTCTACACCGCGCCCCGGCTCCGCGAACGGCTCCTCGAACTGATCGACAGCGGCGCCCGGCACGTGGTGGTCGACCTCGGCCGGGTGGACTTCCTCGACTCCACCGGGCTGGGCGTGCTGGTCGGCGCGCTCAAGCGGCTCCGCACGGCCGGTGGCTCGTTCGCCCTGGTCTGCGACAAGGAGCCACTGCTCAAGATCTTCCGGATCACCGCGCTGGACCAGGTGTTCCCGCTGCACCCCACGGTCGACGCGGCGGTCGGCGCGGAACCGACCGGTGCCGGCGCGTGATGGCGACAGTCAAGCTCTCCTTCTCCCCGGCGCCGGTGCACGTGCGTACCGCCCGGCTGGTCGGCGTCGCCGTCGCCCGGCGCGCGGGGGTCCGTGAGGATCTGCTGGACGAGGTGCGCCTGGCCATCGGCGAGGCGTGTACCCGGGCGGTGGCCCTGCACCGCCAGTACGGCCTGGCCGACCCGGTGCTGGTGGAGATGTCCGACGCGGGGTCGTACGCGGTGCGGGTGGTGGACCGGGCGCCGATCGAGGCCGGCATCGGGCTGGCCGCGCTGCCGCCGGACGAGCTGGCCAACGAGTCGCTCACCGATGAGGCGCTGACCACCGGGGTCGGTTTCGCCCTGCTCGCCGGCTTCGTCGAGGACCTTCAGGTGCGTCCGGTCGACGAGGGCGTCGGCACCGAGGTGCGGATGGTGTGGCCGGTCGGCCGCTGACCCGTTCGTTCTGTTCTTTCCGCAGGCCGTATCCCCGCCGGGGTGCGGCCTCCTTGTCATGGACCGGGCCCTATATCAGATTTCGTTTCATAACACAGCGACGAAGATCATCGAGACACGGTGCCACCTCGGTGTGACCTCCAACACTCCGGAGGGCTACAGTACCCGGGTTGTCAGCAAGTGATCCATCCCGCAGCCAGCGGGAATGGGTGGTCATCGCTGGTCCGCTGGGGTGGGTTGGCGCGCGCTTGCGAGTCCGCGTTCAGGCGCCGGTCGGTGCGTCTCCACTCACCGGCGCGAGTGTTCGGTAACAGGAGGACACAGATGTCCGAGACCTTGGCCGCCGACGGCGGCGGGCTTTCCCTTACCGGAAGCAATGTCACGTACGTCGTCATCGCTGCGGTAATCGCGCTGGTGGCGCTCGTCTTCGCCGCCGCCCTGACAAAGGCGGTGCTGGCAGCCGGCAAGGGCACCACCAACATGCAGGAGATCTCGGGGGCGGTCCAGGAGGGCGCCTCTGCCTACCTGCTCCGCCAATTCCGCACTCTGGCGATCTTCGTTGTCATCGCCGTGGTGCTGCTCTTCCTGCTGCCGGTGCACGACACCGACGGCAGCGAGACCGCTGTGAAGTTCGGCCGCTCGCTCTTCTTCGTGGTGGGCGCCCTGTTCAGCGCGTCCATCGGTGGTGCCGGCATGTGGCTGGCCACCCGCGCCAACCTGCGCGTGGCCGCCGCCGCCCGGGAGCGACAGGGTGGCCGCGAGGCCGCCATGAAGATCGCCTTCCGCACCGGTGGCGTGGTGGGCTTCCTCACCGTCGGCCTCGGCCTGTTCGGCGCCGCGCTTGTCGTCCTGGTCTACCGGGGCGACGCGCCGACCGTGCTGGAGGGCTTCGGCTTCGGCGCCGCGCTGCTCGCCATGTTCATGCGGGTCGGCGGCGGCATCTTCACCAAGGCCGCTGACGTCGGCGCCGACCTGGTCGGCAAGGTCGAGCAGGGCATCCCGGAGGACGACCCGCGCAACGCCGCCACCATCGCCGACAACGTGGGCGACAACGTCGGTGACTGCGCCGGCATGGCCGCCGACCTGTTCGAGTCGTACGCGGTCACGCTGGTCGCCGCCCTGATCCTCGGTCGCGCCGCGTTCGGCGAGGACGGCCTGGTCTTCCCGCTGATCATCTCCACCATCGGCGTGCTGGTCGCGATCTTCGGCGTCTTCATCACCCGGCTGCGCTCGTCCGACCGCAACGCCCTGACCGCGATCAACCGGGCCTTCTACATCTCGGCGGTGCTCTCCGCGGTGCTGGTGGCGATCGCCGCCTACGCCTACCTGCCGGCGACCTTCGCCGAGTTCGAGGGTGGGCTCACCGACGTCGACCGCAACCCGCGGCTGGTGGCCATCGGCGCGGTGGTGATCGGCATCGTGCTGGCCGCCGCGATCCAGGCACTGACCGGCTACTTCACCGAGACCAACCGGCGCCCGGTGCAGGACATCGGCAAGAGCTCGCAGACCGGTGCGGCCACCGTGATCCTGGCCGGCATCAGCATCGGCCTGGAGTCCGCGGTCTACTCGGCACTGCTGATCGGGGCCGGCGTCTTCGGCGCGTTCCTGCTCGGCGGCAGTTCCATCACGCTGTCGCTGTTCGCGGTGGCGCTGGCCGGTACCGGCCTGCTCACCACGGTCGGCGTGATCGTCGCGATGGACACCTTCGGGCCGATCTCCGACAACGCCCAGGGCATCGCCGAGATGTCCGGTGACATCGACGAGCACGGCGCTCGCACACTGACCGAGCTGGACGCGGTCGGCAACACCACCAAGGCGATCACCAAGGGCATCGCGATCGCCACCGCGGTGCTCGCCGCGACCGCGCTGTTCGGCTCGTACACCGACTCGCTGCGCAGCGCGTACGCGGACGCTGGTGTGGGCGACGTCGGGACGGAGATCCTCAACTCGCTGAACGTGGCCAACCCGCGCAACCTGGTCGGCCTGATCATCGGTGCGGCGGTGGTGTTCCTCTTCTCCGGGCTGGCCATCAACGCGGTGTCCCGCTCGGCGGGTGCCGTCGTGATGGAGGTTCGCCGGCAGTTCCGTGAGCTGCCCGGCATCATGGACCGCACGCAGCGCCCGGAGTACGGCAAGGTCGTG
This sequence comes from Micromonospora coriariae, assembly GCF_900091455.1. Taxonomy (NCBI): domain Bacteria; kingdom Bacillati; phylum Actinomycetota; class Actinomycetes; order Micromonosporales; family Micromonosporaceae; genus Micromonospora; species Micromonospora coriariae. The sequence continues at coordinate 2,263,889 of NZ_LT607412.1, read as the reverse complement.
GACATCTGCACCCGGGACGCACAGCGCGAGCTGATGACCCCGGGCCTGCTCGCCATCCTGGCGCCGATCGCGGTCGGCTTCGGCCTCGGGCCCGGCGCGCTCGCGGCGTACCTGGCCGGGGCGATCGGGGCCGGCACGCTGATGGCTGTCTTCCTGGCCAACTCCGGTGGTGCCTGGGACAACGCCAAGAAGCTGGTGGAGGACGGCGCGTACGGGGGCAAGGGCTCCGAGGCGCACTCCGCGACGGTCATCGGCGACACCGTCGGTGACCCGTTCAAGGACACCGCCGGCCCGGCCATCAACCCGCTGCTCAAGGTGATGAACCTGGTCTCGCTGCTGATCGCGCCGGCCGTGGTGGCGTTCAGCATCGGCGACGACCGGAACACCCCCGTGCGGGTGGCCATCGCGGTGGTGGCCACGCTGATCATCGTGGCGTCGGTGGTGTTCAGCAAGCGCAAGGGCATCGCGATGGACGACTCCGACACCGGTGCGGGCAGCACGGACCACCGGCCGGAGACGGTCAACGCCTGACCATCCTCGGCACCGGGTCCCCGGTCGGCGTGCCACGCCGGCCGGGGACCGTCCGTTCCTCCTCCGGGGCCGTCTGACCGGTGCCACGCCTGGGCGGAGGTCGTACGCTGCAACGCATGCGTACGTGCCAGGCGTCTGCCGCCGGAAAGCTCACGGTGGTCCTGGCCACGCTCGTCGTCGTCCTCTCCGGCTGCGGTGGCGGGCCCAGCCCACGGGCCTGGGCGGCCACGGTCTGCGGTGCGCTCACCCCGTGGCGCTCCGAGATCAGCAAGTTGACCAGCAGCACGGATGAGCAGATGACCGCGCAGACCACGCCGGCGCAGGCCAAGGAGAACCTGGTGCGGCTCTTCGGTGGGGCGGAGCAGGCCAGCGAGACCGCGCGCCGCAAGGTGGAGCAGGCCGGCGTCCCGGAGACGGACAACGGCGAGGCCATCTCCGCCGGTTTCCGCAGCTCCCTGGGAAAGATGCGGGACGCCTACGGCCGGGCCCGGGACACCATCGACAAGTTGGGCACCGGCGAGCCGACCGTCTTCTACGACGGCGTGCGGGCCGCGGTGGACACCCTCAACAAGGAGTACGACGCCAGCGCGCTGGACACCAGCCGGCTCAACTCCGAGGAGCTGAAACAAGCCTTCGACGAGGTGCCGGAGTGTCGCTGAGCGGGCTCGGCGACACCGGAGCGGCGCAGCCGCCCCCGGCGCTGTTCCCGGCGCCCGAGCCGGACCCGCCGGCTGCCGAGCCAACGCGACGGCGGAGCGGCCCGACCCGACAGGGGTCGAGCGGGCCGCCCTCCGGGCCGGCGCAGACCGACGACACGGGGCGCCAGCTGGTCTTCTTCGGCGCGGAGGCGGCCGAACCGACGGTCGCCGACCTGGCCGGGCTGCTCGCCGGGCCGGGCGAGATGGTGCGGATGGGCGGCACCGCCCGCCTCTCGGTGCACGTGGACGCCGCCTGGCGGGTGCACGTGCTGGTCGCGGAGTTGGCGCTGCGCGGGCTGGCGGCGAGCTGGGAGCCGACCGGGGACGCGCGACACGCCGTCCGTACCTCGTACACCCGGGTCCTGAAGCCGCTCGCGGTCGCCTGGCTGCACGGCCCGACGAAACGCCCGCCGGCCACCTTTCACCTGACCGGCCGGCGGCTGCGGCTGTGGCTCGCCGCCGCCGGGACGCCGGAGCCGCCCGACAGCTTCCTGCTCCGGCTCGGGGCCGACGACCAGGAGTGCTGGGGCCCGGTCGGCACGGCGCTCGCCGCCGTCGGGCTCGCCGGCACGCTGCTGGGCCCGGCCGATGGCGGCCCGGCTTACCGGATCACCGGCCGCCGCCCCCTGGCCCGGCTCGCGGAGCTGGTCGGCGACCCCCCGCGCACAGCGCCCACCGAAGCCTGGCCACCCCTTCCCTAGCCCCGCACCCGGGTCGATCATGAAGGTGCGCTGGTGGACGTATTGCTCGTCCGGGGTCAAAACGCCACCACAAGGCCATGATCGACGCGGTTCGGCGGGAGGCAGCGGGTGTCTGGTGCCGGACAGCCGGCGGGTTGATCCGGGCGGAAAACGGGCGGGTCGGACCTCGGCCGACGGTCCGCCATCGTCACAGTGACCCGCTTCGAGCCCTACCCACGGTGTACGGTGGCGCCGTCCGGCAGTGCCGAGCGCGGCGGGGCGGGAACAGACCGCCGCGCCGGAGCGGATTGCCGCCCGCGAAACCCGAAACGCGGACGGCGCGTTACGTTGGACATCCGGACCGCCGGTGCGACGGCGGGGTCGAGAGCGGTCGCTGTCCGGGCGCCGGCAGACCACGAGCAGGAGTGAGGTCGGGGAGAGACGTGCCGAGCAACGCTGGAACCACCCGTCTGGTCATCGTCGAGTCACCGGCGAAGGCCAAGACGATCTCGGGCTACCTCGGCCCGGGGTACGTCGTGGAGGCCAGCTTCGGTCACGTCCGCGACCTGCCACGCAACGCCGCCGACGTGCCGGCCAAGTACAAGGGCGAGGCGTGGGCCCGCCTCGGGGTGGACGTGGACAACGGCTTCCACGCGCTCTACGTCGTCTCCGCCGACCGCAAGCAGCAGATCAGCAAGCTGGTGAAGCTGGCCAAGGAGGTCGACGAGATCTTCCTGGCGACTGATGAGGACCGCGAGGGCGAGGCGATCGCCTGGCACCTGGTGGAGACGCTCAAGCCGAAGGTGCCGGTCAAGCGGATGGTCTTCCACGAGATCACCAAGCCGGCGATCCAGGCGGCGGTGGCCAACCCCCGGGAGATCGACCGCGATCTGGTCGACGCGCAGGAGGCTCGGCGGATCCTCGACCGGCTCTACGGCTACGAGGTCTCCCCGGTGCTGTGGAAGAAGGTCATGCCGAAGCTCTCGGCGGGCCGGGTGCAGTCCGTGGCGACCCGGATCGTGGTCGAGCGGGAGCGGCAGCGGATGGCTTTCCGCACCGCTGAATACTGGGACATCCTGGCCACTCTCGCAGTGGCGAACGCCGGCGAGGGGCCGCGCGCGTTCAACGCCACCCTGATCGCGCTGAACGGCGACCGGATCGCCACCGGCAAGGACTTCGAGCCGACCACCGGCCGGGTGAAGCCCGGGGCCGGCGTCGTGCACCTGGACGAGGGCGGCGCCCGTGGGCTGGCGGCCCGGCTCGAGGGACGGCCGTTCACCGTCACCCGGGTCGAGGAGAAGCCCTACCGCCGCCGCCCGTACGCGCCGTTCATCACCTCCACGCTCCAGCAGGAGGCGGCCCGCAAGCTGCGCCTGTCGTCGCAGCAGACGATGCGCACGGCGCAGCGCCTGTACGAGAACGGCTACATCACCTATATGCGTACCGACTCGGTGAACCTGTCGGAGACCGCCATCTCGGCGGCCCGCCGGCAGATCGTCGAGCTGTACGGCGAGCGCAGCGTGCCACCGGAGCCGCGCCGCTACACCGGCAAGGTGAAGAACGCGCAGGAGGCGCACGAGGCGATCCGCCCGGCGGGGGACAACTTCCGCACCCCGGGCGAGGTGGCCAAGGAGCTGTCCGCCGAGGAGTTCAAGCTCTACGAGCTGATCTGGCGGCGCACCATCGCGTCGCAGATGACCGACGCCGTCGGCTCCAGCGTCTCGGTGCGCATCCGCGCGGTCTCCACCTCCCAGGAGGAAGCCGACTTCGGCGCCACCGGCAAGACCATCACCGACCCGGGCTTCCTGCGCGCGTACGTCGAGTCCAGCGACGACGAGAACGCTGAGGCCGAGGACGCCGAGCGCCGCCTGCCCACCCTGGTCAAGGACCAGCCGCTGACCGCCGACGAGCTGGCCGCGCAGGGCCACCACACCCAGCCGCCGTCGCGCTACACGGAGGCGTCGCTGGTCAAGGCACTGGAAGAGCTGGGCATCGGCCGTCCGTCCACGTACGCGTCGATCATGCAGACGATCCAGGACCGGGGGTACGTCACCAAGCGCGGCCAGGCGATGATCCCGACCTTCCTGGCCTTCGCGGTGATCGGCCTGATGGAGCGGCACTACCCGCGCCTCATCGACTACGACTTCACCGCCACTATGGAGAACGAGCTGGACGAGATCGCCGGCGGTGACCACGCGGCCGTCGACTTTCTCACCGCGTTCTACTTCGGCGGCGCCAACGGTGCCGGCGACCAGGGCATCGCTCGCTCCGGTGGGCTCAAGAAGCTGGTCACCGAGAACCTCAGCGACATCGACGCGCGCAGCGTCAACTCCATCCCGCTCTTCACCGACGACGACGGCCGGGAGGTCGTGGTCCGGGTGGGCCGGTACGGGCCGTACCTCCAGCGGGAGCTGCCCGGCGGCGAGGCGGCGGCACCGGCCGAGGGCGAGGAGGGTGGCACCCAGGGTGACCGGGCGCCGATCCCCGAGGGGCTGGCCCCGGATGAGCTGACCCCGGAGAAGGTGCACGAGCTGTTCCTCGGTGGCAGCGGCGAGCGCAAGCTCGGCGACGACCCGGGCACCGGCGAGCCGATCGTGCTCAAGTCCGGCCGGTTCGGCCCGTACGTGTCCAGCGGCGAGCGGAAGTCCTCGCTGCTGCGCTCCCAGACGCCGGACTCGTTGACCCTCGAGGACGCGCTCAAGCTGCTCAGCCTGCCCCGGCTGGTCGGCGTCGCGCCCGACGGGGTCGAGGTGTTCGCCAACAACGGCCGCTACGGCCCGTACGTCAAGCGGGGCGAGGAGTTCCGGTCGCTGGAGTCCGAGGAGCAGATGTTCACTGTCGGCCTGGACGAGGCGCTGGCGCTGCTGGCCGCCCCCAAGGCCCGTGGACGACGGGCTGCGGCACCGCCGCTGCGGGAGATGGGCGTCGACCCGTTGACCGAGAAGCCGCTGGTGATCAAGGACGGCCGGTTCGGCCCGTACGTCACCGACGGGGAGTTCAACGCGTCGCTGCGGCGTGCGCAGACCCCGGAGGCGCTGACCATCGAGGAAGCGTCGGAAATGCTGGCCGAGAAGCGGGCCAAGGGTCCGGCGCCGAAGAAGAAGGCGGTGGCGAAGAAGGCTCCGGCGAAGAAGGCCACGGCCACCAAGAAGACGGCCGCTGCCAGCAAGTCCACCGCCGCGAAGAAGACCACGACCGCCAAGGCGACCACTGCCAGGAAGGCGGCCCCGGCGAAGAAGGCGGCCCCGAAGAAGGCCGCCGCCGCCCGGCCCGCCGAGGAGTGACGGTCACCGGCCCCTGTCCCTAATGGATGAAACGTCCCATTTAGGACGAGGGCTTGGTGGAGGTTCCCTAACGTGAGGGGATGTTCGCCACCGCTGCCACGCGTCGCCGTGTCCTCGTCAGCGCCTCGGCGGGAGCGTTGCTGCTTGCCGTGGCCGCAGTCGGCACCTGGGCGATGGACGCCGAGAGCTCCGCGCCGGCCGGGGCCACCGTGTCACAGGCTGCCCCGCAGACCGCCGCCCCGGTGTCGTCCACCGGGCCGACCCGGGATGCCGCCAACCGGCGGACCGTGCGACTCGTCGCCGCGGGTGACGTTCTGGTCCATCCCGCTGTGACCGACCAGGCGCGTCGGGACGGCGCCCGGGCCGGCCGCCTGGATTTCGCACCGATGTTCGCCGGGATCGCCCCAGCCGTCGGTGGCGCCGACCTGGCGCTGTGCCACCTCGAAACGCCACTGGCCGATCCCGCCGGCCCGTTCGCCGGCTATCCGTCGTTCAACGCGCCCCCGCAGGTGCTCGAGGGGCTGCGCGGCGCCGGGTTCGACGGCTGCTCGACCGCCTCCAACCACACCCTCGACCAGGGCGCCGACGGGGTGGCTCGGACGGTCCGCGCGCTCGACGCCGCCGGGCTGGGGCACACGGGCAGCGCGCGCAGCGCCGCCGAGGCGGCCACGCCCCGGATCTACCAGGTCGGCGACGTCCGCATCGCCCACCTGGCGTACAGCCTGAACTTCAACGGGTTGAGCCGTCCGCCGGGCCAGCCGTGGCTGGCCAACCTGATCGATCCGCCCGAGATCCTCGCCGCCGCCCACGAGGCGCGCGCCGCCGGCGCCGACATCGTCGTGCTCAGCCTGCACTGGGGTACGGAGTACCAGCACCTGCCGGACGCCGACCAGCGGGCCTGGGCACAGCAGTTGATCTCTTCGCCCGACGTGGACCTCATCCTGGGCCACCACGCCCACGTGGTCCAGCCGTTCCAGCGCTTCGGCGACAAGTGGGTGGTCTTCGGCATGGGCAACGAACTGGCGCGGCACGCGGAGCCGATCGACGACAACCGCGAGGGTGTGATGGCGCGGGCGACCTTCACCGAGACCGCCCCGGGGCGCTGGACGGTGACCCGGATGGAGGCGCTGCCAACCTGGACCGACCTGGCACCGGCCCTCCGGCTGGTCGACCTGACCGCAGCGCTGGCCGACCCGGCTACCCCGCCGGCTCTGCGGGGCGAATACCGGGCGGCGTACCAGCGGGTGCTCGGCTACGTCCGGTCCCTCGGCGCCGGTCCGGATCAGGTGGTGGCGTCGGGCGGCTGAGCGCCGCCACCGAGGACGCGGTCGAGGTGGGGGTTGGTGAAGACGCGGTCGGGGTCCAGGCGGTCGCGGACGGCCTGGAAGTCGGCGAAGCGCGGGTACGCGCCGGCCAGCGAGGCGGCGTCGCGGTAGTGCAGCTTGCCCCAGTGCGGGCGGCCGCCCAGTCCGGCGGCCACCTCCTCGAAGGCCTGGAAGTACGGCTCGTACGGCATGCCGACGTACTGGTGCACGGCGATGTACGCGGAGTCCCGGCCGTAGCCGTGCGACAGCCAGATGTCGTCGGCGGCGGTGAACCGCACCTCCACCGGGAAGAGCACCTTGAACGGCAGCCCGTCCACGATCCGCCGGAGCGCCGCCAGCGCCTCGGGTAGCGCCTCGCGAGGCAGGCCGTACTCCATCTCCACGAAGCGGACCCGGCGCGGGGTGCAGAACACCCGGTCGGAGCGGCCGGTGTACCGGCGTTCGGTGAGCGCGCGGGCGGAGACGGCGCTGATCCTCGGGGCCAGCGGCGGCACGGCCCGGCCGAGCCGGCAGGCGCCGGCGAAGACGGTGTTGGCCAGGAAGTCGTCGTCCAGCCAGCCGCGCCATTTGGGCAGTGGGCGGTCGTTGGCGGGTACCCGGTCGTTGGTCTTGACCTGGACCCGGGAGGTGTAGGGGAACCAGTAGAACTCGGCGTGGTCGTGGTCGCCGATCAGTGCCGGCAGGTCGTCGAGCACGTCGGCCAGCGCGGCCGGGCGTTCGTGTGCGTGCAGCACGAAGGCGTCCACGCAGCGCAGGGTCACCTCGACCAGCACACCGAGCGCGCCGAGCGACACCCGGGCGGCGGCGAAGACGTCCGGGTGTTCGTCGGCGGAGCAGCGCAGCACCTCCCCGGTGCCGGTGACCAGAGTGATCGCCTCGACGAAGGTGGACAGGCAGCCAAAGCCGGCGCCGGTGCCGTGGGTGCCCGTGGAGATCGCCCCGGCGACCGTCTGGGCGTCGATGTCGCCGAGGTTGGGCAGGGCGAGGCAGTGTCGGGCGAGCAGGCCGTTGAGGGTGTGCAGGGTCATCCCCGCAGGTACGGTGACGAGCCTGCGCTCGACGTCGACACTGACCAAGGTGTCGAGCTCGGACAGTTCCATTCGCCGGTCGTCGGCGAGCGCGATGGCGGTGAACGAGTGGCCGCTGCCGGCCACCCGGATCCGGCCGCCGGTGGCGGCGGCGGCTCGCACGGCCTCGGCGACGTCGGCCGGCGAGCCGGGGCGGAGGATTGCGGTGGCGCTGCCACGCTGGTTACCGGCCCAGTTGGACCAGCGGGCGGTGAGCGGTGCCGTGCCGACCATGCGCGCTCCTCGAAGATGAATATGAACTGACTTCATATCAGGAACGTTGTAGCTGGTAAATACCGCAATTGCGGTCCGCTCGTTGTACCGGTAGTCACGGACTCGTGACGTGGAGATATGTTCATCCGTCGAAGGGGGGTGGCGCCGAGTGTCCACACCAGCCGCCACGACCGGGCCGCTGCGCCGCGTACCGGTGCAGGGTCGAAGTGTCGCGCGGGTACAGCGCATGTTGGACGCCTGCGCCGAACTCGTCGACGAGGTGGGGTACGAAGGGCTGACCACGACCCTGCTCGCCGAGCGCGCCGAGGTGGCGATCGGGTCGGTCTACCAGTTCTTCCCGGACAAGCGGGCGATCGTGCAGGCATTGACCCTGCGCACGATGGAGTCCTACCTCCAGCGGCTCGACGAGCGGTTCGCCTCTGACGAGATGACCCACTGGTGGGACGGCGTCGACGCGGGGATCGATGAGTACATCACGATGCACCGCACCGTCCCCGGCTTCCGTACCCTGCACTTCGGCGACGTGGTCGACCTGCACCTGCTCGATGAGCAGCGGGACAACAACGGCGTGATCGCCGACCAGTTGGCGCGGGTGCTCACCGAGCGCTTCGGGCTGACCGACGTCCCGAAGCTCCGTTTCGTCCTGGAGATCGCGGTGGAGGCGGCCGACGCGCTGATCAAGCTCGCGTTCCGGCGGAGGTCCGACGGCGACGAGCGGGTGCTGCTCGAGGCGAAGGCGCTGATCCGGGAGTACCTGCACCGCCAGGTCGACGGCCCGGAGAGTGCGCGTTCGACCGCCGAGCAGCAGGCCCCGGCCGCCCAGCCCGCCTGACCCGGCCCGCCGGGTGGGCGGACCGGGCAGCGGGGTTGGCGTTCAGAGGAAGGCCCGCCCCTCACCCCGGTACGTGGGCACGGTCGCCACGACCGCGTCCCCGTCGACCAGGTGCAGCTCGTTGACCCGCTCGCACAGCTCACCGGCCTTGGCGTGCCGGAACCACACCCGGTCGCCGATGGCCAGGGTGGCCGCCGCCGCGCCGGCCAGGGGGGTCTGCACCTCGCCGGCCCCCTCGGTGCCGACCAGCTTCAGGCCGGCCGGCAGCCATGGTCGGGGCAGCCGGCTGTCGGCGGCCGGGCCGGAGGCGATCCAGCCGCCGCCGAGCACGGTCGCCAGCTCCGGCGTCGGTCGACGGACCACCGCGCAGGCGAAGAACGCCGCCGGGGTGGGCCGCCAGGCACGGTAGGCGTCGAACAGCGTCGGCCCATACAGGCCCGATCCCGCGGTCACCTCGGTGACCGCGGGATCGGCGCTGGTCGCGGCCACGCTGCCGGTGCCGCCACCGTTGACGAACTCCAGGTCGGCGTGCTCACGGACCGCGGCCACCGCCGCGCTCCGGCGGGCCAGCAACTCGCGGTACGACCCGCGCTGGGCCAGCCGGATCGCGCCGGCCAGCAGCGCCTGCCCCGGCGGCGCGTCGCCCAGGCCGGCAATCTGCGCCTCGTACGACATGAGGCCGACCAGCCGGAAGCCGGCACGGCCGGCGACGGTGGCGGCGAGCGCGCCGGCCGCTCGGGCGCTATGCACCGGTGAACGGCGGACGCCGACGTGCACCCGCCCGCGCAGCGGTCGCCAGGAGGCGTCCAGGTCCAGGCAGAGCCGCAGCTCGGCGCGCTGGCCGGGGGCTCGCACGGTGTCGATGAGGTCGAGCTGCCCGCTGCCGTCGATCATCAGGGTGATCGCGGCGGCCAGCGCCGGGTCGGCTGCCAGCTCGGCGAGCGCCGAGCGGTCCGCGCTGGGGTACGCGACCAGCACGTCGTCGCTCACCCCCGCCCGGACCAGCCAGATCGCCTCGGGCAGGGTGAACGCCATCACGCCCCGCCAACCCGGCCGGGCGAGTGCCCGGCTGATCAGCTCCCGGCTGCGGACCGACTTGCTGGCCAGTCGGACCGGTTTGCCGGCGGCGCGGTCGGCCAGGGCGGCCGAGTTGGCGTCGAAGGCGGTGAGATCCACCACCGCGTACGGCGGGTCGAGATGGGCGGTCGCCCGATCCAGGCGCTCGCGAAGTTTGTCGCTTTCGATGGCCACGTGTGCACGCTAACTGTCTGACGGCGAATGCGAAACACCCTCGCGTACGGCCCGGGCTGCGGTCGGCGCCTTCGGCGGCCTAGGCTCAGCGAGCAGGAGAATGTCGCGAGTGGGGTGGCTCCCCACCGGGTCTAGAGTGTTCCACCGGGGGTGCCCAGCGATGGGCCGGCACGTGGAGGTACGGCCATCGAAAGCCAGAACAGCGGCGAGTCGCGCGGCGTGTCGCGCTCCGACGATCAGTCGGGCAACGCCGCCAACCAGTCCGGCGGGGGCCAGGTGGACCCGTCGGGCTATGCCGCCATCCGCTCGGTGCTGCGGATCCAGCCGTTCCGACGGCTCTGGATCGTGCTCGGCGCGGCCTCCTTCGGTGACTGGCTCGGCCTGCTGGCCACCTCGGTCTTCGCCGCCTCCCAGGTGCAGGGCAGCACCGCGAAGGGCGCGGCCTTCGGTGGCGTCATCGCGATCCGGCTGCTGCCCGCGCTGGTGCTCGGGCCGATCGCCGGCGTGCTCGCCGACCGGTTCGACCGCCGCTGGACGATGGTCATCTGTGACGTGCTCCGGTTCGTGCTCTTCGCCTCGATCCCGATGGTGGCGCTGGCCGGCGCCAGCGGCGCGGTGGTGGTCCTCTGGGCGACCGTCGCGACCTTCCTGATCGAGTCGATCACGCTGATCTGGATTCCGGCCAAGGAGGCGGCGGTCCCCAACCTGATCCCGCGCGCCCGGCTGGAGGCGGCCAACCAGCTCACGCTGATCACCACGTACGGCCTCACCCCGATCCTCGCGGCGCTCGTCGCCGCGGTGCTCGACCGCAGTGTCCGGGCCGTCGCCGGCGGCGACCTCGGCTGGGCGGAGCCCGCCCAACTCGCACTCTGGGTCAATTCCTTCTCCCGGCTGGCCACCGCCCTCGTGGTGGCATTCGGGATCAAGGAGATCAGCCAGGCGCAGACCGGCGAGCGGGAGCGCACCGGGCAGAGCATGCGGCGCCAGTTCGCCGAGGGCTGGAAGTACATCGGCCAGACGCCGCTCGTCCGCGGCCTGGTGCTCGGCATCTTCGGCGCGTTCGCCGGCGGTGGCATCGTGATCGGCACGGCGAAGTTCTTCGCCGCCTCGCTCGGCGCGGGTGACGCCGCCTTCTACCTGCTCTTCGGTGCCATCTTCATCGGCCTGTCCATCGGCATCGGCCTCGGCCCGATGATCGTCAAGGAGATGTCCCGGCGCCGCTGGTTCGGCATGAGCATCGTGTTGGCCAGCGCCGCCGTGATGACCCTCGCCTTCGCCATCCACCTGTCGATGGCGATCGTCGGCGCGGTGCTGGTCGGCGCGGGCGCCGGTATGGCCTTCCTGGCCGGCACCACCCTGCTCGGCGGCGAGATCAAGGACGAGGTACGCGGACGGGTCTTCGCCGTGGTGCAGATCGGGACCCGGCTGGTGCTGATCCTGGCCATCGGGCTGAGCAGCCTCCTGGTCGGTGTCGGCGGCTCCCGCAAGCTGACCATCGCCGACCTCGGCATCTCCGTCTCCTCCACCCGGCTGCTGCTGCTCGCCGCTGGCGCCGCCGGCATCTTCGCCGGGATCAGCGCCTTCGGCCAGATGGACGACAAGAAGGGCGTCCCGGTCCTCGCCGACCTCTGGGGCTCCATCCGGGGTCGCCCGCTGATGCCGGCCGAGCCGTTCGTCTCCGCCGGGCTCTTCGTGGTCTTCGAGGGCGGTGAGGGCGCCGGCAAGTCCACCCAGCTGGCCGCGCTCGCCGAGCGGCTGCGCGGCCAGGGGCGCGACGTCGTGGTCACCCGCGAGCCGGGGGCGACCGGGGTCGGTCAACGAATCCGGTCGCTGGTGCTGGAGACCTCCGGCGACGAGGCGCCCTCGCCGCGCGCCGAGGCGCTGCTCTACGCCGCCGACCGGGCGCACCACGTGGCCGCCGTGGTGCGGCCCGCGCTGGTCCGGGGCGGTGTGGTGATCAGCGACCGGTACGTCGACTCGTCCCTGGCGTACCAGGGCGCGGGGCGGACACTTCCGGTCGACGAGGTCTCCTGGCTCTCCTCCTGGGCCACCGGTGGGCTCAAGCCCGACCTGGTGGTGCTGTTGGACGTCGAGCCGCAGACCGGCCTGTCCCGGGTGGCATCGCGCAGTGCGGGCGTCGACCGGCTGGAGGCCGAGTCGATCGCGTTCCACGAGCGTGTCCGGTACGCCTTCCTCGACCTGGCCGCCGCCGACCCGAAGCGCTACCTGGTCCTCGACGGGTCCCGGCCGGCCGAGGAGATCACCCGGCAGGTGGTCCGACGCGTCGAGGAGATGCTCGGAAATCCGAGCGGCATCGTGCACCCCAGGCCGGCGCAGGGTCCGGACACCTCGGTGCAGCCGGAGTTATCCGACGCGGAGCTGGTGACGATGGAGCATCGAACCTGATGCCGGAGGTCTTCGCCGACCTGGTCGGCCAGGACGAGGCGGTGACCGAACTGCGTCGGGCCGCCGCCTCGGCGGCGGCCGTGCTGCGCGTGGGCGCGGCCGACCGTTCACCAGCGCTGGTCGCCGCCGGCGTGGACGGCGCGGCCGGTGCGCCGGCCGGGATCGACCCGAGCGCCGGGATGACCCACGCCTGGATCTTCACCGGGCCGCCCGGCTCCGGCCGCTCGATCGCCGCGCGGGCCTTCGCCGCCGCCCTGCAGTGCGTCCACGGCACCGGCTGCGGCGAGTGCCCCGGCTGTCACACCACGATGGGTGGCACCCACGCCGACGTCCGGATGGTGGTGCCGGAGGGGCTCTCCATCGGCGTCGGCGAGATGCGCGCGCTGGTGCTCCGCGCGGCCAGCACCCCGTCCGGCGGGCGCTGGCAGGTGGTGGTCATCGAGGACGCCGACCGGCTCACCGAGGCGGCTGGCAACGCGCTGCTCAAGGCGATCGAGGAGCCCTCGCCGCGTACCGTGTTCCTGCTCTGCGCCCCGTCCACCCACCCGGACGACATCTCGGTGACCATCCGGTCGCGCTGCCGGGTCGTACCCCTGCGGCAGCCGCCGGCCGCTGCGGTGGCCGAGGTGCTGGTCCGCCGGGACGGCATCGCCCCCGACGTGGCGCAGTGGGCGGCGGCGGCCGCGCAGGGGCACGTCGGTCGGGCCCGCCGGCTGGCACGCGACCCGGAGGCCCGTAAGCGGCGCGAGGCGGTGCTCGCCGTGCCTCGCCGGCTGACCGGGGTCGGCGCGGCGTTCGACGCGGCGTCCGCGCTGATCGAGGCGGCCGAGGCGGAGGCGGAGGCGTCGGTCACCGACGCCGACACGGCCGAACGCGCGGCGCTGGAGACCGCGCTCGGCGCCGGCGGCACCGGCCGGGGCGCCGCCGGCGCGATGCGCGGCGCCGCCGGGCAACTCAAGGAGCTGGAGAAGCGGCAGAAGTCGCGGGCCACCCGGGCTCAGCGGGACGCGCTGGACCGGGCGCTCGTCGACCTGGCCGGCTTCTACCGGGACGCGCTCACCATGGCGCTGCGCGCTCCGGTCGCCCCGGTGCACACCGACACCGCCGCGCTGGCCGGCGCCGGGGCGCAGAAGTGGGACGCCGAGGGGTCGCTGCGCCGGCTGGAGGCCGTGCTCGCCTGCCGGGCGGCGATCGAAGCGAACGTCAAGCCACGGATCGCCGTCGAGGCGATGATGCTCGCCCTCTGGAAGGGCTGACCCGCACCCTCCGTGCCGCGGTCCCTCCCGGCGGACCGGTCATCCACAGGCATCGACACGCGCGATTGCTGTGCGGTACGGTCCGGTGTGCTGTTGTGACGGTGACAGCACGCTCAGTGAGGGGTCATCCGGGAGGAGTCGGCCGATGCCGCGGGGGGAGATCGACGAAGCCTGGATCGAGGAGGCGGTGCGGCGCTACCGCCGGATCGAGTCGCTCCAGGCCGAGTTCGACCAGGCGGTGTCAACCGTCGAGGTCACCGTCCGGTCGCCGGACGGGCTGGTCGAGGTGGTGGTCACCGCCGGTGGGCGGATCACCGACGTCCGGTTCCTCGGGCCGCTGCACAGCCGCAGCCCGCGGGACGTGGCCGGCTCCGTGCAGGCCGCGGTCACCGCGGCGGCCGACGCCGCCGAGTGGGCCCGGGAGAAGCTGCACAACGAGACGTTCGCCGCCTACCGACCGCTCGCGGGGGCCTGAGATGGACACACTGCGCGCGCTCGCCGCCCGGCTGGACGAGGCGAGCAGCACCCTCACCGCCCTGTCCCGCACGGTCACCGCCAGCGATCCGGCTCAGGCCGCCTTCGGCACGGACGCCCCGGGGCGACCCGGCGAGATCGGCCGCGCCCTGCACCGGCAGTGGACCGCCGCCACCGACGACCGGGCCCGCGAGGCACGCGCCGCCGCCGGTCGGCTGGCCGCCGCCGCCTCGGCCGTGCGCGAGGCCGCCGACCGCTACGGCGAGGTCGACCGGGCCGCCCGCCGCCGCATCACCGGGGAGCCCTGATGGACCCGCTGGACCGGCTCGCCGATCCCGGCCTGGACCTGCTGCGCCGGGTGGACACGCTGCTCGCCGCCGGTGTCCCCGAGGGGCACCGGGTCTGGCCGCTGCTGCGCCGGATGCAGGTGCTCCCGGGCGACGCGGTCCGCGGCTTCCTCGACCTTCATCCGGCACCGCTCGCCGGCGCCGGGCACGCGGTGCGCCGGCTGGTCCGGGGGTACGACGACGTCTCCGCCGCGCTCAGCGACCCCGTGCTCTGGTCCGGCCCGGCCGCCTCGGCGTACGGGCAGGAGCGGGCGGCCCTGCTGCGTCACCTCGACGAGGGGCCGGAGAGCCTGGTCGGGCGCCTCGAGTCCACGGCCGGGTACGCCGACGCGCTCGCCGACTGGGTGGAGGGCACCCGCCTCGCCCTGGCCCGCACCCTGGCCGACATTCTCCGCTCGGCCGAGGCGGTCGCCGTGGTCGCCGCCACGGGCACGGGCACGCCGCTCCGGCCCGGCCCGGTGGGGCCCGGCGTGGCCGATGCGGCCGAGATCGCCGCGCGGGTGCTGGCGGTGCTCTGCGTCGCGTACGACGGTGCCGAGACGCTGCTGCGCCAGTGGGCGCCGAGCCTGGCCGAGTCCGCCTGGCGGCCGCCGGTGGACGGTCGGCCCCGGTACGACCAGGCCACCCGGGTCGGCTGGTAGCCGGCCGACCGCACCCCGGACAGGCCACGGCGTCGCCCGCGGGCGCCCGGCCTGAGCCGGCACCGACGGCGACGCCGTGGTCTTCCCCCTGCACCCCCCGCAGGTCTGCCTCCACTCAACGCCGCCCGGACGCGTTTGTCCCCTACCGCGGCCCGGATTCAACCGTCCGGGCGAGGAGCAACGGCACGAGGGGTGGCCCGGCAATCGGTCAAGTCGACGGTCATGGATGGCAGCGGCGGGTAGTCGTCCGGCGACGGCCGGCGCGCCCTCCGGCGGGGATCCGTCGTAGGGTGGGGTGCATGGGCATGCTCTGCGCGGTCAGCTTCAACCGGTACGGGCGCCTCTACTACCTCGACCCCGGAGAGTTGCGCCCGCAGGTCGGCGACAAGGTGCTGGTGCCGACCGACGACGGGCCCGAGGTGGCCGAGTGCGTCTGGGCCGCGCAGTGGGTGACCGAGGAGACCGAAGGCTTCCCCCGGCTGGTGGGGCTGGCCGGCGACGACGATCTGCGTCGGGACGAGGCGTTGCGTCGGCGCAAGGCCGAGGCCAAGGTGGCCGCGAAGCGGCTGATCCGCGCGCACGGCCTGCCGATGAAGGTGGTCGCCGTCGACCACGTGCTCGGCTCCGCAGAGAGCGGCGGCGAGCGCAGCACCGTCTACTTCACCGCGCCGCACCGGGTCGACTTCCGTTCCCTGGTCCGTGATCTGGGTGCCACCCTGCACTGTCGCGTCGAGCTGCGGCAGCTCTCCGCACGGGACTCGGCGCGGGTGCAGGGCGGCATCGGCTCGTGTGGGCGGGACCTGTGCTGCGCCACCTTCCTTACCGACTTCGAGCCGGTGACCATCCGGATGGCCAAGGACCAGGACCTGCCGCTGAACCCGCTGCGCATCTCCGGCGCGTGCGGCCGGCTGATGTGTTGCCTGAAGTACGAGCACCCGCTCTACCAGCGCTTCCAGGAGACCGCCCCGACCATCGGCAGCCGGGTCTCGACGCCGGAGGGCGACGGCCGCGTGGTCGGCCACAGCGTCCCCCGTGACGCGGTGACGGTCCGGCTCGACGCCGACGGCTCCCGCTGCTCCTGCTCCCGCGCCTCCGTCTGCGCCCCCCGCCAGGCCCACGACCAGCACTACACCCCCTGACCCCGCGCGCCCGCCCCGCGCCGCCCCGCGCCTCCCGCGCCGCCCCCCGTCGATCATGAAGTTATTGCCCGCCGGTGCGGCGTGTCGGGGCAATAACTTCATGATCGACCAGGGTGGGGGCGGGGCCCGTCGGGGACGGTGCGGGGTGGGGTGGGGTCAGGTGAGGACTATTGGGGGTTCGGCCAGGCGGGGGGTCAGGGGAGTCTTCGGGGTCAGCCAGCTGGCGGTGGGGGACTGGTCGGGGTTGATTTGCCAGTCGCGGGAGACCCGGTCGACCGCGATCGGGTAGATGGTGAGCGTGCCGTCGGGGTCGATGCGCAGCCGCAGGAACGCCTTCGAGTCCTCGATGCCCTGACCGGCGAAGAGTTCGTTGACGTTCACCCCGAACGACCCCGCCACCAGCAGGTACGCCGCCACCAGTTGGCTGGCCAGCAGGCCGCTCGCCGGACCGTAGAGCACCGCCGCGGCGACCACCGGCAGTGGCCACGGCCAGTCGTAGAACGGCAGCGCCAACCAGGCCCAGGTGCCGGCGGCGGCCAGCCCGACGTGTGCCAGGCCATGGCTGACGCCGAGGATCCAGTGCCGTGCGTGCCGCTTGCCGCTCGCGCTGGGTGGCTTGGCGAACAGGGCCGCCGCCAGCACCGTCACGAGCAGCATCAGCACCAGCGGGACGGTGAACAGCCGCTGATCGGTGGCGTCCGCCCAGTTCGCGGCCGCGCCCGCCATGGCCAGCATCAGCAGCGTGTGCAGGGTGCCGAGCAGGGTGGTGAAACCGGGGTTGCGGAACGGCAGCCGGGGGAAGATGCCCCAGCCGTAGCGGCGGGAGCGGGCCGCGTCCGGATAGCGGGCCACCAGGTCGTACGGCTGGGCACGGCTGGCCCGCCGGGCCAGGGTGTCCCGCGGCGGCACCTCGATGCGCTCCGGCAGCTTGTGCGTCGGGTAGAGGTACGCCCCGCCGCCGCCACAGGTGATCAGCTGCCGGGTCGGCCCCGAGTAGCGGGCGTAGTGGTGCAGGTCGCCGGAGAGCAGCAGACGGACCTGCGCCCCGGTCGGGTCGATGATCGTCCGGATGAAGTAGTCGACCGAGTCGTACGCCGTCGGATGGTCGGCGGCCTTGACCCAGGTCGGCGCCGGCGTCGCGATGATCACCTTTGACTCCGGGCCGAGCTGTCGGGCCACCTCGTCGAAGTACGCCAGCTGCGGGTCGTCCAGGTACGAGCCGGACTGGTCGTCGACGCCGAGCAGCCACCAGCCGGCCGGCAGCTCCACCGCGAAGTACGAGCGCGACTGCCCGGTCCCCCAGCCGCCGAAGTGCCGATCCCGGGAGCGGACGAACAACCGCAGGAAGGCGGTCAGGCCGTCGTACCAGTCGTGGTTGCCGGGCACCGCGAAGAGGGTGGGCCGCTCCGGCGGGGTCGCCGGCAGCGCGGCCTGGTAGGGGCCCTTGCACCGATCCTCGTACGAGGCGTACGCCGCCGACGGGTACACCTGGTCGCCACCCATCACCAGGGTCTGCGCCCGGGGCAGCCGGTGCCCGTCCACGGTCAGCTCCGGCTGTGCCAGCAGGTACGCCACTGAGTAGGTGGCGTTGAAGCCGTCCCCCAGGTCGGCCACGTAGTCCAGCCACAGCCCGCCGTCCGGCCCGGCCTGGCGGAAGGCGTCGCCGCCGAACGCGTTCTGCAACTCGCGCTTGTCCAGGTACGCCCCGAAGAGCATCGCCAGCAGCGTCCGGATGCCCGTGCTGATCAGCAGGAACGGGGCCAGCCACGGCACCGGCTTGCGCGGCGTGAAGCCCAGCTCCAGCGGGTCGGCGGTGCGGGGCCGATGGGCGACCCGCTCCCCGGCCGACGCGCCATCGGGACGTCCGTCCGCCGGCTCCTGCTGGCCGGGGCCGTCGAGGGGGGTGTGATCGTCGCTCACCCGCCGCAGCGTAGTCCCGACGCCGATGATCCGCTGTCCGGTAAACGTCCAGATGACGGCGGTTGTCCGGTTGGAGGCAGCGGGCAGGGAGGGGTATCCCGTTCGGGCGACGGCCGTGGGGTGCCGTACACTTGACGATCGTTGCCGCCTTAGCTCAGTCGGCTAGAGCGACGCACTCGTAATGCGTAGGTCGACGGTTCGATTCCGTCAGGCGGCTCGGTACGGAAGCCCAGGTCAAAGACCTGGGCTTCGCCGTTTCCCAAGGTCGACAAGAGCGCCGTCGGCCGTGCCAGTCTGCAAATAGTCCGCATCCCGCGCCGCGACCGCCGCGTCCAGCCGGTTGGCGACGGCGTCCAGATCGTCACCGAACAGCCCCGCGTACACGTCCAGCGTCATCGACGCAGAGGCGTGCCCGAGCATCCGCTGTACCGCCTTGACGTTGGCGCCCGCCGCCACGGCCAGACTCGCCGCCGTATGCCGCAGGTCGTGCGGTGTCAGCCCCGCCAGCCCGACCGACGCCGCAGCCGGCGCGAAGACGCGAGCCCGGAAGTTGGTGTTGCGCAGCGGCCCGCCGTTCGGGGCGGTGAACATCAAGGCGGCCCGCAAGCGGGCCGCGCCGGCCCGGCCCCGGCCTGCTGGCGACCTCCGGCCGGCATCGGCCGGGCCGGCCGGCCACTCTGACGGACACCTAGGACCACGAAGACCTCGGGGCTCCGCCCCGAACCCCGACCCTCCTCAGAGATGCCGCCGCGGATCACCTCGCCAGGCACCGGAGGCTGGACGGTCTACGACTGCCCGACGAGGAGATCCGCTCTCAGGGACCGCGAAGCCGGCGGTGCTACCGGTATCGTCCACTGTCGCGCTATCGGATGCCTACGGGAGGAGGTGCCGGAACGATGTCGTCCGAGGTCTTGTTTTTTTCCGGGGCTGCGGTTGTGTTGTTAGCGGGTGGGGTGCTGCTTGGCAGGATGCTGGCCAACCGGCGTCGCGTGGAGCTCCTGCCCCTGATGGGAGCCCTTGTCGCCTCGGTGATAGTGCTGACGGTGATGACGGGGCCGCTCGGTGCCCGGTCGCTGGCGATGGCGCTTGCTGCTTTGCTGTGGGGTGCCGTGCTTTTGGCCACCGTCATGTTGGTAAGGCGTTCACGCCCACGCCTTGCGATCGTGGTCGGTGTGGTGGGTGGAGTTATCGCGATACACGCGGCGGTGATCACCTTTGTGGTTGCCAGGTTCAGTGCGACGGAGGCGCCACGGGAGTATGCGCTGCTGTGGTTGCCCGCTGCGATGACGGGCGCGGTGAAGAATCTGGGTGAGCCCGGCAGCGGGGTCGAGACACCGCTGTGGGTTCGAATGTCCCAGGATGCCGGCCTACTGCCGTTGCTGGTGGTCTTGTTGTCGGGTTTTGCCCTGTCCTATGTAGTGCGCATGGGTGTCCTCGCCCGTCCACCCGCATCAACGTGAACCACCTAATCGAAGCCGACGCGCGACGGCGGCGCCACCGCGCCTGGGCGCTGATGGGCACCGGGGTCGCCGCCGCCCTCGCTGCCGTCCTGGTCGCGCCCACGCTGCTGGCGGACACCGGCGCTGCTCCCGGACCGGCTGGTTTCGGGCCGCCGCCGGCCGTCTCGCCGCCGGACCCCGCTCCGCCGCACTGCACGGGCGTGAGCCCGAAGCCCACCGGCCCGCAGCCACCGACACAGTCGTACGACACCGCCCGCGCCCGCCCCACCGAGTCACCAGCGGACGGGGTGGCCCGGCTGACCGGGGCGTTCCGCGACACCCTGCGCACCGCACTGCCGCCCGGCGTGCGAGTGGAGCCGGCCCAGAAGAGCTGCGCCGAGCCGCAATTCCAGTACCACCCGAGCTACCGGGAGTACTCGATCGACGCGACGCTCCGGCGCGGCGATGACTTCGGATTCTTCCTGCTCCGGGTGAGCCCGACTGGCACCGACAGAAGCGTGGACGATGTCTGCAGCGACGCCCCTCCCCCTGAAAACGAGCGCAGCTGCGAGATCGAGAATTATCCGGACGGCTCGGCGGCCGTACTGAGCATCCACGAGGACGTACCGGGCGGTCGGCAGCTCCGGGCGCTGGTGCACCGGGCCGAAGGGAACTCGGTGCTGGTCATCACCAACAACATCCACAACAACGTGGTCGGAAACAAGGTAACGCAGACGCTGACCGCGGACGAGCCACTGCTCACCATGGATCAGCTCGTCGCCATCGCCCGGGCACCCGGCCTGACCCTCTATCCCTGATGCAAAAGACCCGGTCCGCCCGGCGGATCTACCGCTGGTTGCGGCAGCGGGCCGGGTCAGCCGTAGTAGCTGCGCAGTTCCCGGGTGAGCACCTCGCCAACTGAGAGCGCGTCGAACAGGCGTTACACGCGGTTCCAAGCCGGTCTTGTGCGATTCCCAAGCTGACAGTCTGGGAGCCACCCGTGGGAGCCACCGGGGCGGACTGGACCGGACGGGACGGGACGGATCGAGTTGCCGAGCGCCCGAGGACCAGGACCAGGCGGACCGACCCGGACGGCCTGGACATGGCCTTGGGAATCTACGGAAGCGTCAGAAGGTGGCTGTACAGCCATCCGTACAGCCAAGCCCGCCGACGCATGCGGCCCGGCGTCGACGGTAGGCGACACGGCGAGCAGGTCAGCGGCAGTGACCGACGTCGGCCGACAGCGGTCTTGATCTTTGCGAAGCAGGGCCACATATGACCCGGTGACCGCGCCGAGGAGGTCAGATGGAGAAATGGCGCTTCGTGGCCGCTGTCATGATGAGCCTGACCGTGGGCCTCATCGGTGTCGCCCTGGCCATCAACTTTCGCGGCGTGACGGAGTGGCACGTGCGGCGGTCAATGGCCACCGCGAGCGTGCTACGGCGAGTTCCGCCGTGGCGCTGGCTACCGGATGCCCAGTACGACAAGCGTCTGGCGCGTTTCGTCCTGCTGGAACGAGTGATTGGCATGAGCTTCGCTGCGGTCGGCGTCATGTTCTTGATCGTTCTCGTCTACGGCAGCCTGTCCGGCGAGCCGATGCCGTCGAGCCGGTGAGGAAGCCGCGGGCGTCTGGACCTGCCAGGCGAGCGGTCCGCATCTAGTCCGCAAGAGGCCGACCGACAGCAGGGGAGTGGTGTGAGATGCCGCGAGGTGTTTCCACTGCTAGCCCGCCATGTGGCCAGGTCGGCGCGGCGGGCATTTTGATCTCGTAATGCGTAGGTCGACGGTTCGATTCCGTCAGGCGGCTCGGTACGGAAGCCCAGGTCAAAGACCTGGGCTTCGCCGTTTCCCGAGGTCGATCACGTCGCCGCTGGTCCGTCGAGTCCTTGGATGGTCCTGTCCCGTGCGGCGACCGCCTCGTCCAAGCGGTTGGCGACCGCGTCCAGGTCGTCACCGAACAGGCCGGCATACGCGTCCAGGGTCATCGAGGCCGAGGCGTGACCGAGCATTCGCTGTACCGCCTTCACGTTGGCGCCCGCCGCCACGGCCAGACTCGCTGCCGTGTGCCTGAGGTCGTGAGGAGTCACGCCGGCCAGCCCGATGGACGCTGCCGCCGGCAGGAACACCCGCGAACGAAGGTTGGTGTTGCGCAGCGGCCCGCCGTTCGGGGCGGTGAACACCAGTTCGTCGCGACCCCCCCGGCGCCGTTCGAGGCCAGGTTCGACTTCACTCCTTGCTACACCGAACCGGGTCCCGCGGTCGTCGAGCCCCGGCCCTCGGTCACCATCGACCTCGGCCAACTGTTCGCCAGCTCGCGCCCCACGTTCGCGGCCGGCCAAGCGGCGATCAACGCCCTCGCGCTACTGGCCATGACGCGGGCCTTCCCCGCCTCCGAGCAGCTCCTCGTGCTGGACTGACAACATCCCAGCTACTGGTTCTGGCGCCACCGCCAGGCCACAGGCGACGACCAGATGTGGCCGGCGAGGCAGGCGTGGCCGGTCGAGGTGTTTCCCGACGGCGACTACTACGCCTTCCTCACGGAGGACATGACCGAAGGCGCCTTCGGCCATCCCTGGAACAGACACTCTGCATCTTCGGCCCCCGCCTGATGCCACAGTTGGAGCCCCTGCTCACAAGGTGGATGCCGGTCAAGCGTTCACGCCTGTAATCGTCCGAGGTCTATTACCCAGGGAGGTTGGTCGACCGCCGGCGGTGTTTCCACGCGTAGATAAAGGCTGCGAGGCCAAGGATCGCCAGAGCGGCAGCGATCCACGCAACCACCTCGAACCTCTGCTCGAACGCAAGGGCGTCCGCGTTCTGCTGCTGGATGGCCTCAGGCGTCGGGTCCTGGTCAGGCAGGGTCATCCCGTTCACGATCGTAAGGCAGGGAAGCAGACACGAGGCCAGCATCAGGAGGACCCCGACGACCGTCAGCAGGCGAGCACGCGACATCGCGGCAGCCTCCCACAACACTGACGGTTACCCTGACCCGGGAAGCTCCCGAGGACCGTCTCCGTGGACGCCCTCACAGCGGTCGGGCAGCGACTCGCGCAGCCAAGCCAGCAGATATCGCCGCCGTGGCCGTCGGGTGGCAGCAGCAGTAGCAGACTCCTCACCGAGTCACAGCGCGACTTCGGCTGGCCGCAGTGATCGAGGCCGCTACCTCGTCGGCCCGAGTTTGCCTGCCCGTCCACTTGGCGAGGTTGGATTTCTGCACCGCCCACGCGACGACGTGTCCCCCCGTCGAGGTCGTGATGGTCAAACCGCCGTATCCAGGCTCGACTTTCGCCACGTCGTTGAGGCTGACGTGTTGCGAGCCGTTGGGGTTCCGCACGATCACTTCCGTGTCCGTCAGGGTCACTGCGGGGCGGAACGCGAACCGGAACCAACTGACCAGCCCGCCGAGGCCCGCGAGAAGACTCACGAACACGTTGCCCCAGGCCAGCCATGTAAAGGTGCCCAGCAGGGGAATGAGAGCAAGTACGCCGAACCGCCCAAGCGGTGAAACCTTCCAGACCTGATACACGAGCCGGGATCATACGGGGTATCGAGCAGCTTAAGGGTTCGCCGGCTGAGGCAGCCCACGACCTCAGGAACCACCTAGCCGGGGTCGCCGGCCGTCGGTGATCGGAGGCGCTATGCCCAGGGTGGGGTGTACCGGCTCAGGTAGTCGCGAGCACGGGGGAGTGGGTCCTGCCAGTACTGGTGCGGCATGCGGGAGTGGTGCGTCTCGCAGAAATCGGCGAGACTGTCCACGATCGTGACGCGCTCCAGCGGGCGCCCCTCGAAGGCCGTGTTGGCCGCCAGCAATTCCGGCTCGGGATTCCAGCCCGAGTGGTCGAACGCCCAGCCATCCCAGAGCGCGTAGGCGTGGAAGACCTGCCAACCGTCCGCGAAGCGCACCCCAGCGATCTCGATCGGCCGATCCGGGTAGGAATCCCGGCACACCCAGGCCAGGATGTGGCACGCCCCGGCGGCGAAGAAGGCCTGGTCCGTCCGGTCCCAGGCGATGCGCTGATCCGATCGCTCGATCGCTGTCCGACGAAACGCTCCCGCTGCTTCGGCCACCACCCGGACGGTAGCGGATCGTCCGACCCGTCGCTCATGCCCGCGTGCCCGTCGCAGCCGTAAGGCCGCCGGGACCCTTCTCGATGAGCTGTCAATGTCAGGTGGGACGCGTACGACGACGGATTCGGTGAAGTCGGGGACGATCAGCGACATCTCTTGACTCCCTCTGTTGGCGGGCGGTCAGACGGCGAACAGGAGGGCGGCGCTGATGAGGACCACGACGGCGGTGGCGAAGTGAATGCCGAAGGCGACGGCCTTGGTGCCTCCATTGCGGAGCACGATCAGCGTGTCGCCGAGCGGGTTCAGCGCCACGATGAGCATGAACCAGGCTGCCGCGTGGGGTCCGACGAAGGCGATCAGGGCCAGGCCGAGGATGCCGTAGCTGAGGTCGCGTAGGCCCTTGATGGTCAGATAGGCACCGGGCTTGGCCGGTACGCCGTACCCGGCGGCTGCGGCTTCGGGTTGCAGCAGGAACCGGGCGCCGATGAAGACGACGAACAGGTTGAGGGCGATGGCCAGGCCGTACGCGGCAGGGGTGAGCATGAGCATCTCCGAGTTCTAGCGGTGCTAGGGGCGAGGTCCACGCTAGCATAGCGTTGGCACTACATCTAGCGACGCTAGGATTTCAGTCGTCGACGGCACCGGTCGGCTAGGACTGGCGGCGCCCGAAGATGACTCCCCCGAGCCGGCTCTCGGCGGAGGTGAGTGTCATCTGCGCCTCGACCGCGAATCCGCTTCCGCGCAGCCAACCGGCCACTTTGCCGATCTGGCGACAGTGGACGTGGACCTTCATCGGGTGGCCGCCGTAGCCCTGCGTCTTGAGCCTCGTTTCGTCGCCCACGTGGAAGCTGAGCAGCAGCAGGCCGCCGGGCCGCAACACCCGCCGGAAATGCGCGAAGACCGAGCCGACCTGGTCGTCGGGGATGTGGATCAGCGAATACCAGGCGACCAGGCCGGCGACCGAAGCGTCGGCGAGGTCGAGATCGGTCATGGAACCCACCTCGAACCGCAGACCGGGATGATCGCGCCGAGCCACCTCGATCATCCCCGGCGACAGATCGACCCCGAAGGCGTCGATGCCGAGCCCGTGCAGGTGGGCGGTGATGCGCCCTGGCCCGCAGCCCACGTCGGCGACCGGCCCTCCACCGCCGGCGTGGACGAGCTCGGCGAACAACGCCAGCATCGCTCGCTCGTACGGCGTTTCTGCGAGGAAGTTGCGTAGCAGGTCCGCATAACTGGTGGCGACAGTGTCGTAGGAAGTGCGGGTGTCCGCCAACCAGTCGTCATCGTTCATGGCGGCAACGCTAGGTCAGCGGCCACTCAGCGGATGGCTCGGCAGCGCGGCGGTGACCACGACGAAGAGCCCGATCAGTGCGGCCGAGCCGACACGTACCTGTCGTGATCGACTGAGAAGGCCCACCACCAGCGCCACCCCCAGGCCCAGCAGCCAGTGGCCGACCTCGGGATGACGGTCGGGTTCGAAGCCCAGGTGACCCAGGGCCGCGCGGCCGAAGCCGACGAGTGCCGCACCGCCGGCCCAGACGGCCAGGGTCCAGGCACACCGGCCACCTGGGCTCTCGGTCAGCCGCGACCCGTGACGGGTGAGGGTGCCGAGCAGATAGGTCAACGTCAGCAGCGCCACCGCGCCTCCGAGCAGCACGACCTCCAGGCCGACGAAGAGTACGAACAGCACCCACGGGCCACTTGTGGTTCCGCGCAGAAACAGGGCTGCCGACGCGCCGACCACGACCATCTGCCCTACGGCCAGGCGGTGTGGATTCACCAGGCGCGGCACGGTCGGTGCCGGAACGGACGACGGCGACGGGGTTGCGGACGGCATCAGCGCAGAATTTCGTAACTCTCCGCCATGCGCCTGAGTGCCGCTACTCATCGCGCCATCGGGCGCGCGGATGCGTGTCCACGGTCTCGGTGTCCTACCGGCGCGTCCGATGACTTTCGGGGCCGGGTCGCGTCCATCCTGGAGACCGTGTCCGTCCGACACCCTGGAGCCCGTCCCATGACCTTCGCGCCCGTGACCATCAGTCTTCCCATCGCCGACCGTCCGACCTCACACCGCTTCTACCGGGACGGTCTCGGTCTGGAGACGGTGGGCGAGCTGGCCGACGATGGCATCCCGGAGCCGTTGCAGTTCGTCGTCAACGACGGGCTGCGGCTGATGCTCATCCCGACCGGCGGCTTCGGGTGGGTGATCGGCCGGCACGAGGTCGCCACGCGGGGGCAGAGCGAGTGCGTGCTCAGCCTCGACGTCGCCTCGCCCGCCGACGCGGATGCGATCATCGAGCGGGCCCGCGCCGCCGGCGCCGAGGTGGTCACCGAGCCGGAGGCACAACCCTGGGGGTACGCCGGCACCTTCGCCGACCCGGACGGCCACCTGTGGATGGTGCACGCCGAGCCGGCGCCCTGACCGGCGGGACGTCCGTCGGCGTCAGTGTGGGTCGCGCCGCGGGCGGCGGGCTCAGACGTAGATCTTCTTGGCGTACTCCGGGCCGTAGTGCCGTTCCAGGTCTTCGAGGCTCTCCCTCGGCGCCTCGACCTCCTTGATGAGGCGTGCCCGGGAGGGCAGCGCCTCCGGCTGCCAGGTCTCCGGCTGCCACAGCGCGGACCGCAGGAACGCCTTCGCGCAGTGGTAGAAGATCTGCTCGATCTCCACCACCACCGCGAGCACCGGCCGGTGCCCCTTGACCACCATGTCGTCGAACCAGGGGGCGTCCCGCACGAGCCGGGCCCGTCCGTTGATTCGCAGCGTGTCGGTCCGCCCGGGGATCATGAAAAGCAACCCGACGTGCGGGTTGTCCAGGATGTTGCGGTAGCCGTCCGCCCGCTTGTTGCCCGGCCGCTCGGGTAGCGCGATGGTCGTGTCGTCCAGCACCAGGGCGAACCCGGCCGGATCGCCCTTGGGTGACACGTCGCAGCTGCCGTCCGCGCCGGCCGTGGCGACCAGGCAGAACGGCGAGGCGGCCAGCCACTGCCGGTCCCGCTCGTGCAGGCGGGGCCGGTCCTTGTTGGCGGCCCGCGGGTGCGGCACGCCGAGCAGTTCGCGCAGTTCCTCGTGCGAGGTGATCTCCACCGTCACGTGATCCTCCCCCAGCCGTTGACCCGGGTGGCGGGGCCACCCTTCGTCAGCCTAGGCGGGCGTGACCAGCGCGAGGTTTGTCCCCGGTCGCCCGGGGTACGGCCTCACCCGACGCGCCCGCCGCACGAGACCGTTCCGCAGGACGCCGACCAGTGGAGGCCGGGAGATGGAGAGCCGACTCAAGGTGCTGGGTCATCCAGTCCATCCGATGCTGGTCATGTTCCCGGTCGCGCTGCTGGCCACGGCGGTGCTGTTCGACGTGGTGGACACCGTCGGCGGGCCTGACTTCCTCGGCGAGGTCGCGTACTGGAACATCACCGTCGGCCTGGTCGGCGGTCTGCTCGCCGCGGCGGCCGGCTCGTTCGACCTGCTGGCGATCCCGACCGGCACCCGCGCCAAGCGGGTGGGCCTGCTGCACGCCAGCGCGAACGTCGCCGTGATCCTGCTCTTCGCCGCCGTCTGGGCGGTCCGGCTCAACGCGGACTCCCGGGCCGCAGGCGGCGCGCTGATCGCCATCGAGGTGGTGGCGGTCGCCATTCTCGGCATCAGTGCCTGGCTCGGCGGGGAGCTGGTCGACCGGCTCGGCGTGGGCGTCGACCGTGAGGCCGGTCTGGACGCGCCCAGCTCACTGCGGCCGCCCGCGGCCGCCCGGCGGATCGGAGAGGTGTGATGACCGAGCAGCAGACCGGTGGCTTCGGCCGGGGATGGCGGGGCCGGCAGCAGGGCTGGGACCCGATGGGCGAGCTGCAGTCGCTGCGCGCCGAGCTGAGCCGGCTGGTCGGTGGCCGGGCCGGGACGTCCGACGTCGAGCTGACCGAGACCGCGGACGGCTGGGACGTCGTGGTCCGGCTGCCCGGGGTGGCGCCGGAGGAGGTGGCGGTCGAGCTGGACGACCGGGAGCTGTGCGTACGGGCCCGATCCGAGGCGGAGGTCAACGCCGACCAGGGCATCCCGGGCGGCTTCGAGACCCGGGGCTTCGAGTACCGCATCGACCTGCCGTCCCGGGTGGACCCGGAGGGCATCGACGCGGTGATGGA
The DNA here is from genome assembly GCF_900091455.1 of Micromonospora coriariae. Classification (NCBI taxonomy): domain Bacteria; kingdom Bacillati; phylum Actinomycetota; class Actinomycetes; order Micromonosporales; family Micromonosporaceae; genus Micromonospora; species Micromonospora coriariae. Next base: position 2,236,166 of record NZ_LT607412.1, on the reverse strand, counting down.
CCACGGCCTGCTCCGGGTCCGGCTGCCCCGGGCGGTCCGACCCAGGCCGCGCACAATCACCGTCGGCCGCACCGGACCGCGTTCCGGAGACTTCTCCACCGGTACGCCGATGCCGGCCGATCCCGCCGCCGACCGCGAGTTGCACCGCCCGGACACCGTCGGCGAGATCGACCGGTCGTAGCGGGACCGCGTGGTCACCCCGTCCCTGCTCGGCCCGACGGCCGGGCACGTTCCCGACGTGCGGCGGATCGCCGTGCTGCGCGCCAACGCGCTCGGCGACTTCCTGTTCGCGTTGCCTGCGCTGGAGGCGCTGCGCGCCGCGTACCCGGAGGCGGAGATCGTGCTGCTCGGCGCGCCGTGGCACGCGAAGCTCTGGCGCGACCGGCCCGGCCCGGTGGATCGGGTGCTGGTGGTGCCGCCGGCGCCCGGCATTCGCACGCCGGAGGCGGGTGAGGCGGAGTCGTCGATGGACGACTTCCTGGCGATGGCTACCGGCGAGGGCTTCGACCTGGCGGTGCAGATCCACGGCGGCGGCGCCAACTCCAACCCGCTGGTCAGCCGCCTCGGCGCCCGGGTCACCGTGGGTTTGCGCGCCGACGACGCGCCCCCGCTGGACCGGTGGATCCGGTACGTCTACTACCAGCACGAGGTGATCCGTTACCTGGAGGCGGTGGCCCTGGTGGGTGCGCCAGCGACCACCATCGTGCCGGCGCTGGCCGTGACCGACGCCGACCGTGCGGAGGCGAACCAGGTGCTCGGCCCACCCGACCGACCCCGGGTGGCGCTGCATCCGGGCGCCAGTGACACCCGCCGCCGCTGGCCGGCCGAGCGGTTCGCCGAGGTGGCCCGCGAGCTGCACGGCGATGGCTACGAGGTGCTGGTCACCGGTACGCCGAGCGAGCGGGAGGTGGTGGACCGGGTGGTCGCGGCGTCGGGGGTGCCGGTCCGGCCGCAGGTGGGCACGCTCAGTCTCGGTGGGTTGGCCGGTTGCTACGCCGGCTGCGCCCTGGTCGTCTCCAACGACACCGGTCCGCTGCACCTGGCCGCCGCGGTGGGCACGCCGACGGTCGGCGTCTACTGGGTCGGCAACCTGATCAACACGGCCAACCCGCTTCGGGGTCGGCACCGGCCGATCTGTTCCTGGATGGTGCACTGCCCGGTCTGCGGGGTGGACTGCACGCCCGGCATCTATCCGCACCGGCCCGGCGACGGCGAGTGCCCGCACCGGGACTCCTTCGTCAGCGACGTGCCGACAATCGAGGTGCTGGAAGCCGCCCGCGAGCTGCTCCAGACGTAAGGAAGGGCACCTTGTTAACGCCTGCGGTAGAGCAGGGGCCCCTTCTTAACAGAACTCAGGCGGGCTGGGGGGTGTCCTCGTCGGCGAGTACGACCTCCCACGCCTCGACGTCCCGCTCGGTGACCGTGGTGGGGGACTCCAGGTGGTAGGCGCCGCTGGGCAGGATGCCAGCCCCTCCGTGCCGGGCCAGCACCGAGAGCTGGGCGGCCACGTCCTCGCCCTGGTGCTTCTCCTGCACCTTCCGCCAGAAGTCGAAGCCGCCGGAATCGACGAGTTTGGCCCGGTCGTAGAGCACGCACCCCCCGATCCAGGAGATCTTGTACGCGCGCCACGCACCCGGCGGCAGCGCCAACTCTCCGGTGACGTGCAGCAGGTTGGCCGCCGAGTGGATCCGGGCCCGGTCCCACTCCGGGGTGCCCGGCCGGATCCGCTCCGGTGTCGGCCGGCCGATCCACTCCTCGTAGTGCCCGTGCGTCTCCGGCCGCCGGTCATCGGTGTACGAGAGCCCGTGCACGCCGTTGCCGACGAACCCGCAGCCCAGCTCCCCGATCGCGGTGACCAGCCGATGCAGCGCCCCCGGCTCCAGCCAGACGTCGTCGTCGAGGCTGAGCACGTACCGGGCGGCCGAGGCGGCCAGCAGGTACGCCCGGTGCTCGGCCAGCCCTCGCCGGGGCAGCCGACGGGTCAGCAGCACGGGGTGACCCCGGTGGCGCAGCGCCCGGACCATGGTGGCGGCGGCGGGGTGGGCGTACGCGGGATCCCCGTCCGACTGGTCGCTGACCACCACCCCGAAGCCGGGCACGCCCTCCTGCGCGGCGAGGCCGGCCAGGGTGACCGCCAGCTCGGCGGGCCGGTTACGGGTCGGGATCAGCACGTCGACCAGCCGCTCGGTGCGGAACGCCTCCGCGGTGTCGAGGTCGAGTGGGCGGTTCACGACGTTCGGGTACGGGTGCTGAGCGACGGATCATGGCCGTGCGACGTACGGTCGGGCTCCCGGTCCTGACTGTGTGACCGGATCCGCTCGATGATCGCGGAGGTGGACCGGTCCGGCACGTACCCCAGGGTGCGCACCTGGCCGCCCAGCCGGCGCACCAGCGGCGCCTCGGGCACCAGCTCCGGTGGGTAGTCCCCGCCCTTGACGTACACGTCCGGCCGGACCGCCTCGATCAGCGCGGCGGGCGAGTCCTCCTCGAAGATCACCACGTGGTCCACGCAGGACAGCGCGGCGAGCAGGGCGCCCCGGTCCTCGACCGGGTTGACCGGACGGTCCGCCCCCTTCAACCGACGTACGCTGCCGTCCGAGTTGACCGCCACGATGAGCAGGTCGCCCAGGGCGCGGGCCTGCTCCAGGTAGCGCACGTGCCCCCGGTGCAGTACGTCGAAGCAGCCGTTGGTGAACACCACCGACCGTCCGGCGTCGCGATACTCGGCGACTATCGCGTCCAGCTCGTCGGTGCCGACGAGCACCGGGTGCCCGGTGGTCTCCGGCGGTTGGTCGAGCGCGGTGAGCAGATCCTCCCGCCGGCACACGCAGGTGCCGGTGTCCGACACGGTGATGGTGGCCGCCAGTTGGGCGAGCTGGGCGGCGGTGGGCAGCGGCGCGTCGGCGGCCAGGGCCAGCGTCATCGCCGCCAGGTACGCGTCGCCGGCGCCCACGGCGTGGCTCGCCGGCACCGGGGTGCTGTGGCTGCGCCGCGGCTCGCCGTCGGCGCCGCCGACCACCGCGCCCTCGGTGTCCAGGGTCACCGCGACCACGTCGGCGCCGGTGTGCGCACGTAGCTCGGCAAGGCGTGCCTCGGCCAGCACCGCCCGGTCGACGCCCTCTCCGGCCTCGGTGTTCACGGTCACGCCGGCGCCGGTGACGCTGAGTCCATCGCCGGTGAGGGCCACCTGGCCCTCGCTGAGCGTCGGCTCGCCGACCGGTCCCGGATGGCCGGCCCGCGTCGGGTCCGGGATGGTGCCGGCGCTGACAGCGTCGGCCCGCGCCCCACCCGGGGCGGCACCCACGCTCAGCTCGGACGGGCCGTCAGCCGGGTCGCTGTCGGGGTGTTCCAGGTGCAGTTCGACGCCGGCCGTCGGGCGGGTCGCGCCGCCGGCGCGGGCCAGCAGCCGGGTCGCCTCGGCGAAGCTGGGCGTGACCACGGTCGGTGCGAGCCCCCGCCAGTCGGCCAGGTCGTGGGCGTCCAGCGCGACAGTGGCGTAGCGCTCCCGCTGCTCCACCAGCCAGGCGCGCACCGGCGCGGGCAGGGCGCCCAGGCCGTAGTCGCAGACCACCAGGGTCGGTGCCTCCCCGCCGGCGGCGGCGCGCAGCTCCTCGGTGGCGCAGTCCAGCGCGGTGAGCAGCCGGCCCACCCCGTCCGGGGCGAGCGCGTCGTCCGGGTCGCCGGAGTCCTCCCGGAGCAGGATCTGGTTGCCGGCCAGCATCCGCCGCTTCACCGGGGTGGGTCGACCGGGCTGGTTGACCGTACGGTCCCAGACGCCGGCGCGGTCCAGACAGTCGTGCAGTTCGTCACCGGCGACGTCGGCGCCGACCGGTGCCACCAGCACTGCCCGTCCACCGAGGGTGGCGACGTTGACTGCGGTGTTCGCGGCCCCGCCGGCGGCGGAGATCCGCCGCCGCAGAGTGAGGACCGGGGCGGGCGCCTCCCGGCAGAGCCGGTCGGAGTCGGCGAACCGCCATTCGTCCAACATGGCGTCGCCGACGATCAGGACCGGGCGCCCCAGCCAGCTCTCCACGACGGTGGCGAGCCGGCGGTGTTCCGCTGCTGCTCCTGCCATGCCTCCCCGGGTCCCCAGCGCCTCCGGGGTCAAACCTCCGTGAAGATCCACCGCATCGGCGGCGTGTCGCCCTTTTGTTAAGAAGGGTCCCTTCCTCTACCGCAGGCGTTAAGAAGGTGCCCTTCCTTACTGCGTGCCGGTGCGACGTGCCGGACGCGCACCATGATCGAACCAGGCGGAGGTAGGGACGGTTTTCCTGGTTCGACGCATGTTCCGCGTTGGTCGGGAAAGAAGGGCCCATGACCACCGAAGCCTCCGCCGCGCCGGTGCTGAATCGCCAGCAGATCCGGCTGCTCATGATCGGTCTGATGACCGGCATGCTGCTGGCCGCCCTGGACCAGACCATTGTCGGTACGGCCCTGCCGACCATCGTCGGGGAGCTGGGCGGGATCAACCACTACTCGTGGGTCGTCACCGCGTACCTGCTCGCCTCGACCGCGTCGACGCCGCTCTACGGCAAGATGGCCGACCTGTACGGGCGCCGCCCGGTCTTCCTCTTCTCGATCGGCACGTTCCTGGTCGGGTCGTTGCTGGCCGGCCTGTCGCAGAACATGACCCAGCTGATCGTCACCCGGGGCATCCAGGGCATCGGCGCGGGTGGTCTGTTGACGCTGGCGTTCACGATCATCTCGGACGTCGTCTCACCGCGGGAACGGGGCCGGTACCAGGGTCTCTTCGGGGCCGTCTTCGGGATCTCGTCGGTGGCCGGACCGCTGGTCGGTGGTTACTTCGCGGAGACCGACTGGCGGTGGATCTTCTACATCAACGTGCCGCTGGCGATCCTCGCCATCGTGGTCTGCTACCACGTGATGCGGCTCATCCCGTTCGAACGTCGGGACCACGCGATCGACTGGCTCGGCGCCGGCCTGCTGGTCGCCGGGGTCAGCTCTCTGCTGCTGGCGCTGAGCTGGGGCGGCAACGAGTACGCCTGGGGCTCCGGGGTGATCATCGGTCTCTTCGTGGCGGGCGCGGTGCTCGCCGTTCTCTTCGTGCTCCAGGAGGCCCGGGTCGCCGAGCCCATCCTCCCGTTGCGGCTGTTCCGCAGCGCCACCTTCGCGCTCGCCAACGCGGCCGGCTTCGTGCTCGGTCTGGTGATGTTCGGGTCGATCATCTTCATCCCGCTGTACCTGCAGATCGTCAAGGGCGCCTCGCCGACCCGCAGCGGTCTGCTGATGCTGCCGATGATGACGGGCATCATCGTCACCTCGATCCTCACCGGGCGGGCGATGAGCCGGATCGGCCGGTACAAGTGGTTCCCGGTGGCCGGGTCGGTGACCCTGCTGGTCGGCATGTTCCTGTTCACCCAACTGTCGGTGGGCACCTCGCTCTGGATCGCCTTCGGCTACATGGTGGTGATCGGCGTCGGCCTGGGGCTGTGCATGCAGTCGCTGGTCCTCGCGGTGCAGAACGCGGTGTCCGTGCGCGACCTGGGCGCCGGCACCTCCTCGGCCACCTTCTTCCGTTCACTGGGCGGTTCGTTCGGGGTGGCGATTCTCGGCGCGGTGCTCTCGTCCCGGCTCGCCGGAGGGCTGGGCGACCGGCTGCCCGGCGCGATCGCCCAGCTTCCGCCGCAGCAGCAGGCCGAGGTGGCGGCGAGGGGCGGCACGAACATCTCGATCAACGATCCGGCGACCATCATGGCCCTGCCCGGGCCGGTACGGTCGGCCATCCAGAACGCGTTCGTCGACGCGCTGGACATGGTCTTCCTGACCGCCGGCCTGATCGCGATCGTGGCGGTGCTGGTCACCGTCGCGCTGCCGAACGAACAGCTACGGGGCGCCGGCCCGCAGGGCGCCAAGGGCGGCGCCGACCCGCTCGGCGGTGAGGCCCCGGCGTCGGGCGGCAAGCCGCTGACCCGCGAGTCGAAGGAGGAGGCGGCCGCCGACATGGAGGCCAAGTCCCAGACGATGATCTGACCGCGTCGTCCACCGACCGCCCCGGACCGGACCGGACCGGACCGGGGCGGTCGGTGGTCAGGCGGGGCGGCGGTAGGCGCCGTACCACCAGGTCGCCGCCAACTCCCGTGCGGCCGCACCATCGGCCTCGGGGTCGGCCGGGGTCATTGCGACATGGTGAGCGAGGAACCGGTCGCCGCCGAGCACGATCAGCCGGCTCGCGGTCGGCGGGTCCAGGCCCGCCGGGGTACGACCAGCCCGCTGCTCGGCGCGGAGCACCTCCTCGGTACGCGCCATGAACCGCTCAAAACCGGCCGCCCAGTACTCCCGCACCATCTCGTCGTACGCGGCGACCTCGGTGATCGCCGCCAGGACCGGGGCGTACGTCCGGTAGATCCGGATCACGTCGGTGAAGACCTCGGTGAGCCTGTCGAGCGGGTCCCCGGGGTCGGCCGGATCCCACTCGTGGACCCGGTCGAAGGAGGTCTCACGCATGCTGCCGGCCAGGCGCATGAGCAGCTCGCTCTTGTCCCGGAAGTGGATGTAGAAGGTCGACCGGGCCACCCCCGCCTCGGCGGCGATGCGCTGGACACCGAGGTCGGTGAAGCGGGCCCCCTCCTGGAGCAGCCGCTCGGTGGCGGCCAGCACCCGCGCTTCGACGGCGGCCCGCCCGTCAGGGTTGCGCGGGCGGCGTCGGGTGATCGAGGGCATGGTCGAAATCCTAGGTGGCCGGCTGCGGGATCGGCGACGTACGCTTTTTGCCGGACATAATGTCCGACATAGTGACCAGGGAGCCGGCGTCGGCCCCCTACCAGCGAGGAGCAATACGTGAAGTACCGATTGCTGGGCAACACCGGGGTGTACGTCTCGGAGATCTCGCTCGGCACGATGACCTTCGGCGGCAGTGGGCACCCGATCTGGAGCAGTCTGGGGGCGCTGGCGCTGCCCGACGCCCAGCGGCTGGTGGACACCGCGCTGGACGCGGGCGTCAACTTCGTCGACACCGCCGACATGTACAGCGACGGCGAGAGCGAGGAGTTGCTCGGCCAGGCGCTCGGCAAGCGGCGTCGCGACGTGGTGCTCGCGACCAAGGTGCACGCCCGGACGGGTCCCGGCCCGAACGACGTCGGCACCTCGCGGTTGCACGTCATGCAGGCGTTGGAGGACAGCCTGCGGCGGCTCGGCACCGATCACATCGATCTTTACCAGATCCACAACTTCGACCACGTCACCCCGATGGAGGAGACACTGCGCGCGCTGGACGACGCGGTCCGGCAGGGCAAGGTGCGTTACGTCGGTTGCGCGAACCTGGCCGCCTGGCAGATCTCCAAGGCGCTGGGAATCTCTGCCCGGGAGAAGCTGTCCGGGTTCGTCTCGGTGCAGTCGTACTACTCCCTGCTCGGCCGGGACGTGGAGCGCGACGTGGTGCCGATGGCGCTCGACGAGGGCGTCGGACTCACCGTCTGGAGCCCGCTGGCCGGTGGCTTCCTCTCCGGCAAGGTCGGCCGGGACAGCGTGGTCTCCGACAGCGGCTCGCGCAGCGCCCAGCCCGGCTACACCAGCTTCACCCCGTTCGACCCGGAGCACGGCTTCTCGGTGATCGACGTTCTCAAGGGCGTCGCTGAGCGGCACGGGGTCAGCCCCGCCCGGGTGGCGGTCGCCTGGCTGCTCTCCCGGCCGGCCGTGACCAGCGTGATCGTCGGCGCCCGCAAGCAGGAACAGCTGGTGGACAACATCGCCGCCACCGACCTCACGCTGACCGCCCAGGATCTCAGCGAGCTGGACGAGGTCTCCAAGATGCCTGTCGCGTACCCGAACTGGATCCAGGACGCGTTCGCGGGGACCCGCTTGCCGCAGTGAGGCGTTCGCCCGGTCCGGCATTCACCCCGCCGGGCCGGGCGGGCCCACCTACTTGAGGATCAGTCGATTGGTCTGCTCGAAGACGTCCAGGTCGGCCAGGGTCTCGGCGACCGAGGTGGAGAGCGGGGCGGGGAACCGGTCCCGGGGAAAGAAGCCGGCGTCGGTGGTCTCGTCGGTGACCCGCGACAACTGCCCGTCCCACTCCTCGACCCGGAACGCCGTGGTGAAGACCTGGTAGGTGTGGCCGTACATGTTGGTGCTGGTCCGGTCCGGGCCGGTGTAGAGGGCGAACGCACAGACCCGCAGGGCCCGTAGTCCGGTCTCCTCGCGGACCTCCCGCACCGCGCAGTCCGCGATCGACTCGCCCAACTCCATCGCCCCGGCCGGCATGGCCCACTGACCGTTGTCCGAGCGCTGGATCAGCAGGATGCGTCCGGCGTTGTCACGGACGACGGCGCGGGCGCCGACGAACATCAGCGTCCGGTCCCCGGCGAGCGCGCGCAACTGCCCTACGTACGAGTCGGCCCAGGAGATGCTCACCTGCGACAATTTACGGGGGTTCCCAAGCTGTGACCGGCGACACTAGCTTGTTACCCATGCGTAGCACGATGATGGACGCCCCCCTGCAGATCTCCCGGATCCTCGACCATGGCGCCACAGTGCACGGCACGGCCGAGGTGGTCACCTGGACCGGCGCCGAACCCCGCCGGATGACGTACGCCGAGGTGGGCCGTGCGGCCGCCCGGCTGGCACACGCGCTGCGCGACGAGTGCGGGGTGACCGGCGACGAGCGGGTCGCCACCTTCATGTGGAACAACAACGAGCACCTGGTCGCCTACTTCGCGGTGCCGAGCATGGGTGCGGTGCTGCACACCCTCAACATCCGGCTCTTTCCCGACCAGGTCGCCTACATCGCCAACCACGCCGAGGACCGGGTGGTGCTGGTCGACAGCACGCTCATCCCGCTGCTGGCCCGGGTCATCGGCGAGCTGGCCACCGTGCGGCACGTGGTGGTGGTCGGCGGCGGCGACCCGGCACCGCTGGTGGCGGCGGCCGGCGACCGGATCACCGTGCACCACTGGGACGCGCTGCTCGCCGACCGGCCCGAGGTGTTCGACTGGCCCGGGGTGGACGAGCGCGACGCCGCGGCGCTCTGCTACACCTCCGGCACCACCGGCAACCCGAAGGGCGTGGCCTACTCGCACCGCTCGATCTACCTGCACTCGCTGCAGGTGTGCATGCCGGAGGGCTTCGGTCTCGGGCCGACCGACCGGGAGTTGGCCATCGTCCCGATGTTCCACGCCATGTCGTGGGGTCTGCCGTACGCGGCGTTCCTCTCCGGCGCGTCGCTGATCATGCCGGACCGTTTCCTCCAGGCCGCACCGATCGCCGAGATGATCGCCGCCGAGCGGCCCACCCTGGCCGGCGCGGTGCCGACCATCTGGACAGACCTGCTGGCCTACCTGGACAGCCACGACGTGGACACCTCCTCGCTCAAGGAGGTGATCGTCGGAGGCTCGGCCTGCCCTCCGGCGCTGATGCACGCGTTCGACGAGCGGCACGGGATCGACGTCATCCACGCCTGGGGCATGACCGAGATGTCCCCGCTGGGTTCGGTCTCCCGTCCGCCGGCCGGCGTGACCGGCGAGCGGGCGTGGCGCTACCGCTACACCCAGGGCCGTGTGCCGGCGGGCGTGCAGGCGCGGATCGTCGGCCCGCTGGGCGAGCCGCTGCCCGCCGATGGCAAGGCCGTGGGCGAGCTGGAGGTCCGTGGGCCGTGGGTGACCGCCCGGTACGTCGGCGACGACGCCCCCGACGAGGAGAAGTTCCGGGACGGTTGGCTGCGTACCGGCGACGTGGGCACCCTCTCGCCGGACGGATACATCACGCTGACCGACCGTGCCAAGGACGTCATCAAGTCCGGCGGTGAGTGGATCTCGTCGGTGGAGCTGGAGAACGCGCTGATGGCCCACCCGGCGGTGCTGGAGGCGTGCGTGGTGGGTGTGCCGGACGAGCGGTGGGACGAGCGGCCGCTGGCGACAGTGGTGGTCCGGGAGGGCGCCTCGGTGACCGCCGAGGAGCTGCGTGACTTCCTGGCCGGCTCGGTGGCCCGCTGGCAACTGCCCGAGCGGTGGGCGTTCATCGACACCGTGCCGAAGACCAGCGTCGGCAAGTTCGACAAGAAGGTCGTCCGTTCGCGGTACGCCGGGGGCGAGCTGACTGTCCGGGAGCTGACAGCCCCGTAACGTTTTACCGGGCACCGTCGCCTGTTGGGACAGGGGTGCTCCTGAAACATTCCTCCCCAGGGGCGGCCCCGGCGTTCGCACCGCGCCGGGGCCGCCCGTTTCACGCGGGGCGACCCGCACCGTCATTGTTGCGAAACTTCTTCGCCTGTGTCCTGATGACGGGGAAATCGGGTGGTCCGCGACCTGATCAGGCGTCACTCGTGCTGATCAGCACCTTGCCCACCGTCGCGTTCTCCACCGCCTGGTGCGCCGCGGCCGTCTCGGCCAGCGGATAGTTGTGCAGGGGCAGCCCGGCGTCCACGCCGACCCGGATGCCACCCTGCTCGGCCGCCGCGGCCACGTCCCGCACGGCATGGGCCTTGGCCACCGTCGGCTCCGTGTAGACCAGCACGAACTGCCACCGGGCGTTTCGCATCATCGACGGCCGGACCGGGATGCTCACCTCGGGCTCGTCGTCGGCGTAGACGCACACTGCGCCAGCGTTCCGGAGCACCTGCACGTCAGTCGCGGCGTTACGGGACGGGGACACCTCGACGATCGTGTGCACCCCGTCGGGAGCGATCTTGCGGACCTCCTCGACCACGTCCTGCTCGCGATAGTTGATCACGAAGGAGGCGCCGGCCGACGCCGCGAGCTGCGCCTTCTCCGCGCTGCTGACCGTGGTGATCACCGTGGCGTCGGCCCAGCGGGCGAGCTGAACAGCCGCGTTGCCGACCGCGCCGGCCCCGCCCTGCACCAGCACGGTGTGGTCGGCCAGCGCGCCGGCCCGCAAGGTGTCCGGCATGAACTCACCGGCGGTCAGGCAACGGTGCGCGGTGAGGAACGGAATCCCCAGGCTCGCGCCCAGGTCGAACGAGGCGTCGCCGAGACGGACCGCCTGCCGGACGGGCACCAGCGTGTACTCCGCCGCGGTGCCCCACGGCCGCTGCCAGGCCGACTCCCAGATCCAGACCCGCTCGCCGATCCGGTCCGGGTCCACCCCGGCGCCGACGGCCTCCACCACGCCCGCCCCGTCCTGTCCGGGGATCTGCCAGCCGGCCGGCAAGGGGAAAGACCTGCGGGCCTTCCAGTCCGTCGGGTTCACCCCGGAGACCGCCATCCGGACCAGGACCTCGCCCGCCCCCGGCTCCGGCACCGGCCGGTCGACCAACTGCAGCACCGAAGGATCGCCGGTGCGCTCGTAAACGATGGCTTTCATCAGTGGTCTCCTCACCCGTCCGGCGGGTGGCACCCGGGTCGAGCACCGCCGGCTGCGGTACCCCGCTCAGTCCCCGTCATGCCGGCCCCACCGGTCCGTGGAAACCGTATAACCGCACGCGAGGCGGGAGGGACCGGACAGCGGGTGACGCGTCGTACATCAGCCGGCCAGCTTGTCCACCAGTTCCGGGGTCAGCTCGCCGATCGCGCCCAACGTCGCCGCGGCCAGCCGGGCGGCGTCCGGGTCCAGCGGATACGAACCATGCGGCACCGCCACCACCCGCATCCCCGCCGCCGCGGCCGAACGCACTCCGTTGGAGGAATCCTCCACCGCCACGCAGCGGGCGGGGTCGACGCCCAGCCGCCCCGCGACACTCAGGTACACGTCCGGGGCCGGCTTGCCCCGCTCGGTCTCCTCGGTGGACAGGGTGGTGGCGAACGCGTCGGTCAGGCCCGTGGCGGCCAACGCCGCCGCGATCAGCCGGGTCGGCGAGGAACTGGCCAAACCCAGCTGCCACCGCGCGGCCAGCAGGCGCACCACCTGGTCGGCGCTGTCGATCAGCGGTACGTGCTCCCGGTAGCGCCGGGTCATCTCCTCGACCACCTCGTCGGCGACCTGCCCGGCGGTGCGCGCCACGCCCAGCTCACCGCTGAGATAGTGGGCCCACTCGCTGGTGCTCATGCCCATCAGCCGGCGCTGGGTGTCCGGCTGCCAGGCTCCGCCGTGCGTCGCCACGTACGCCCGCCGGACCTCCTCCCACACCGGTTCGGAATCCACGATCACGCCGTCCAGGTCGAAGACCACCGCATCCACCACGGCACCATCCTGCCGGACCGGGGGGCTGCCGGTCAGCCGGGCAGCGCGGGCAGCCCGATCGGGCTGCCGGCCGGGATCACGGTGTGACCGGCCCGGGCCATCGGCTCCAGCAGGGTGCGCAGCCGGTCCGTGGCGTCCGGGCCGAGCGTCCGCCACGGGTGCTCGGCGGCCCGGTCGGTGGCGTCCTCGACCGCCTGGAAACCGGCCCGGCCGTGTTCGGTCGCCTCGCCGTCCGTGGTCAGCCAGCCTCGCTGCGCCAGCCGCTCGCGGGCGGCCCGCCACTGCTCCTCGGACCAGCCCCGGCCCAGCAGGTTCTGCGGCGACATGTCCACCGCGACCCGCCAGGCCAGCGTCTCCACCGGGTCCAGGCCGGCGGCGACCAGCGCGGCCACGTGCCCGTCTCCCCGGTGCTCGCGCAGCGTGGTGGCGGCCTGCCAGAGCCGGGCCAGCGGGTACTCCCCGAGCGGCAACGCCGCGTTGACCGCGCCGAGCACCCGGCCGGCGGTCTGCGTCGCCGAGGCGGCCCGCTCCAGCAGGTCGGCGGCCTCCGCCAGGTGCGCCTCCGGCAGCTCGTAGGTCAGCTCCGCGAGGGCCTGCACGGCACCGGTCAGCCGGGCCCGCAACGCCTCCTGCGGGCTGGCCAACCGCCAGACCGCCGGCAGTGCCCGGCTCACCATCGGCGGCGCGAAGTTGAAGAAGGCGGCGATCACCGGGGCCGCGTCGGTGGCGCCCAACGGCGCGGCCCGCCCGGCGAAGTAACCCCGCCAGTAGCCGCGCAGCCCGACCGCCTCGTACGCCGCTCGCGCCCGGGGATGGAAGTAGGTGACGGCGTGCACCGGCTCGAAGTGCGTCCACATCAACCGAGCGGTCCGCCCGGGCTCGTCCAGCGCCGTCACGTGCACCTCCGCGTCCCGTCCGGATGCTCACCCCGGCGGCGAACCGCCCGGGGTGAAGCCGAACCTACTGCCGGTGGGTGACGGGCCGGAAGCCCCATGTGAACAACTCCATCGCGCCCGGGCGAACACCGGGGCGATCCGGACGGGTCACTGGGCGGCGAGCACGTCCACCACGAAGCGCAGCGGGCCTTCCGGCCGACCCATGGCGGCGGCGTTCTTGCCGTACGCCAGCTCGGACGGGATGTCGAGCTGCACCCGGCTGCCCAGCGTCACGCCGACCAGGCCCTGGTCCCAGCCGGGGATGACCTGGCCCACGCCGATCGCGAAGGTGGCCGGCTGGCCGGACTTCCAGGACGAGTCGAACTCCTTGCCGTCCTTGTAGAAGACGCCCACGTAGTTCGTGGTGATGGTCTGGCCCTTCTGCACCGCCGGGCCGGTGCCCTTGATCACCGGCGTCACGGTGAGCTTCTTCAGCTCGCCCTTGCCCGCCTCGACGGTCGGCTTGCTGCCCAGCGCCGGGTCGGCGCCCGCCGGCAGTTGCGGTGCGGGAGGCGCGGCGGCCTCGTCCGGGGCCGGCGCGGACGCGGAGGCGGACGGGGTCGCGTCAGCATTGTTCGCGGGCTTGTCGTCGCCCCCACCGACCAGCACGAAGACGGTGATCAGCACCGCCACCACGGCGACGCCGGCCAGGCCGCCGGCCCACGCCTGACGGCGCCGCTTCGCCTCGGCCGCCTTCTGCGCTGCCAGCTGGGCGGCAAGCCGCCGCCCCGCCTTGGTTGCCGGGCTCTGGCCCTCCGACCGGTTCTGCTGCGTGCGCTCGCTCACGTCGTCGACTCCCTGCTGCGAAGGTGTGGCCGGCACCCGGTGCCGGGGGGAAAGCCGACGCACACGGTACCCGCCTGACGGCCCACCGTGCCCACCCCGGACCGCCCGGATCGCTCTGCGGCCGCTCGCCACGAGCCGGCGTGGCGGTTATTCCGGGACCACCATGAAGTCCGTCACGAACGATGTCACCCGGCCGTCGGCGGCGCGTCCGATCCAGGTGCCGTAGCAGCCGTCACCCCAGCCCGTGGCGACGGTGACCACGTTGGCGCCGGTGGCCTCGTCCAGCACTGCCGTGATCAACCCCGGGACCGGCGCGGCAGGCGGTTCGGCCGGGATGAACACCGCTTCCACCTGGTCTTCATCCCAGGTTTCCAGGACGGTGAGCGCCGTCGGGTCGGCGAGGGTGCCGGCACCGGCGTCCACCCCGTACCCGAAGTAGTCGTCCGCGCCGAGGCTCGCGATGTCCTGGTCGCCGGCGACGGCCGGCTCCCAGCTGACCGTCGGCGCGTCCCGGACCACCAGCTCCAGCGCGGCCACCCGGCGGTCCACCTCGGCGTCCTCCCGGAGCACCACGGCCACCCAGGCACGGGCGGGATGCCGTCCCGGGGGCACGGTGACCGTGAACGGCTCGGCCTCCGGGCAGACCAGCGGGTCACACCCGACCACCTGGCCGGTCGGCAGCACGATGTCGCCCACCGGGTGGGCCTCGATCAGGTACGAGCCGTGCGCGTCGGTGAAGCGTGCGCCGGGCGTCAACAACCGGTCCAGGTCAGGGGTGTACGGCATGACGGCTCCTCCGGTGGCCAGCGGCCGGCGGAGCGTACCCGGTCCGGCCGACGCCTCCGTCGCTGCCGTGCGGTCAGGCGGTCTTGCGGGGTGCCGTCTTCCGGGCCGCCGTCTTCTTCGCCGGCTCCGCCTTCTTCGCGGGAGTCTTCTTGGCGGTCTTCTTCGCCGGTTCGGCCTTGGCCGCGGCGGTCTTCTTCTCGGCGGTCTTCTTCGCCGTGGTCTTCTTCGGAGGCGCCTTCGCCGCCTTCTTCTCGGCCGCCTTCTTGGCCGAGCGGGCCGACGAGATGGGCGTCGGCTCGCCCCCGCCACCACGGGCCGGCTGTTCGCCGCGGGCCGACCGGGCCCGGTCCACCGATGCCTTCAGCGCGGCCATCAGGTCGACCGCCGCGGCCGGAGCCTCCTCCACCTCTTCCGGCTGCACGACCTCCCGACCCTCCACCTTGGCGTCGATGACCTCCTGCAACGCCGCCCGGTAGTCGTCGGTGAAGACGTCCGGCTCGAACTCACCGGTCATCGAGTCGATCAGGGAACTGGCCATCGCCAGCTCCGGCGGGCGCACCTTGAGGTCCTCGTCGAGGAAACCGAAATCCGCGGTCCGGATCTCGTCCGGCCAGAGCATGGTGTTGAGCAGCAGCACGCCCTCGCGGACCCGGAGCGTGGCGAGCTGTTCCCGCTGGCGCAGCGCGACCTTGACGATGGCCACCCGCTCCGAGTCGAGCAGCGCGTCGCGCAGCAGCACGTACGGCTTGGTCGCCGTGCCCTCCGGCTCCAGGAAGTACGCCTTGTTGTAGAGGATCGGGTCCACCTGGTCGGCCGGGACGAACTCCAGTACGTCGATCGCGCGCGAGCTGGTCAGCGGCAGGTCGGCGAAGTCCTCGTCGGTGAGGATCACCATCTCGCCGCCGCCGATGTCGTAGCCCTTGGCGATGTCGTCGTAGGTGACCTCCTCGCCACAGACCGAGCAGGTGCGCTTGTACCGGATCCGGCCACCGTCCTCACGGTGCACCTGGTGGAACCGGATGTCCTTCTCCTCGGTCGCGGAGTAGAGCTTCACCCCGATCGAGACGAGCCCGAACGACACGGCTCCCTTCCAGATCGCGCGCATCCTCTGCTCCCTTCCCCGGTATCGACCATGCTCGCATCCGAAGGAACCGGACGCGAGGTGTTCGGCCTGCTACTACAGTCGGGTCGTGCCCGGCGCGCCGCTCAAGCCGATGCTCGCGATGACCGGGCCGCTCCCGGCGGGTGACGGCTGGGCGTACGAGTTCAAGTGGGACGGGGTTCGCGCGCTGGCCGACATCTCCGCCAGCGGTCAGCACCTGTACGCCCGCTCCGGCGTGGAGATCACCGCCGCGTACCCCGAACTGGCCACCCTGTCCGAGCAGGTCGACGACGCGCTGCTCGACGGTGAGGTGGTGCTGCTCGGTGAGGGCGGGCAACCGTCGTTCACCGCGCTGGCCGAACGGATGCACGTCCGGGACCGGAACAGGGCGGCCCGGTTGGCGGCGGTCATGCCGGTGACGTACATGATCTTCGACCTGCTCCGGCTGAACGGCGACGATCTGACCGGCTGGCCGTACGAGCGCCGTCGGGAAGCCCTGGACGGGCTCGCCCTGGGCGGTGCCCGGTGGGCGGTGCCGCCGGTCTTCGCCGACGGTCTGGCCACCTACGAGGCGGCCGGCGAGCACGGCCTGGAGGGCGTGATGGCAAAGCGGGTCGGCGCCGTCTACCGCCCCGGGGTGCGCTCGCCGGACTGGGTGAAGGTCAAGCTGGAGGTGACCGGCGACTTCGTCATCGGTGGCTGGCGACCGGGCGCGCGCCGGATCGGTGGGCTGCTGGTCGGGGTGCCCGGGCCGGACGGCCGGTTGATCTACCGCGGCCGGGTCGGCGGTGGGATCGGCGCGGCCATCGAACGGCAGCTCCTCGCCGAGCTGGAGCCACTGCGCTCCGGCGTGTCACCGTTCGCGCCGGGTGTGCCGCGCGAGGATGCCCGGGGTGCCATCTGGGTAACTCCCCGGGTGGTGGTGGAGGTGAAGTACGGCCAGCGCACCCCCGACGGCCGGCTGCGCTTCCCCCGGGTGCTGCGGTTGCGCCCGGACAAGCCGCCGGAGGAGGTCGACGATGCCGGCTGAACGGTTGCGGGTGGACGTCGAGGGCCGCGCGCTGGAGCTGTCCAATCTGGACAAGGTGCTCTATCCGTCGGCCGGCTTCACCAAGGGTGAAGTGATCGACTACTACACGCGGATCTCGCCGGCGCTGCTGCCGCACCTGCGGGACCGGGCGCTGACCCGGATCCGGTTCCCGAACGGCGTGGGCGGTGGCTCGTTCTTCGAGAAGAACGCCCCGGCCGCCACCCCCGACTGGGTACGGCTGGAGACGCTGCCCGCGCCCGGGTCGAGCAAGGGCCGGGAGACCATCGACTACGTGGTCGCCGACGATCTGCCCACGCTGGTCTGGCTGGCCAATCTGGCCGCGCTGGAACTGCACACGCCGCAGTGGAAGGTCGGCCAGCACCCGGACATGATGGTGGTGGACCTGGACCCGGGGCCGCCGGCCGGGCTCGCCGAGTGCTGCCCGGTGGCGGTGCTGATGCGCGACCGGCTCGCCGACGACGGCATCGACAGCTATCCGAAGACCTCCGGCAAGAAGGGCATGCAGCTCTGCTGCCCGATCGCCGGCACCCAGTCCTCCGATCTCGTCTCTGACTACGCCAAGCGGATCGCGCAGGAGTTGGAACGCGCCCACCCGAAGCTGATCGTGTCGAAGATGGCCAAGAACCTGCGCCCGGGGAAGGTCTTCATCGACTGGAGCCAGAACAACGCGGCGAAGACCACTGTGGCGCCGTACTCGCTGCGGGCCCAGGACGTGCCGTCGGTGTCGACGCCGCTGACCTGGGACGAGGTCGAGGCCGGCGCCCGCGGCCGCAAGCCGGCCGTCCGCCAGTTCACCGCCCCCGAGGTGCTGGACCGGGTCGAGGAGTACGGCGACCTGCTCGCCCCGCTCCTCGAGGGCGGCCCGGAACTGCCCGTCTGAGGCGATGCCGGTCGTCGTGCCCTCGCGGTTGTCTCGCCGAGGCGCGCCCACTTGCGGTGGGCACCGGGCCGGGAGGTACGCGGGACGGGTCAGCCGCGCAGCCGCCACCAGGCGCCACCGATCAGAACCACGGTGATCACGGTGACCGCCACGTCGCCGGCCAGCGCCGCCGCCGGACTCGCCGGGGAGTACGGCGGCACCAGGTACGCGAACGCCGCGGCACTGACCAGGCTCCCCGAGCCGGCGGCGAGCACGTGCCGCTGCCCCCAGCCGGCGCGGGACGACCACCACGCGATCAGCCCTCCGGTGCTGGCGGCGAGCGCCAGCGCGATGGCCATCCCCGGCCAGCCGGGTGTCAGATCGGTGCCGAGGTGGACGAGGACGACCACCAGGCCCACCCAGATCGGGCCGGGCACCCGACGGGCGCGCCGCGGGTGGGCATGGCGCCAGCGCGGCAGCAGGGCCGCCGCGACGAGGGCGAGGACCGCCGCCGCGGCGAACGTCAGCTGGAGCGGGCTGGCCAGGAAGCCCTTCCGGCCGCTGTCCGAGAAGATCAGCAGACTGCCGAGCAGGTAGATCACGCCGACCACGACGAGCCCGGGCCGGCGGAGCCACGGGCGGAGCCGACGGTCTCGTCCGAGGAACGACTCGACGATCACGATCGGCGCGCAGATGGTCAACGTGATGTGGTTGCCCACGTAGTCGAAGGCCTGTCGGACGCTGAACCCGAGTCCCGGCACCAGCGTCGCCTCGGCGGCGGCCCGGGTGTCGGCGTACTCGGTGTCGTCCAGGTAGCCGGGGTTGAACAGCGACTGGTCGACCAGGCCGGCCTGGAGCACGCCGAACGCGGCGGCGAGCAGCACGATCGCTGGCCAGCCCGCGCCGAGGTGCCGGGCTGTCTCCCGGATCAGGATGGCGGCCCCGCCGTACATCGGGCCGAGGAAGATCAGCACGGGGACGAAGTCTTCGAGGGTGAAGCCGCCCCAGGAACACTCGGCGGCCCAGGGCGCGAGCAGCAGCAGCGCGACCACCGGCAGGAGTCGGCGGCACAGCGGAAGACGATCGGCGGTGGCGGGGCGGGGCTCGGTCGGCACGGGCGGCTCCTCGGCGGCGCTTCGGGGTCACCCGTACCGTGCGCCGGTCACCCGGACGGCCGCTACGGCCATCGGCCGACGACGGGCGCGACCAAAGTCGTTGAGTAGTGTGGTTCGACGCCGTCACCCCGGGGAGCGTGGAGATGCAGCCAACCGCCACGGACGACCTGTCGGTTCCGCCCACCGACGCCGAGCATCCGATGCTCAGCTACCGCAACGAGGCGACCGGCGAGCGGGTCGACCTGACAGCGCACCAGGTCGGTGCCTGGGCGGCACGCAGCGCCAGTCTGCTGCGGGACGGCTGTGGGCTCGGTCCGGGCAGCCGCGTAGCGGTGCTGCTGCCGCCGCACTGGCGTACCGCCGCGGTGTTGTTGGGCGCCTGGGCCTCCGGCCTGGCTGTGTCGTTCCGGCCTCGCGCCACCGCGGGCCTGCCGGTCCTCGAACCGGGCGGCGACCGGCCGTTCGACGCGGTCTTCGTGACCCCCGAGCGGCAGGACGACTGGCTGGAGGACGTGCCGGACGCTCCACACCGCTACCTCGTCGGCACCGGCCCGGGGTCGCTGGCCGACGTGCCACTGGGTTGGCTCGACTGGTCCGCCGAGGTGCTCCGCCACCCGGACGCCACGCCTGACCACACCGCCATCCACCCATCGGACCCGGCCAGCGCGGACGGCACGACCTACGGTCAGTGGGGCGCGCTCGCCCAGGGGATCGCCGAGATGCTGGACCTGCGGGCCGGCGACCGGCTGCTGGTCGACGCCGCCGAGCACGAGCAGCCGCTGAAATGGCTGTTGGCTCCGCTCTCCGCTGGCGCGTCCGTGGTGATCAGCGCCAACCTCGACCCGGCACGGCGGGACGCGGTGGTCGCCGCCGAGCAGGTCACCCGGATTCTCTAGGGCCCGGCACGAGGGGCGCCCGGCCCGGGACCGAACGATCCCGGGCCGGTCTGGTTCCGATTCAGTCCAACGCGGCGGCGAACATGCCGGGCTCGTAGGAACCGCCCCGCTGGTGCACGATCACGGCGAGCCGGTTGGCCGCGTTGATCAGGGCGACCAGGGAGACCAGCGCGGCGATCTGATCGTCGTCGTAGTGCTTGCGCACCTGAGCCCAGGTTTCGTCGGACACGCCCTGGTAGGCGTCGGCGAGTCGGGTGCCCTCCTCGGCGAGCGCCAGCGCGGCCTGCTCCGCCTCCGTGAAGACGGTGGACTCGCGCCAGGCGGCGACCAGGTTGAGCCGGACCGCGCTCTCACCGGCCGCCACGGCCTCCTTGGTGTGCATGTCGATGCACCAGCCGCAGCCGTTGATCTGGCTGGCCCGCAGGGACACCAGCTCCTGCGTGGACTTCGGCAGCGGCGACTGCTGGACCACCATGCCGGCGTTGGCGAACCGCTTGAAGAACTTCATGGCGGTCTCGTTGTCGAACATGTTGAATCGGGCGTCCATGGTTCCGTCCTTCGCTTCGGTGTTCGATCGGACGAACATGAGATGCCGGCGAGCGGAGCCCTGTGACAGCCCGGCAGGGTGACGGCGATAACAGCGCTCTCCGGCCCCCTGCCGTTACACCCCACATCAGGGCCGTAAGCAGGCCTTTTGCCGGTGCCACCGACGTGGTCTCATACCGGGAAGACGACGTCGTCGCGCTGATCACGGCGGCTCCGCGCCGTCTCCATTCCCTCGAGAGGTGCACCGATGCACAGGAGACCAATCTTCCGACTGGCAGTCCTCACCGCCACCGCCGCGACGCTCCTGGCGTCCGGTGGCGGCTACGCCGCGGTGGCGGCACCCGCTCCCGTCTCCCCGGGTGTCGGCGCGTGTGAGCCGGGTTCCGAGGCACACAGCGCGGCCCGGGTCGCCAAGGGCGCCACCGCGCAGGAGCCGAAGCTGTACTCCGACAACGAGGCGAACGCCTACGGGGTGATCAAGGACGCCCCGCGCCTGGCCAACGGCAGCGTGAACGTGCCGACGGTGTTCCACATGGTCTCCGACCACCCGCTCAGCGCCGCCGAGACGGCCAGGTGGAACACCCTGATCGCGGCGCAGATGACGGTGCTCAACGACTCGTTCGCCGGTCGTACCGCGGCGAACGCCTCCGACACGCCGTTTCGCTTCGACCTCGTCGACACGACGTGGACGGTGAACAGCGCCTGGTACACGGTCGAGCCGGGCAAGAACGAGCGGGACATGAAGAAGGCGCTGTACGCCGGCGACTCGGAAACCCTGAACGTGTACGCGGCCAACATCGGCGGCGGGCTCCTCGGCTGGGCGTACTTCCCGAAGGACTACAACAACGGCCGGGACTACATCGACGGCGTGGTGATGCTCGACGAGTCGATGCCGGGCGGCACGGCCGGCAAGTACTCCCTCGGTGACACCCTGACGCACGAGGTGGGGCACTGGCTGATGCTGGAGCACACCTTCGCCCACGGGTGCTCCGCCGCCGGCGACTTCGTCGCGGACACTCCGCGGGAGGCGGCGCCGCAGTTCGACTGCCCGGTGGGCGCGGACACCTGCACCGCACCCGGGCTGGACCCGATCCACAACTTCATGGACTACACGCAGGACTCCTGCATGAACATGTTCACCGTCGGACAGGCGGACCGGATGAGCGACGCCTGGCTGGCGTTCCGGGCCGGCGGCGCCGGATAGCCCACTGGCAGTCGGGGCCGGCGGGTCGCTCTGCGGCGAGCCGCCGGCCCCGTTCGCTTCACCCTTCCGGTGGAGCATGACAATTCCTTCGATCTGCACGTCCTGCCTGCTCCTACGCTTCGCCGAAGGCATCTGGCACTTTCACCGGCGGAGGACACATGGCGTCGAGGCGTACACGTCGGACACTGGTGTCGGTGGTCGCCGGTGGACTGTTCGCGCTCGGGGTGGTCGCGCCGGGTCCGGAGGCGGCGCCGCTGCCCCGCGCGGCCCAGGCCGACGGCCCCACCGCCCCCGACCCGCGCGAGCCGCGCCCGCCGCTGCTCCCGGCCGACTTCCAGGGCACCGGCCGGTACATCGTGCGGGACCTCGGCATCGACGTGCCGTTCACCTGGCAGGGCAGGGACGGCAACAGCCAGATGACCGCCGGCGGCCCGGACCACCCGATCTGGTTCACGAACCTGATCTACGAGAACACGCTCTACACGCTCACCTACAGGTGGCCCAACATCCCGTTGTATCCGCCGCAGCTGTGCAGCAAGGTCCCGGGGTTCTTCAACCGCCAGATCTTCAACGACAAGCTGAAGACCGCCCGGTACGTGGGACCGGAGATCCTTCAGGGTGACCAGAACCGGCACGTCGACCACTGGCGGGTCGGGGTGGTCGGCGGTTCCACCGTGCCGGGGGAGTTCTTCCGGTTCCCGCTCGCGCTCGGCGACATCTACGTCGACCAGCACGACCCGAGCCGCTGGCGGCAGGTGTTGCAGTTCGGCCTGCAGAACCTCTTCGACCCGGAGCTGGACGAGTGGTTCACCCTGGACACCTTCGAGCACCGCCCCGGCGAGGTCACCCTCCCCGACCGCTGCCCACCCCCCACGCCGTGACCCATTGACTTGCAGGGCGGCGTCCAGGAGGACGACTGCGGCGGTGGGGAAGTGGATGCCGAAGGCGACGGCCTTCAACCCCCTGGCCGCGGCCCGGGCCTCGGCCGCCAGTCCCCGGCAGGCGGTCGCCGACGTCGCGGCGGTATACGTCGCATCCACGCCGGACGGCTGATTCGTCTACGACATCAGCTCCATAGCGAGCGCGCGAGACACCCAGTCCCTGCCCTGCGCCCGCACCCACCGGGCCGATCGACTCGGGTTTCAGGAAACCGGGGCATCGAAGCGCCCCGGACACCGCGAATTCCTGAAAACCGAGTCGATCAAGGCCGCGGGGGCGTCAGTCGACCGTCGGCAGCTTCGGGCCGAGGACGTCGTCGGCGTCCACGATGGTGTACGCGTACCCCTGCTCGGCCAGGAAGCGCTGCCGGTGTGCGGCGTACTCGGTGTCGATCGTGTCCCGGGACACCACCGTGTAGAAGTGCGCCTGCCGTCCGTCGGCCTTCGGTCGCAGCACCCGGCCGAGCCGCTGCGCCTCCTCCTGCCGCGACCCGAACGTCCCGGACACCTGGATCGCCACCGCCGCCTCGGGCAGGTCGATGGAGAAGTTGCCGACCTTGGAGATGACCAGCGTGCGGATCTCCCCCGACCGGAACGCGTCGAAGAGCCGTTCCCGCTCCTTGTTGGTGGTCGAGCCTTGGATGATCGGCGCGTCCAGGTATTCGCCCAGCTGGTGCAGCTGGTCGATGTACGCGCCGATCACCAGCACCTGGTCGTCCGGGTGCCGGTCGACCACTGCCTTCACCACGGGCAGCTTGGTGCGTGCCGTCGCCGCCATCCGGTAGCGCTCCTCGGCCTCCGCCGTCGCGTACGACATCCGCTCCGCGTCGGTCAACGTCACCCGGACCTCGGTGCACTCGGCCGGGGCGATCCATCCCTGCGACTCGATGTCCTTCCACGGCGCGTCGTACCGCTTCGGGCCGATCAGGCTGAACACGTCACCCTCGCGGCCGTCCTCGCGGACCAGGGTGGCGGTCAGGCCGAGCCGGCGGCGGGCCTGGAGGTCCGCGGTGAACCGGAAGATCGGCGCGGGCAGCAGGTGCACCTCGTCGTAGACGACCAGGCCCCAGTCGCGGGCGCCGAACAGGTCCAGGTGGGTGAACGCGCCGCCGCGCCGCGAGGTGAGCACCTGGTACGTGGCGATGGTGACCGGGCGGATCTCCTTGCGCTCGCCGGAGTACTCCCCGATCTCCTCCTCGGTCAGTGAGGTTCGGGCGATCAGCTCCCGCTTCCACTGCCGGCCGGCGACGGTGTTGGTGACGAGGATCAGCGTGGTGGCCTTCGCCTCGGCCATCGCCGCCGCGCCGACCAGGGTCTTGCCGGCGCCGCAGGGCAGCACCACCACGCCCGACCCGCCGGCCCAGAACGCCTCGACGGCCTCCCGCTGGTACGACCGCAGCGTCCACGGCTTGCTGCCGTCCTTGCCGGCCTCGGCCAGCTCGATCGGGTGCGCCTCACCGTCGACGTAGCCGGCCAGGTCCTCTGCCGGCCAGCCCAGCTTGAGCAGGGCCTGCTTGAGCCGGCCGCGCTCGGACGGGTGCACCTGGATGGTGTCGTCGTCGATCTTGTTGCCGAGCATGCCGGCGAGCTTCTTGCTCTTGGCCACCTCGATCAGCACGAGCCGGTCCAGTGCACGCAGCACCAGGCCGTACGCCGGGTCGTTGGCGAGCTGGAGCCGGCCGTACCGGTCCATCGTCTCGGCCACGTCCACCAGCAGCGCGTGCGGCACCGGGTAGCGCGAGTACTTGATCAGCGAGTCGACCACGCCCTCGGCGTCGTGCCCCGCCGCGCGGGCGTTCCACAGGCCGAGCGGGGTCAGCCGGTAGGTGTGCACGTGTTCGGGAGAGCGCTCCAGCTCGGCGAAGGGCGCGATGGCCATTCGGCAGGCCTGCGCGTCCGGGTGGTCGATCTCCAGCAGCAGGGTCTTGTCCGACTGCACGATCAGTGGTCCACCGCTCACGCCAGGGTCCTCTCCTCCGGTTGGCTGTCCGGTCGTGGCGCCTGCATACCCGCCGCTGGCCGACCATCCAGTGTTGCACGGTGCGGACTGTCGGAAGAAAGATGCTCACCGGGCGCAACCGACATGGCACCTACGAACGTCTAGCAAAGGGACGACGGCCCAGGGGAGGTGCCATGAAGCGTGTCCGGATCACTTCCCGACTTGTCGCCCTGGTGGTGGTCGCGCTGGTCGGTGCCGGTGCGTGTGCGTTCGATCCGCAGGCCGGCGGGGGTGGCGGCGGGGGAGCCGCCCCGGTTGGGGCGGCGGAACAGTCAACGGGGGCGAGCGGCACGCCCGGGCCGGACCAGCGCGGCCGGCCCGCGACGACCGCGCCGACACGGACGCCGACGCCGAAGCCCACCAGGAGCGCCACGCCGAAGCCGACCCGCAGCACGCCGCCGGCCACCAGCACCGCCAAGCCGGCCGCCGGCTGCCCGCAGGGCGAGCACCAGCGCGCCGTGGAGACCTACCTGGCCCGGTTGGGTGGGTTCGGGCCGGTGACCGTGGACGGCCGGCAGTCCGCCGCCGACTGCGCCGCGATCAAGAAGTTCCAGCGGCGGTACGGCATCCGCCCCGTCCAGGGTCGCGCCGGGCCGACCACGTACGACGTGGCCCAGCGGCTCGCCACCACCGACACGGCTCGCTGCACGGCCGGCACGGGAACCACGTTCTGCGTGGACCTGACCCGGCAGACCGTCTGGGCGGTCCGGGGCGGCAAGGTGATCATGGCGCCGACGGTGACCCGCACCGGGATGGGCGGGTACCGCACCCCGGCCGGCACCTACAAGGTCAACTACCGCAACCCGAAGGAATGGTCCGATCCGTACGAGGTGTGGCTGCCGTACTGGCAGCACTTCACCCAGGGGATGGGCTTCCACGAGACCACCACCTACCTGCACGAGAAGTCGATCGGCTCGCACGGCTGCGTCAACCTGCTGCACGCCGACGCCGTCCGGATGTGGGAACTGGGGAAGGTGGGCACCCGGGTGGTGTTGATCGGCCGCCGCCCCGGCACCTGAGCGACCCGCCCGAATCGGGGTTTTAACCCCTGTCACACCGGTCCCCCTAGTGACACTCTGGGAGTCCAGGGCCGGACCGGGCGGGGAGGCTGGGTATGACGGTCGACCGTGACGTGATCGAAGCGCACGACCAGGTTCAACCCGACGAGGTGTCCCGCGTGACAGTGGTCGCGTACGCCGTCGCGGCGGCGCTCCTCGTCGGTTGGTTCCTCTTCGGTTGGCTGGTGCTGCGGCAGGGCTTCGTCGACTCGGTCGGGGAGTCCGCCGGCGCCGGCTTCGCGCTGCTGCTGATCATCTCGGTTGTCGGCACAGTACGCCGCAGTCGACGCTGACCGGCGCGGCTCCGGTCAGTCCGCCAACACTGCCGCGGTGACCCGGTGCAGCGCGAAGGTGTGCAGCATCTCGGTCCGTTCGTCTTCGGCACGTAGGTAGCCCGCACCGATCGAGACCGGCTTGACCAGCCTCGACGCGGTCGCCCCGTGCGCGTCGACGTAACCCACCCAGACCAGCGCCCGATCCCGCACGGCCTGCTGGAGCACGGCCAGCGCCTCGCTGTGCGTGTGTGCCGGCACCGGACCGCCGCCGAGGCCGGCCGCCCCGCCGCGCACCACCGCCGGTGCCCGCCGGGCCGCCCGCGCCGCCGCCTCACCCCGCCGGATGTGCTCCACCACGCCCAGCAGCCGAGGCATCGGCAGCTTCGGGGCGGCCAGCGGATCCAACGTCCGGGTGGTCACGGGCACCCGGGCCGGGGCCCGCCGGATCCGTGGCCGGGACAGCACCGTGCCGCCGCTGCCATCCTCCTGCGCCGGGGCGTACCCGGCGTCGCGCAACGCGCTCAGCAGCCGACCGACCTGGTACGGGGTGGTCAGCACCGTCGGGGCGAGCCGGCGCAGCGTCAGCGACTCCAGCCGCCGGTCGGCGAGCACCTCGCTGAGCAGCGTCTCGTCGTCGCTGCGCAGGTACGCCCCGGCCAGGCCGACCCGCAGCCCGCCGTGCTTGCGGGCCACGTCGTCCACCAGATAGGTGAGACCCTGCGGCACCGGGGTACGCGACCGCCGCCGGAACACGTCATGCAGGTCGTCGGCCGAGTAGCCGGCGTCCAGCGCCCGCCGCACGCTCGCCGTCGTGACCCGGTGCACGCTGGCCCCGCCGGCCGACTCGAGTTCGGTCATCGCCTGCAGCTCGGCGGCGAGCGCCGGCTCGGGTGGCCCGGGCACCACCACCGTCAGGTCGGCCTGCACCAGGAAGTGGTCGACCGGGGCGGGCAGCAGCGCGTCCAGCGCCCGTGCCGCGCTGGACGGGTCACCGCTCTCGGCGTCCGCGTGCAGCCCCAGCGGGTCCTCGCCGCCCGGCTCGTCGGCCGAGGTCAGGTCGGCCAGCAGCAGCCGGCCGTACGAGGTGAGCGCACCCAGGCCGGTGACGCCGAGCTGCGCCGCCTCGGCCAGCACCTCCCGGTGGGCGGCCTCCCGGCCCCGGCTGCGTCGCGGCGCCCGCCAGTCCAGCAGGTCCTGCACCTCGTCCGGAGTGGGTGCGGTCGCCGGTTCCAGGTCGGCGAGCACGGCGAGCACAGCCCGTCGGGTGCCCGGCGCACCGGCGCGCTCGGCCTCGGCGGAGAGCGCGGTGATCGGCCGGTCCCGGTCGTCGCGCCGACCGACCAGTCCGACCTGCCGGGTCATGGTCAGCCAGGCGCGGGCCAGTTGCTCCCAGCGCTGGGCCAGCGAGGCTGCCCGCCACACCTCGTACCCGCCGGTCGGCAGCACCTGCTGATCCGCCCCGTACCGGGTGGTGGTCGCGCCGGGCAGCTCCAGTTCGCCGGCGAGCCCCGCCGCGTACGCCACCTCCAGCAGCAGCGCGGTGGTCGGCTCGTCCAGCCCGGCGGTGCGGGCCAGCCGGCGCAGGTCCCGTACGCCGATGCCGCCCGAGCGCAGCACCGGCGCGGGTTCGGCGGCGAGCTGGTCCAACAGCCCTTCGGTGTGCCGGACCACCTCCATCGTCTGCCCGGCCCCGGCGGAGTCGACCGCCTTCGCCTCGCGTGGCGCGGCGGCCACCGGCGGAGGGCTGGTGCGCAGCGGCCCGAGCGGGCCACTGTCGCGGCGCAGCAGCAGGCCGACCTCGCGGGGCAGCTCGACCGTGCCGGTGGTCGTAGGCGAGCCGGTCGAGACCGGGACCAGCAGCCGGTTGTCGACCAGCCAGCGCACCGGGGAGCCGGTCGGCGCGCCACCGTTGGTGGGGTCCGAGAGCACGGCGTCGTCCGCGCCGAGCGGCGGTGCCTGCAACGCTCCCGGGGGCACGCTGCCCACCGGTGGCCCGGCCGCCAGCCGGTCCAGGATCGCCCGGGCCGAGGGAGGAGCGGCGAGCAGCGTCCGCCGGAGCTTCGCCGGGTCCGCGCAGAGCGCGGCCGTGCGCGGGTCCAGCTCCGCGGCTGGCCGGCCCAGCCCGGCAGGGTACGGAGCCACCTCGTCGACGGCGGGCACCACCTGGAGCGCGTGCTCCGGGCCGTACAGCAGGAAGAGGGCGCGCAGCCGGCCGACGGCGGCCCGGACGGCCGTCGGCGCCGGTGGGTGGGGCCCGGCGGTCGCCATTGCGAGCACCGCCTCGGTGGCCGTGGTGCCCTCGTCCGGGTCCCGGGTGAGCCGGGCGGCGTCGAGGATCTGGAGGGTGAACTGGTCCAGCCCGTCCAGCGCGCGGGCCACCGAGACCCGGGACTGCGCCCGGATGGCCAGGGCGGAGATGTCGGCCGGCACGGGCACGACGAGGTCCGGCCGCAGCTGAAGGAGCGCGGCCAGCGACTCGTCGGGCAGCGACCGCAGGTGGTCGGCGAGTGAGGTGGTCATCGTCTTACCACGCTAGCCCGGCACCGGGCCGTCGCGCCCCTCGGACGTCCGCCCGGCCGGGAGTCGCCGGTACGTTTCTCGGCATGCCCGCACTGACCGTCGGATTCGACCTCGACATGACGCTGGTGGACTCCCGCCCCGGCATCGCCGCGACCTACCGGGCGCTGACCGCCCGGACGGGCGTGCCGGTGGACGCCGACCTGGCGGTGTCCCGGCTCGGTCCGCCGCTGCGCACCGAGATCGCGCACTGGTTCCCGCCGGAGCAGGTCGAGTCGGCCGTGCACGTGTACCGCGAGCTGTACCCGGCGTACGCGATCACCCCGACGGTGCCGCTGCCCGGCGCGCGGGCGGCCATCGACGCGATCCGCGCTCGAGGCGGCCGGGTGCTGGTCGTCACGTCCAAGATCGGCCGGTTGGCCCGCCTGCACCTGGACCACCTCGGCCTCGCGGTCGACGAGCTGGCCGGTGACCTGTTCGCCGAGGAGAAGGCGACTGCCCTGCGGGAGCACGGGGCGACCCACTACGTCGGGGATCACGTGGCGGACATGGTGGCGGCGAGGGTGGCCGGGGTGCCCGGAATCGGCGTCGCCACCGGGCCGTGTTCCCCGGATGAGCTGCGCGCCGCCGGCGCGGAAGTGGTGTTGGACGACCTCACCGGATTCCCAGCGGCGCTCGACGGCATGATCCAGCTAGCCTTGGAGCAGTAGCGGCTCAAGTGAAGCAGGGGTTTTCAGGTGCCTACGGGTCGAGTGAAGTGGTACGACACGGCCAAGGGATACGGCTTCGTCACCAGTGACGAGGGCGGCGACGTGTTCCTGCCCAAGGGTGCGCTGCCGGCGGGCGTCACCGACCTCAAGGGTGGTCAGCGGGTCGACTTCAGCGTGGTTGACAGCCGCCGGGGCGCGCAGGCCATGGGGGTCAAGCTGCTGGACGCGCCGCCGTCGATGGCGGAGCTGCGGCGCCGGCCGGCCGAGGAGCTGCACGGCCTCGTCGAGGACATGATCAAGGTGCTGGAGGCGAAGGTCCAGCCGGACCTGCGCCGGGGCCGGTATCCGGACAAGAAGACCGCGCAGAAGATCGCTCAGCTGGTCCACGCGGTGGCGCGCGAGCTGGAGGTCTGAGGCACCAGCCCGGCGTCGGCGGCCCGGTCGAGCAGCGCCGTCACAGCGGCGAAACCGGCCTCGCCCAGGTCGGCGGTGAACTCGTTGACGTAGAGGCCGATGTGCCGGTCCACCACGTCGAGTTCCATCTCCTGGGCGTGCGCGAGCACGTACTCCCGGCTGGCCGCCGGGTCCGCCCAGGCCTGCCGGACCGACTCGCGGACCCAGCCGGCTGCGGCCTCCGGGTCCACCACGCCGCGCTTGGCCAGGATCGCGCCGAGCGGGATGGGCAGGCCGGTGTCGGCCTCCCACCACTCGCCGAGGTCGACAAGCGCGGTCAGGCCGTGCCGGTGGTAGGTGAACCGTGCCTCGTGGATGACCAGCCCGGCGTCGTAGCGGCCGGCCGCGACGCCCGGCATGATCTCGTGGAACGGGACCACCTCGATCCGGGCCGGTGGCCGGCCCGCCGACCAGAGCCGGAACAAGAGGTACGCGGTGGTCCGGTCACCCGGCACCGCCACCGTGGCGCCGGTCAGGTCGGTGCGGTCCGGCCCGCCGGCGCGGTCGCCCCGGGTGAGCACCAGCGGCCCGCACCCGCGGCCGAGGGCGCCGCCGCAGGGCAGCAGGTGGTAGTCGTCGAGCAGCCACGGCAGCGCCGCGAAGCTCACCTTCACCAGGTCGAAAGCGCCCCGCTCGGCCGCCGTGTTGGTGACGTCGACGTCGGCGTACGTCACCTCGACCGGCGGTGCACCGGGCACCCGGCCGTGCACCAGGGCGTCGAAGACGAAAGTGTCGTTGGGGCAGGGCGAGATCGCCAGGGAGAGCGCCACGCCTCCACGTTAGCCCTGCCCCCGCACGCTCCCGCGCGCCCACCCGGCCCACTGTGACCTGCCGGGGTCGCCAAGGCTGAGTCAGACAACCATCGGCCTGGTCGATTCACCAGCCGAGCGCCCGCCCTGCCACCCCCGCCGCACGCCCTTGCGCTCACTGTCGGCTGCTCGGCGGGCACCGTCGGGGTGTCGGAGGTGACTGCTGCTCCCTGTAGAGCTGCCCCATCTGTGGGGCGCCGTGCCCGTGGGTGGCTGTACCGGGTTCGGCGGCTGGTGGCAACGGCGGCGGCTGGTTGGGGTCGCGGGTGGCGAGTGGTGCCTGGCTGTGATGGTGCCCGAGTGTTGATGTGTCCCAGGTGTCCGTCGGCTCGCCCCATCAATGGGGTAGCTCTACAGGCGCCGACGAAGGGACTACGCACCGCGGCGGCGGCGCTGTCCACAGGGTTATCCACAGATGGAAGGGAGGTTGTTGACGATCCCGGGTTGAGGGGAAAACCATGAACGGGTGGCGGCCGGGACGGGTGCGATCGACGTGGGGGCGGCTCTGCGGGATCTTCGTCGACGTGCTGACCTGAGCCAGCGCGAGATGGCCGAGCGCTCCGGCGTCCCGAAGAGCACGCTGGCTCGGATCGAGGCGGGCCAGGGCTGCGAGCCGGCGTTCCGGACGGTGGAGCGTCTGGTTCGGGCGGCAGGCGGTGAGCTTGCGCTCAGGCTGCCCGGCGACCCGCGCTCCACCGCAAGCGGCGGATCGCCGAGCTTGCCGGACGACGAGGCGCGGGACGACGAGGCGCGGGACGAGGCTGGGCGCCGGTACCCCGCACACCTCGACGTTCGTCGGGTCCGGACCCTGCGGGACTGGCCGGGCGCCTGGTGGGTGCATTCGTACACCCTCCCGGAGCGGTTGTGGCCGGTGCGTGTTCCGGAACTGACCTACGACCTGGATCGAGCGCGGCGAGACGAGCGGCGGTGGCGTAACCGGACGCGCGCCCAGGTGAGGTTTCGACGTGCCTCCGAAGGACTGCCGGCCACGTCCTGGCGCCTTCTTGCCGAGGTGCCCGGGGCCGGGCCGGTCGGTGAGCTGAGGGCCCACGAGCGGAGCGTGGACCTCCTCTTGGGCGAGGAGCTGGGCGATCAGCGTGAGCTGGTGTTGGAGAGCGTGGTCGTTGCTCCCGGGCTACGGGCTCTCGGCATCGGGCGGCAGCTGATCGGGTTGTTGGGCAGGGAGATGGCGCTGGCAGGCATTCGGACCGCCCACGCAATTGCCGAGTTCGGCAACGTCGAGTTTCTGCTCGCCTGCGGGTTCGAGCTGCAGGCGAGTCGGCCGTCAGCGCTGACCCTCGAAGTCTGAGCCGCCCGGCGGGGTCAGCGCAGCGCCGGGGCCGCCGTGGTCAGGGCGGTGAGGGCTTCGCGTAGCCGCCAGGCATCCCGGTCGCGGGGGCCGATCGGGTTGGAGATGGTGCGCAGCTCGGCGAAGGGCACCCCCGCCTGCGCCGCGGCGACCGCCACCCCGTACCCCTCCATGGCCTCGGCGACCGCCCCCGGATGCCGGCGGCGCAGCTCCTCGGTGCTGGCGGCGGTGCCGGTGACCGTGCTGACGGTGAGCACCGCGCCTGTCGCGGCGGAGGGCAGAGCGGCCCGCAGCGCCGCCAGCAGCCGTGGGTCGACCGGCACCACGCTGCCGTTGCCGAGCAGCGCGGGCGGCATGCCCAGCTCGTCGACGGGGATGAAGCCGTCCGGTGACTCGGCTCCCAGGTCGGCGGCGATGCTGGCGGTGCCGAGCACGATGTCACCGACCTCGACCCTCCCGACGAAACCGCCGGCCACGCCGGCGCTGACCACCGCGCGGTACGGGCGCCCGGCCGCCTCGGCCAGCGCCAACAGTCGCGCCGTGGCGGCGCCGGCCACGGCCGGGCCCACCCCGACCGGGGCCACGGTGACGGTGGCGTCGGTCAGCCCCGCGCAGACCGCGTCCGCCTCGGCGGGCACCGCGGTCACCACCAGCAGGCCGGTCACGACAGCGGTCCGGGGGACTCCCGGCGGGTCTCGTCGTCCGCGCCGCCACCCGGTCCGCCGACCGCTGAGGAGGGGCGGTAGATGTGGTAGCCCGGTGGTGCGAGGCCCGGGTCGTCGTACTGCGGCGAGCCGGCCTGGGTCGGTGCCGGCGAGGTGGGCGCTCGGTCCCCGAAGTCGTCCGTCGACTCGTCGTCGGCCAGTTCGTCGTCGCCCAGCGGCCGGCCGGCCAGCTTCTCGCCGCGCAGCCGTGCGGCGACCAGCACACCGCGGGCCGCGGCCAGGACGCCCACCCCGGCGGCGACCGCGATGCCGGTGCGGCCGTCGAACGGCACCAGCCCGAGCCCGCCGCCGGCCACGAAGGCCAGCATCAGCACCGTCTCCGAGTGGGCGAAGGAACTGGCCCGCAGCCGCTCCGGGATGCGCTCCTGGATAGAGGCGTCCACGGCGAGCTTGGCCACCCCGCTGACCAGCGCGGTGACCAGGCAGAGCAGGGCCACCATCGGCAGCGAGAAGCGGATGACGGTGAGCACGGCCACCCCCGCCACGATGATCATGCTGCTGGACTGGATGGCGGTCGGCCGGTGGATGCGCAGGCGGGTGCCGACGGCGGTGGCCAGGAAGCTGCCGACCGCCAGCGCGCCGCCGACCAGCCCCAGCGCCCACTCGGCGCCCAGGTCCCGGCCGAACATCACAGTTGTCAGGTCGCCCTTCTTGATGGCGAAGGCGAGGAACAGCAGCAGGAAGCCGTAGACCGCGCGCAGCGTCGCGGAGCCGATCAGGGTGGCGATCACCAGCCGGCCGGCGGGTCGGCCCCGACCCAGTGGGCGGTCGCCCCGGCGGCGGCCCAGCGCGCGCAGCGGCCGGGGGACCCGTTCCGGTGGCTCCGAATCCGCCTTCGGCGGCAGGCGCAGGGAGATCACCATGCCGATCAGGAAGATCACCGACGCGACCCGTAGCGGCCACTGCGGCCCGAACCAGAACGCCGCCAGACCGATCGGGGCCACCAGCGCGCCGGCCACCGTGCCGTAGACGCTGGCGCGCGCGCCCACCTGGGAGAGGCCGAGCCCTTCCGGCAGCAGCCGGGGCACCGCCGCGGACCGGGCCACGCCGTACGCCCGGGACAGCGCGAGCACCCCGAACGCGGCCGGGTACAGCCCGAAGCCGTGGATGTAGTCGGAGATCAACCAGGCCAGGAACGCCCGGCCGAGCATGGTGGCGGCCAGGGCGTACCGCCGGCCGTGCCGGAAGTGGTCCAGCAGCGGGCCCACCACAGGGGCGAGCATCGCGAACGGCACCATGGTCACCAGCAGGTAGAGCGCGACCTTGCTGCGGGCCTCGCCCAACGGCACGTTGAAGAAGATCGTCCCGGCCAGGCCGATGGCGATCAGAGTGTCTCCGGCGCAGGACACCGCGTGCAGGTCGAACAGGCGGACCATGCCGACCTCGCCGCCGGCGCCCCGGGCGCGGGCCCGGCCGGCCCGGCGGGTCACCCAGCGTCCGCTGCCCACCGAACCACGCAACAGCAGCCGGATGGTGCGGATGCTGGTGCCGACGGTGCGCCCGAGGACGGATCGCCCGGAGCGGGAGTACGACGGCATGCTCACCATCCTCGCCCATCCGATCGGGGTACGCCGCAGCACTGCGGCGAAAGGTTCCCCGGGAGTCCCTGTCACCCCTGTTCGGCGCATGGGGAACAATGGTGAGGTGACCAGGCCCGCCTCCACCCGTGCCGCCCGTCTCGACCAGGTCTGCGCCGCTGCCGTCGAGGTGGCCCGCGCCGGCATCACCGAGGTGGACGCCGACGATGTCGGCGACCACCTGCAGGTCGTGGCCGAGGGCGACCGGCTGGTCACCCACTACTTTGAATGCCGGCTCGCCGGCTACAACGGCTGGCGGTGGGCGGTCACCGTCACCCGGGTGCCGCGCAGCCGCACGGTGACCATTTGCGAGACGGTGCTGCTGCCCGGCCCCGACGCGCTGCTCGCGCCCGGCTGGTTGCCCTGGCAGGAGCGGCTCAAGCCGGGCGACCTGGGCCCGGGCGACCTGCTGCCGACCGCGCCGGACGATGAGCGGCTGGCCCCCGCCTACCTGCTCTCCGATGACCCGGCGGTCGAGGAGACGGCCTGGGAGCTGGGCCTCGGTCGGGCCCGGGTGCTCTCCCGGGAGGGCCGCGCCGACGCGGCGCAGCGTTGGTACGACGGCGATCACGGCCCGGCCGCGGCGATCTCCGCCGCTGCCCCGGCCGCCGCCCGCTGCGGCACCTGTGGCTTCTACCTGCCGCTGGCCGGCGCTATGCGGCTGGCCTTCGGCGCGTGCGGCAACTTCTACGCTCCGGACGACGGCCGGGTGGTGAGCGCCGACCACGGCTGCGGCGCCCACTCCGAGACGTTGATCGAGGCGGCCGAGACCGCGGTGGAGGAACTGCCCACGGTCTACGACGACAGCGCGGTGGAGGCCATGTCGGTGAGCCGCGCCCCGGGTTCGGTGGAGGCCGCCGAACCGGCGGAGCCGTACGGGCACCCCTGACCGTTCAACGCCGGGTGCGCGGGCGCGCTCGGCAGGATCAGCTCGCGCGGCGGCGGCGTCGGTTGGCGTCGTGCCGCATCATCACGGCGAGGCCGGGGAAGCCCCACAGGAATCCGGCCAGGCAGGTCCAGAGCCAGTTCTCGTGATCGTGCTCGGTCAGCCAGCCCCGGAAGAAGATCAACAGAACCAGCCCGGCCACGGCCCAGCCGATCAGCCCGGCGACGGCGAACGGCACCATCGGCGGGTCCAGCGGCGCGGGCCGCGGAGGCTGCTCGTTCGGCATCGGGCAAGCGTACGCGATCTACTTCCCCTGCCCGCTGGTGATCTGGGACGATGCGCGCGACAACCGGAAGATCACCTGCGAGGACCTGATGGCAGTAACGCCGCCCGAGAACGGCACACCACCCGACCCCGCTCATCCGCGTAACGGTTTCGACCGGTTCTTCGAGATCACCGCCCGCGGCTCGACGCTGAGCCGCGAGGTACGCGGTGGCCTGGCGACCTTCTTCACGATGGCGTACATCGTGGTGCTCAACCCGCTGATCCTGGGCGGTGCCGTCGACGGCGACGGCAAGACCCTCCCGATCCCCGCGCTGGCCGCGGCGACCGCGCTGGTCGCCGGCCTGATGACGATCCTGATGGGTGTGGTGGGCCGGTTCCCGCTGGCGCTCGCCGCCGGTCTGGGCGTCAACGCGCTGGTGGCGTACGAGATCGCGCCGGAGATGACCTGGGCCGACGCGATGGGCCTGGTGGTGATCGAAGGTGTGATCATCGCGGTGCTGGTGCTGACCGGCCTGCGGACCGCCGTGTTCCGCTCGGTGCCCACCCAGATGAAGACCGCGATCGGGGTGGGCATCGGCCTCTTCCTGACGATCATCGGTCTGGTGGACGCCGGCTTCGTCCGGCGGATCCCGGACGCCGCCAACACCACAGTCCCGGTGGGCCTGGGTATCGGCGGCAAGCTGGTGAGCTGGCCGATGCTGGTCTTCGTGGTGGGTCTGCTGCTCACCCTGGTGCTGGTGGTCCGCCGGGTGAAGGGCGCGATCCTGATCGGCATCCTCGCCTCGACCGTGCTGGCGGTGATCGTGGAGGCGATCGGCAACATCGGCCCGTCCTTCGTCAACGGTCAGCCCAACCCGAAGGGTTGGTCGCTGAACGTGCCGGAGCTGCCGAAGACGGTGGTGGACCTGCCCGACCTGTCGCTGCTCGGCAAGTTCAACGTGCTCGACTCGTGGGGCCGGGCCGGCTGGCTGGTCGTGCTGATGTTCGTCTTCACGCTGCTGATCACGGACTTCTTCGACACCATGGGCACGATGGTGGCGGTCGGTCAGGAAGGTGGCCTGCTCGACGAGAAGGGCACCCCGCCGAAGGCCAAGGAGATCCTGCTGGTCGACTCGATCGCCGCCGCGGCCGGCGGCGCGGCCAGCACCTCCAGCAACACGTCGTACATCGAGAGCGCCGCCGGTGTCGCGGAGGGTGCCCGGACCGGCGTGGCCAACCTGGTCACCGGCGTGCTCTTCCTGCTGGCGATGTTCCTGGCGCCGCTGGTCGTGATCGTGCCGTTCGAGGCGGCGTCGACGGCGCTGGTGGTGGTCGGGTTCCTGATGATGACCGCGGTGCGGACGATCGACTGGTCCGACTACGAGATCGCGATCCCGGCGTTCCTCACGATCGTGCTGATGCCGTTCACCTACTCGATCTCCAACGGGATCGGCGCCGGCCTGATCACCTTCGTGGTGGTCAAGCTGGCCAGGGGCAAGGCCCGGGAGATCCACCCGCTGCTGTACGGGGTCGCCGCGCTGTTCGTGCTGTACTTCCTGCGCGGGCCGATCGAGTCCCTGGTGCTCTGACGCACGTCCGGGCGGGGGGATCCGAACCGGATTTCCCCGCCGGGAACAGTACGAACGTCCTCGTGAGTCTGGTCATATCAGGAGTCGTTAGCCAGGCTCATTAGTTAAGCTAACTATCGTGACGGAGCGGACGGTGACGGCGGAACGCGTGCCACCGGCGCGACTGGCTCCCCAGTTGCGTGATGCGATCACCCGACTCAACCGGCGGGTCCGCCAGGCCCGACCGGTCGGCGACCTCACGGTCACCCAGGTCTCCGCGCTCACCAGCCTCCGGCTGGCGGGCGCGCTGACGCCCCGGGAACTGGCCGACGTGGAGCGGGTGCAGCCACCGACGATGACCAAGATCGTCGGGAAGTTGGAGGACCGCGGCCTTGTGCAGCGGACCCCCCATCCGACCGACGGCCGGCAGGTCATCCTCGCGGCGACCGAAGGAGGGCAGGCCGTGCTCGACCAGTTCGAGCGGGCCCGCGATGAGTGGCTGGCCCACCGGCTGGCCGCGCTCGACGAGGACGAACGGGAGACCCTGCAGAGGGCTGCCCAGATTCTTCAGCAGCTCGCTCGCGCCTGAGCCGCGCCCGCGCCACGGGCCGTGCCGTCACCTGTCGATGACGCGTACGTCCCGGAGGAGGCGCACCAAGAGTGCGGGCCAAGTTGAGCACGATGTTCCAGTCCCTGCAGGTTCGCAACTACCGGCTATTCGCATCCGGCCAGCTGATCAAACTGATCGGCGTCTGGATGATGTTCATCGCCCAGGACTGGCTCGTCCTCGAGCTCTCCGACAACTCGGCCACCGCGCTCGGCGTGGTCACCGCGCTCCAGTTCACCCCCGTGCTGCTGCTCACGCTGCTCTCCGGTCGGCTCGCCGACCGGTACGACAAGCGGGTGCTGCTCTTCGCCGCCAACGCCTTCTGGACCGTGCTGGCGCTCGGCATGTCCCTGCTGGTCCTCACCGACCTCGTGCAGCTCTGGCACGTCTTCGCCTTCGCCGCGCTGCTCGGCACGGCCAACGCCGTGGAGACCCCGGTCCGCCAGGCGTTCGTCTCCGAACTGGTCGGCATGCCGCTGCTGCCCAACGCGCTGTCGCTGAACGCGGCCGTGTTCAACTCCGCCCGGATCGTCGGCCCGGCCGTCGCCGGCCTGGCCATCGCCGCCTTCGACGTGGGGCCGGTCTTCCTCTTCACCGGGCTCAGCTCGATCGCGCCGCTGGTCAACGTGGTGCGGATGCGGACGGCCGACCTGCACCGCGACGCGCTGTTGCCGCGGGACGAGCGGGCCTCCGCCCGGGTGGTCGACGGGCTGCGGTACGTGTGGCGCCGCCCGGACCTGCTGCTGCCGATGGCGGTGATGTCGGTGATCGGCATGTCGCTGTTCAACTTCCAGCTCACCCTGGCCGCGCTGGCCAAGACGGTCTTCCACACCGGTGCCGCCTCGTTCGGCCTGTTCAGCACCGCGCTGGCGGTCGGCGCGCTGGGAGGCGCGCTCAGCGGCACCGGCCGGCGCAGCCGCCCGTCGGTCTGGCTGGTGCTCGGTGCCGCGATCGCCTGTGCCACCTTCGGCACCCTGGTCGGCTTCGCGTCGACCTACTGGCTGGTCGTGACGCTGCTGGTGCCCACCGGCTTCTTCATGGTCTTCTTCGCCCAGGCCGCCAACCAGCGGGTCCAGCTGGGTGTGGACGCGGCCTTCCGGGGTCGGGTGATGGCCCTGTGGGTCCTGGTGTTCCTGGGCACCAACCCGGTCGGCGCGCCGCTGATCGGCTGGATCGCCGAGCGCTTCGGCGCCGGTGCCAGCATCTGGATGGGCGGGCTGATCTCGCTGGCCACGGCGTTGATCGCGCTCACCTGGCAGCTGCGCCGCTCCGGCGCCCGGCTGCGCTTCCGGGTGCTGCCGATGCCCCGCTTCTACGTCACCTCCACCGACTGCTGAGGTTTAAGGAAGGGCCCCTTGTTATCGGATTCTGTATAACAAGGGCCCCTTCCTAACCGTTGTCGCTCCGGGGCCCGTGAGCGCGTCCTGTTGAGCGGATGGCGCGGATGCGGCCAATCAGGTGGCGGGCCGGCACGACGGGGCTTAGCGTCGATACGTGGGAGTCGGACGTGCGCTGATGCTGGCCCTGGCGTTCCTCGCCGTGGCCAGCCTTCCGGCGGCGTTCGCCCTGCTCTTCTGTGCCGACGAGATTCTGGATCGGGTGGTCTGTGGCTGGTCGGAGTGGCGTGAGCGCCGACGGGAACGACGCACCATCGCCCGTCTCGACCGCGCCATCGAGGCCGACGCCCTGACTCGGGACATCGACCTCAGCGAGTTCGACCGCACCGATCGGCGGCCCCTGGAACAGCTCGCCGCCGATCTGCGGCGGCTCGGCGGCCAGCGGCTCGGCGGCACCGGCCGGTCGATGGTCTGGCACGGCGCGGTGGTCCAGGCGTACGACGACCGGCTCCGACTGGCCTGCCGAGCCCTCGGCGTCACCGAACACCTCGCCGAGCTGAGCGGCGTCGACCAGGAGATCGAGCGGGTGCGGGTGGAAGGCGTGCTGCACGCCGCCGGGCTGGCCCTGCCGGCGGCCCGGGCCGGGCACCGGCAGCAGCACCGCTGAGCGGTCGACGGTTGCGGCTATTCGTTGCGGTCTATCCGCCCATCGAAGCCGTCACCCACCTCGGCGCGCAGGTCGCCGGACTGCGGGTCGGGGCGGCAGCGGCGGCCGGCACCAATGTCCGGCTCGCCGACCCGGCCCACCTGCACCTCACCCTGGCCTTCCTCGGTGACGTCGAGACGTCCCGGCTGGTCGAGGTGGAGAGCGCGCTCGGGCTGGCCGCCGAGTGGTTCCGGGACGGCCGGGACGCCTCGCCCCGGCTGAGCCTCGGCGGGGGTGGCCGGTTCGGTCAGGGGCGGTTCACCGTGCTGTGGGTGGATCTCCAGGGTGACGTCGAGGCGCTGCACGTACTGGCGCGACTGATCCGGTCCCGGCTGCGGCACGCGCGGCTGCCGCACGACGACAAGCCGTTCCGCCCGCACCTGACCGTCGCTCGGCCCGGCGACCGGGTGGACGTGGCTGACGTTGACGCCGACCGGGCCACCCTGGACGACTACCAGGGCCCGCAGTGGGCGGCGACCGAGCTGCTGCTGGTCCGCAGCCACCTCGGCCCCGTGCCGCGCTACGACCGCCTCGCCGCCTGGCCGCTCTGACTCAGCCCGCGCCACCGCCACCCGGCGGACGCACCTTGCGGGGTAAGCGTGCCTCGCGCTGACGGGCGGCGAACCGCCACCCGTCAACGCGAAGCGTCAGGAGGACTCGCGCGCGGCCGGACCGCTGCCGAAGAGCACGTCGTCCCAGCTCGGCAGCCGCTTGCGCGGCTTGCCGTTGGCATCGGTGGACTCGCCGCCGGCAGCCGCCGCGGCGCCCGTCCGGCGGGGCCGCAGCACCGCCAGCGACGGCACGGCCGGCACCTCCTTGGGCGCGTCCGAGTCGTCGTCGAAGGCCGACCCCTGGCCGCCGCCGAGCAGCGCCGCGGCGCCACCACCGACCGGCCGCTGCCGGGGCGCGTCCGACCCGGCGAGGGCAGCCGGGGTACGCGGCTCCAGGCCGCGGCCCGACGAGGCGCCGAGCGGGCGGTCCAGCGAGGCGAGCAGTGCGTCCCGCCCGGCCCGGATCGGGTCCCGGCCCGGACGCGGGTGCTCGGAAGCCGCCGGCAAGCCGTGCCCACCGCGACTCGGCTCGCCGCGCGACGGACCGGGCAGGGCGTGCCCGCCCCGCTCCGGCGCCGGCTCCTGGCCGAGGATCGGCGTGGGCCGCTCGGCGCACAGGTACTGCGCCATGTCGTCGTGCGGAGTGACCGCCTGCCGGGTCTTGTCGAGATCCCAGATCGCCTGCGCGGTGGCCTTGCCGGACGGCCAGGTGGCGATGATCCGCCAGGTGCCGTCGTCGCGGCGGTACGCGTCCCAGGAGATCTTCTCGGTGTCGATGCCGTGCTGGCTCAACCGGCCGTTGACCACCTCGGCCAGCGGGGTGGGCTTCTCCGCACCCTTGAGCCGGGTGCGGCGGGCGTGCTGGGCGAGCATCGCCCGCTCCTGGAGCACCGGGCCGGCGTAGCGCAGGACCCGGTCGACCGGCACCCCGGCGATCCGGGCGACGTCCTCGGCGGACTCGCCGGAGCGAATGCGGGCCTGAATGTCCCGGGGGGACAGTGAGGGAACCGGGTCGGCGGCGGTCGGCGCCACCGGGAGCGGCGGAGCACCCGGCTCGGCGTGCAGTGCGCCGGCGATCCGGTCGTCGATCGGCAGGGCGAGCAGCCGCCCGACCTCGTCGGCGAGAACCAGAGCATGGCCGTCCTCGGAGAGGGCGACGAAGCGTACTGGGCGCATAGCGTTGCCTCCGTCCCGCTTCGCTGGCCGCACGCCACGAGTCGGCCACCCAGGCGTCTCGGACCACCGTACGCGCATCTGTCTCGGGGTGGGGGAAGCGACACCCCGCATGTCGCGACTGAGCTGCAACGATGATCACGGTCGGTGTCCGCCGGGGCCCTGATGGACACCGACCGTGACGATCGTCAGAGGCGCTCGACCACGTAGTCGATGGACGCGGTCAACGCCTCGACGTCGGCCGGCTCGATGGCCGGGAACAGCGCCACCCGCAGTTGGTTGCGACCGAGCTTGCGGTACGGCTCGGTGTCCACGATGCCGTTGGCGCGCAGCGCCTTGGCGACGGCGGTGGCGTCGATCTCGTCGACGAGGTCGATGGTGGCGACCACGTTGGACCGCAGCGCCGGGTCGCTGACGAACGGTGTGGCCACGGTGGACCGTTCCGCCCAGCCGTACACCGTCGCGGCGCTCTCCGCGGTGCGCTTCGCGGCCCAGGCCAGCCCGCCCTGCGCGTTCATCCAGTCGGTCTGCTCGGCGGCCAGGAAGATGGTGGCCAACGCCGGGGTGTTGTAGGTCTGCTCCAGCCGCGAGTTGTCGATCGCGGTGACCAGGTCGAGGAAGGCCGGAACGTACCGTCCGGAGGCCTTGATCTCGGCGGCCCGGTCCAGCGCTGCCGGTGACATCAGGGCCAGCCAGAGACCGCCGTCGGAGCCGAAGCACTTCTGCGGCGCGAAGTAGTAGACGTCGGTCTCGCCGACGTTGACCTCCAGGCCACCGGCGCCGGACGTGGCGTCGACCAGCAGGAGCGCGCCCTCGTCCGCCCCGGCCACCCGGCTGATCGGCACGGCCACGCCGGTCGAGGTCTCGTTCTGCGGGGTCGCGTACGCGTCCACGCCGGCCTCGGCGACCAGGGTCGGCGCGCTGCCCGCGTCGGCCTTGCGGATGGTCGGCTCGCCCAGGAACGGGGCGTCCTTGACCGACTTGGCGAACTTGGCGCCGAACTCGCCGAAGCTGGCGAACTGTGCCCGGTCCCGGATGAGGCCGAAGGTGGCGACCTCCCAGAACGCGGTGGTGCCCCCGTTGCCGATCACCACCTCGTACCCCTCGGGCAGCGAGAAGAACTCGGCGATGCCGGAGCGCAGCCGGGCGACCTGGTCGCGGACCGTCTTCTGCCGGTGCGAGGTGCCCAGGTAGCTGGTGGCCACCTCGGCGAGGGCGGACACGGCCGCCGGACGGACCTTGGACGGGCCGCAGCCGAAGCGTCCGTCGGCGGGCTTGATCTCGTCGGGAATCCGGATGAGCGGTGCGTCAGCCACGGTCTTGAAGGTCCTTCCGCATGGGCGAGGGCGGGGCCCGGTGCGGACCGGCGGCGGGCGCGTACGCGGGGCGCACGGCGGGCCGGGATCCGTGCCGGCGATCCGGCGACACTGCCGGCCCCCATCCTCGCACCCGACCCGGGCGGTGGAGCTCGGGGTCCCGAGGGCCGGCCTGAGTCC
Source organism: Micromonospora coriariae (assembly GCF_900091455.1). NCBI lineage: Bacteria > Bacillati > Actinomycetota > Actinomycetes > Micromonosporales > Micromonosporaceae > Micromonospora > Micromonospora coriariae. Next base: position 2,193,838 of record NZ_LT607412.1, on the reverse strand, counting down.
TTCGCCACATCCGGCGCCGCTCACCCGGCTGCGGTTAGGAAGGGCCCCTTCCTATACGCGAGGCGTTAAGAAGGGGCCCTTCCTTACCGATCAGACGCCGTGGGGGATGGCGCTCCAGCCTTCGACGTCGCTGGGCTTGCGGCTGGCCGGGCCGATGTAGCGGGCAGACGGGCGGACCAGCCGCTGCAGGCGCTTCTGCTCCAGGATGTGCGCGCTCCAGCCGCCCATCCGGGCGCAGGTGAACATCGAGGTGAACATGTGCGCCGGCACCTCGGCGAAGTCCAGCACCACGGCCGACCAGAACTCGACGTTGGTCGCCAGCACCCGGTCCGGGCGGCGGGCCTGCAGCTCGGCCAGCGCCGCCTTCTCCAGTGCCTCGGCGATCTCGAAGCGCGGGGCGCCCAACTCCTTGGCGGTACGCCGGAGCACTCGGGCGCGGGGGTCCTCCGCGCGGTAGACCCGGTGGCCGAAGCCCATCAGCCGCTCGCCGCGGTCCAGCACGCCCTTGACGTAGCCCTCGGCGTCCCCGCTGCGCTCCACCGCCTCCAGCATGCTGAGCACCCGGGACGGGGCGCCGCCGTGCAGCGGGCCGGAGAGGGCGCCGATGCCGGAGGAGATGCAGGCCGCCGCGTCCGCCCCGGTGGAGGCGACGATGCGGGCGGTGAAGGTGGAGGCGTTCAGGCCGTGCTCGGCGGCCGAGATGAAGTACGCGTCGACGGCCTTGACGTGCCGCGGGTCGGGCTCGCCCCGCCAGCGCTTCATGAACCGCTCGACGATGGTCTGCGCCTTGTCGATCTCCTTCTGCGGCACCGCCGGCAGGCCGAGGCCCCGGGCGGACTGGGCGACGAAGGAGAGCGCGGTCACCGAGACCCGGGCGAGGTCCTCGCGGGCCTGCTCGTCGGAGATGTCCAGCAGCTGGCTCAGCCCCCAGTACGGGGCCAGCATGGCGACCGCGGACTGCACGTCGACGCGGATGTCGCCGGAGTGCACCGGCACCGGGAACGGCTCCGCCGGCGGCAGGCCCGGCCCGAACCGGCCGTCGACCAGCAGCGCCCACACGTTGCCGAACGAGACCTGGCCGATCAGATCCTCGATGTCGACCCCGCGATAGCGCAGCGCGCCACCCTCACGGTCTGGTTCGGCGATCTCGGTCTCGAAGGCGACTACGCCCTCCAGCCCGGGTTTGAAATCGGCCATGTCGCTCTCCTGCATCTGGTCGGTGCGCCCGGTCAGCTCATTCGGCCCGGTCGGCCGAGCGCCTCAGGCGACCCTCAGGGATGTGTTCGGAACATCTTGCCTGCTGAGTAACTGGATACGCGACCCGCTGCCACTGTGCTGCACACGACATCCCCGCACGCGCATTTCCCGCGCCGCTCGGTGAGACTGGGCGGTGCGTGCTGGCCAGCGCGGGAGGGCGCTGGCGGGGCCGCCGAGAAGGAGTGGGAACGTGACGGGCGACACACCCGCCCCGGCCGCGATGCGTAACGAGTACGCCGCGGACCTGGGCCTGACCGAGGCTGACCTGGCCGCCGACTGGCACACCCAGTTCGACAGCTGGTTCGCCGACGCGGTGGCCTTCGGGCTACCCGAACCCAACGCGATGGTGGTGGGCACCGCCGACGCCACCGGCCGGCCGAGCGGGCGGACCGTCCTGCTGAAGGGGTACGACCCGGACGGCTTCGTCTTCTTCACCAACCACCTGTCGCGCAAGGGTGTCGAGGCGTCGGCGAACCCGTACGCCAGCCTGGTCTTCCCGTGGTTCCCGATGCAGCGTCAGGTGGTGGTCACCGGCCGCGTCGCCCCGGTCGACAGTGCGGTGGCCGAGGCGTACTTCGCCAGCCGCCCGCGCGGCTCCCAGCTGGGCGCCTGGGCCAGCCCCCAGTCCCAGGTGGTGCCGGATCGGGCGGCGCTGGAGGAGAGCTACCGGGCGGCTGCCGAGCGGTTCGACGGCGAGCCGGTGATCCCGACCCCGCCGCACTGGGGTGGGCTGCGGGTCCGGCCCGACACTGTGGAGTTCTGGCAGGGCCGGGCCGGTCGGTTGCATGACCGGTTGCGTTTCCGCCTGCTCGACGAGGGCGTCTGGACCGTCGAGCGGTTGGCACCGTGACCGGTGTGCAGGAGGCCCGGCCGCGTGGTGCGCGCCGCTGGGCGATCGATCTGCGTCCGCTTCGCGTGCCGGCGTACCGGCGGGTGTGGTTCGGCAACAGCGTGGCGATGTTCGGCTTCCAGTTCACAGCGGTGGCCGTGCCGGTGGAGATGTTCGGGCTGACCAAGGGATCGTTCTGGGTAGGCCTGCTCGGTGTTGCGGGTTTCCTGCCGCTGCTGGTGTTCGGCCTGTGGGGCGGTGCGGTCGCCGACGCCCGGGACCGGCGCCGGGTGCTGCTCGGCGGCGGGGTGCTGCTCTGGGCATCGACGGTGGCGCTGCTGGCGCACGCTCTGCTCGGGCTGGGCAGCCCGCTGCTCCTACTGCTGCTCGTGGCGTTGCAGTCGACCGCCTTCGCGATCACCTCGCCGACCCGGAGCGCGATCCTGCCCCGGTTGGTCCCGGACGAGCTGGTACCGGCCGCGAGCACGTTGAACTTCACCACCTTCACGGCCACCTCGGTCTTCGGACCGCTCGCCGCCGGGCTGATCTTCGCCATCTGGCGGACCGATGTGGGACTGCCGATCGCGTACGCGGTGGACGCGGTGCTCTTCGGCGCCTCGTTCTGGGCGACGTGGCGGTTGCCGGCGATGCCACCCGAACCGGACCCGGCGGCCGAGAACGGTCCGCGTCGGGCCGGCCTGAGCAGCGTCATCGACGGGTTCCGGTACCTGGCCACCACGCCGGTGCTGTTGCTCTCGTTCGGGGTGGACCTGATCGCGATGATCCTGGCCATGCCCCGCGCGCTCTTCCCGGAGATCGCCACCGAGCGGTTCGGCAATCCCGCCGCGGTCGGCTGGCTCTACAGCGCCATCGCGATCGGCTCGATGATCGGCGGGCTCACCTCCGGCTGGATCGGCCGGCTTCGCCGGCAGGGGCTAGGTCTGGTGCTGGCCGTGGTCGGCTGGGGGGTGGCGATCGCGGCGGCCGGCCTGGCCCGTCAGCTCTGGCTGATGATCGCCCTGCTGGCCGTGGCCGGCGCCGCCGACCTGGTCAGCTCGGTGCTGCGCCAGTCGATGCTGCTGATCTACGCACCGGATCGGATGCGCGGCCGGTTGCAGGGGGTGAACACGGTGGTGGTGGCCGGCGGCCCGCGACTGGGCGACCTGCGGGCCGGCACGATGGCCGCCGGGTTCGGCGGTGGGGTGGCCTGGGTGGCCGGCGGGTTGGCCTCGGCGGTGCTCGTGGTCGTGCTGGCGGCAGCCTTCCCGGCGCTGCTGCGGTACCGGGCGGCGGCGTCGAGCGGCGACCGGACGTGACCGGTTAGGGTCGCCGGCATGGACAGCCCCGACCAGCGCCCCTTCTCCGGCGCCCAGTGGACCATCTCCGCCGCCGGCCACGAGGCCGTCATCGTGGAGGTGGGCGGCGGGCTGCGCACGTACCGGCACGACGGGGTCGACCTGGTCGACGGGTACCAGACCGACGAGGTCTGCCCCGGCTGCGCCGGGCAGGTGCTGGCGCCCTGGCCGAACCGGATCCGCGACGGCCGCTACTCCTTCGGGGACCGGACGCACCAGCTCCCGCTGACCGAGCCGCAGCGGCACGTGGCCATCCACGGGCTGGTCAACTGGGTGCCGTGGCAGCTGTTGGAGCAGTCGGCGGACGCGGTGACGGTCGGCTACGACCTGCCGCCGCAGCCCGGTTACCCGTGGCCGCTGCGGCTGCGCAGCCGGTGGAGCGTCGGCCCGGCCGGGCTGCGCGCCGAGCACGAGGTGACAAACACCGGCGGTGCGGTGGCGCCGTTCGGCTTCTCCGTGCACCCGTACCTGCAACTGCCGGGCGTCGCGGTGGACGACCTGGTCATGCGGCTGCCGACGCGTACCCGGCTGCTGGTGGACGGGCGTCTGCTGCCGGTCGGCGCCACCCCGGTGGCGGGTACCGAGTACGACTGGACCAGCCCCCGCCGGATCGGCCGTGCCCAGCTGGACCTCTGCTTCGGCCAGGTGATCGCCGACGCCGACGGCGGCTCGTCGGTCAGCCTTGCCGCGCCGGACGGCTCGTCCGGCGTGCGCATCTGGGCGGACCAGGAGTTCGGCTGGTGGCAGGTGTTCACCGGGGACGCGCTCACCGGCGAACGGCACCGTCGTTCGGTGGCTATCGAGCCGATGACCTGCCCGCCGGACGCGTTCCGCTCGGGCAAGGACCTACTCACGCTCAAGCCCGGCGCGACCTGGCGGGGCGCCTGGGGCATCCGCCCCGGGGCTTGAGCCGGGCCGGCGGGGAGGTGCGGGATGGAGTTCGCCGAGGTCGTCAGGCGTCGACGCATGGTGCGCAACTACGACCCGGACCGCCCGGTCCCGCCCGACGTGGTGGACCGGCTGCTCGACCACGCCGTACGCGCCCCGTCGGCCGGGTTCGCGCAGGGCTGGGGCTTCCTGGTGCTGGAGGAGGCGGCCGACCGGGAGCGGTTCTGGGCCGCCACCACCCCGGACGGCGGCGGGCGCGAGCGTTGGCTGGCCGGGATGCGCCGGGCACCGCTGATCGTGGTGCCGCACGCCAACGAGTCGGCCTACCTCCAGCGGTACGCGGAGCCGGACAAGGGCTGGACGGACCTGTCCACTGACCGCTGGCCGGTGCCCTACTGGTACGTGGACGCCGGGTTCGCCGCGCTGCTGATGTTGCTCACCGCGGTGGACGAGGGGCTGGGTGCGTGTTTCTTCGGCATCCCGCCGCAGCGGCTGGTCGCCTACCGGGACGCGTTCGGCGTGCCGGCGGACCATCGACCCGTCGGAGCCATCACAATCGGTTACCGCGCACCCGACCATAGGTCACCGTCGCTGCGCCGAGGTCGTCGTCCGGTGGACGAGGTGGTACGGCGCGGTCGGTGGAGTTGAGTGCGGCGTCCCGTTCGTCCGGTTGAGGATCGGACGAGCGGTAGCGAAACTGACATCAGGGAGCAGAACGTGGGGTGCGCTGGGCGGCTAGGCTGGCACGCGTCATCGGTGCCGCGCCGCGCGGTGCCCGCCGCGACCCGGCTCGGCGCCGCCGGTCGGCTCGGCCACGGGGAGGGGAGCGTGCCGTCGTGATCTTCAGAGCGGTCCGGGACGGGCGTCCCTATCCGGAGCACAACCTGACGCTCAAGCAGTGGGCGGAGATCCCGCCGCGACCCCTGCGCCTGGATCAGTTGATCACCACCAAGCGTGAGCTGGCGCTCGACAAGCTCCTCGCCGAGGACTCCACCTTCTACGGCGACCTCTTTCCGCACGTGGTGCAGTGGAACGGCGGGCTCTACCTGGAGGACGGGCTGCACCGGGCCCTGCGCGCCGCCCTGCAGCAGCGCAACCAGATCCACGCCCGGGTGCTGGTGCTCTCCGAGCCGATCGAATGACGCGTCCGCACCCATCGGCCTGAGTCTTCGTTAAGGTGGCGTCCATGACCGCTCCACTGGACCTGCTCGACCTGGACCCGTCGCTCACCGCCGAGGAGCGGCAGATCCGCGACGTCGTACGCCAGCTCATCGACGACCGGGTGCGCCCGCACGTCGCCGACTGGTACGAGGAGGGCCGGGTGCCGGCCCGTGAGCTGGCCCGGGAGTTCGGCAAGCTCGGGCTGCTCGGCATGCACCTGACCGGGTACGGCTGCGCCGGCGCCTCCGCGGTCGCGTACGGGTTGGCCTGCCAGGAGCTGGAGGCCGGCGACTCCGGCGTCCGCTCCCTGGTCTCCGTGCAGGGCTCCCTGGCCATGTACGCCATCTGGCGCTACGGCAGCGAGGAGCAGAAGCAGCGCTGGCTGCCGTCGATGGCGACCGGTGAGGCGATCGGCTGCTTCGGCCTGACCGAGCCGGACCACGGCTCCGACCCGGCGTCGATGACCACCCGGGCCCGCCGCGACGGCGACGACTGGGTGCTCACCGGCGGCAAGATGTGGATCACCAACGCGCCGATCGCCGACGTCGCGGTGATCTGGGCGCGCACCGACGCCGGCGTGCGAGGTTTCGCCGTACCGATGGACACGCCCGGTGTCGCGGCCCGCGAGATCCGCCGCAAGATGTCGCTGCGGGCGTCGGTGACCGGCGAGATCGTGCTGGACGACGTCCGGCTCCCGGCGGACGCCCAACTGCCCGAGGCGGTCGGGCTCAAGGCCCCGCTGAGCTGCCTCACCGAAGCCCGGTACGGCATCGTGTGGGGCTCGGTCGGCGCTGCCCGGGACTGCCTGGAGACGGCGTTGGCGTACGCCACCACGCGCACCCAGTTCGGTCGCCCGTTGGCCGGTTTCCAGCTCACCCAGGCGAAGCTCGCCGACATGGCCGTCGAGCTGGTGAAGGGGCAACTGCTCGCGCTGCACCTGGGCCGGCTCGCCGACGCCGGCCGGCTGCGGCCCGAACAGGTCAGCGTGGGCAAGCTGAACAACGTGCGGGAGGCCCTGGCCATCGCCCGGCAGTGTCGCACCATCCTCGGCGCCAACGGCGTCTCCGGCGAGTACCCGGTGATGCGGCACGCGAACAACCTGGAGAGCGTGCTGACGTACGAGGGCACCTCGGAGATCCACCAGTTGGTCGTCGGACAGCGGCTCACCGGGGTCTCGGCCTTCGCCTGACCTGCCCGTTCGCTCTTTCCGGGCGCTCGACGCGCGGGTGTCGTACGGGGGCCGTACCGTCAATGACAGACGACGTGTCTGACGAGGACGGTGAGCGTGATGGCCCGCGACGCTGGCATCAACGAGCCTACGAGGGAGTTCCCCGGATACCCCACGGGCGACGATCTCCGGCAACGGTCGGACACCCCGACGGAGCCCGTGCCGGGCGGCCCGAGCGGCCCGGGTGACTCCGGTGACCTCGGCGGCTCCGGTGGGCCGACGAGCGGCGGCTCCGGTGGGCCGGTCCGCGGCCTGCTCGTGCTGCTCGGGGCCGCCGCGCTGGCCGTGGTGGTGCTGCTCGGCGTGCAGGCGACCGGCATTCTGCCGGAGTTCCGCAACCCGTTCGCCAAGGAGCAGACCGACCGCAGCCAGCCGCCGCTGCTGAAGTCGATCCAGGACCTCAGCCGCTACGTGGCCGCCGAGGGCAACTTCCAGGTCGTGGTCGACACCCAGAACGACCGGCGCAACGTTCCGGATTTCCTGCTCAACGAACGCACCCTGTTCGTCGGGGCGGGCAGCGTCGAGGCGTACGTCGACTTCGGCAAGATCGGTGAGGGTGCTGTCGTCGAGTCCGCCGACGGGACCTCGGTCGAGATCAAGCTGCCCGCGCCGCAGCTCGGCGAGACCAACCTCGACCTGGAAAAGAGCTACGTGTTCTCCGAGCAGCGCGGTCTGCTCAACCGGCTCGGTGACCTGGTCGGCAACGACCCCAACCGGCAGCAGCAGGTCTACCAGCTCGCCGAGGAACGGATCACCGCCGCCGCCCGGGACAGCGGGCTCTCCGCCCGGGCCGAGGAGAACACCCGCAAGATGCTGGAGGGGCTGCTGCGCTCCCTCGGCTACCAGCAGGTCACGGTCACGTACACCGCTCCCTGACCGCCGCACCCCGCACGTCGAAGCGCCCGCCCCGACGACCGTCAGGGCGGGCGCTTCCGTTACTGGACTCTCCGCGCCGCCGCGTCCCCGTGCTCGCAGGGCCTCATGCCGCGTCGCGCCTCACGCCGCGCGCCCCGGCGCAAGATCCGCGCAACTTCAGGGATGTTGGTGTCTCCGGCGGTCGTGAGGCAGCAACTTCCCTGAAGTTGCTGCCTCGGCGGGGGCCTCGGGCCCGGGGGGCGTCGGCGGTGGGTGGGATGCGGGGTGCGGGTCAGTGCCCGGTGGAGGCGAGGTAGCGGTCCTCGTTCGGCATGAGGATCCAGAGGATCAGGTAGACGATCACCTGGGTGCCGGGCAGCAGCAGCGACAGCAGGAACAGCAGCCGGACCATCCCGGCGGACATGCCGAACCGCTGACCGAGGCCGGCGCAGACACCGGCGAGCATGCGCCCCTGGCGGGGCCGAACCAGTTTGCGACTCATCGTCGTACTCCCACTCTGCGGCGGTACGCCGCGTCTGCAATCCACGGTAGAAAGGGACGGCCAGCTCGCCCTCGGTCCCGAGGACGATCCGCAACCCGTGGACCCGTAGGTACTTACCCGTGCGGCTCCGCCCGACGCCTCCGGTGCCGCACCGCGTCCCTGAACTGGGCGGGTAGGCTCGCTGGTTGGGCACCCACACCCCGGGTGGCCGGCGGCCACCCGACCGGGCGGCCACGAGCGGGGCCGCCTGACCGGTGGCCACGACCGGGCCGGATCCCGCACCACGGGACGACGGCGAGGAAGCGCAGCGCAGCCATGATCAGTGTTTTCGACCTCTTCAGCGTCGGCATCGGGCCGTCCAGTTCCCACACGGTGGGGCCGATGCGGGCCGCCCGCACCTTCGTGGCCGGGCTCAAGGCCGACGGGCTGCTCACCGACACCGCGCGGGTGCAGGCCGAACTGTTCGGCTCGCTGGGCGCCACCGGGCACGGCCACGGCAGCGACCGGGCGGTGCTGCTCGGGCTGGCCGGCGAGGCACCGGAGACGGTCGACACGGACACCGTCGGCCCCCGGGTCGAGCGGATCCGGGCGGAGCGGCGGATCAGCCTGCTGGACGCGCACGAGATCGACTTCGACCCGGACCGGGACCTGACGCTGCACCGCCGCCGGTCGCTGCCGTACCACCCGAACGGGATGACCTTCGCGGCGTACGACGGGTCCGGCGCCGAGGTGCGCAGCCGCACCTACTACTCGGTCGGTGGCGGCTTCGTGGTGGACGAGGCGGCGGCCGGCGCGGATCGGATCAAGCCGGACAGCACCCGGGTGCGGTACCCGTTCCTGACCGGGGCGCAGCTGCTGGAGGTGACCACCTCCACCGGCCTCTCGATCAGCGAGGTGATGCTGGCCAACGAGCGTTCCTGGCGCAGCGAGGCGGAGATCCGGGCCGGCCTGCTGGAGATCTGGCGGGTGATGCGGGAGTGCGTGGAGCGTGGCTGCGAGCGGGACGGCGTACTCCCTGGTGGGTTGAAGGTCCGGCGGCGCGCGGCGGAGCTGCGGCGCAGCCTGGAGGCGGACACGGCGACCACGGACCCGCTGCGCGCGATGGACTGGGTGACGCTGTTCGCCCTGGCGGTGAACGAGGAGAACGCGGCCGGCGGCCGGGTGGTCACCGCGCCGACAAACGGCGCGGCGGGGATCATCCCGGCGGTGCTGCACTACTACACCCGGTTCGTGCCGGGTGCGTCCGACGACGGCGTGGTGCGGTTCCTGCTGGCGGCCGGCGCGATCGGCGTGCTGTTCAAGGAGAACGCCTCGATCTCCGGCGCGGAGGTCGGCTGTCAGGGCGAGGTGGGCTCGGCGTGCTCGATGGCCGCGGCGGGTCTCGCCGAGGCGCTCGGCGGCACCCCGCAGCAGGTGGAGAACGCCGCCGAGATCGGAATGGAGCACAACCTCGGGTTGACCTGCGACCCGGTGGGTGGCCTGGTGCAGATCCCGTGCATCGAGCGGAACGCGGTGGCTAGCATCAAGGCGATCACGGCCGCCCGGCTGGCGCTGCGCGGCGACGGTGTGCACGCGGTGTCGCTGGACAAGGTCATCAAGACGATGCGGGAGACGGGCGCCGACATGAAGGTCAAGTACAAGGAGACGGCGCGGGGCGGCCTGGCCGTCAACGTGATCGAGTGCTGATCTGGTCGACTCGGGGCATTCGTTCACCGACTGCTAACCTGTCGTCCGTTTCAGGAGGCGGGAGGCAGCGGTGACCTCTGGCGTCGCGGCGTTGTGGTCGCACCGCAACTCGCTGCGCATCCTGGTCAGACGGGACCTGGCGGTCAAGTACCAGCAGTCGGTGCTGGGCTACCTCTGGTCGTTGATCGAGCCGCTCGGCATGGGCGCCATCTACTGGTTCGTCTTCGGCGTGCTCTACTCGCGGGACACCGGGCGGCACCTCGGCGAGGCGGCCGGATCGTATCCGCTGTTCCTGATCACGGGGATCTTCGCCTGGATGTGGACCAGTTCGGCGCTGAGCGAGGCCACCAACGCGCTGACCGGTCAGTCCCGGCTGATCACCACGATGAACGTGCCGCGCCAGGTCTTCCCGATCGGCCGGGTCACCGGCCGGTTCGCCGAGTACGCGGCCGGTCTGCCGATCCTGATCGCCATCGCGGTGATCTACGCGGCGCACGGCCGGATCCATCCCGGCTGGTCGCTGCTCTCCCTGCCGCTCGCGGTGGCCGTCCAGGCCGTCCTGCTGGTCGGGCTGGCCCTGCTGCTGTCCGCGTGGAACGTGCTGATGCGTGACGTGGAGCGGTTCATGCGGCTGATCATCCGGGTGCTCTTCTACGCCACCCCGATCATCTACCCGCTGAGTCTGGTGCGGGAATCCGGCCTGCCGGGCTGGCTGAAGGTGGCGTACGAGCTGAACCCGCTGGTGGGGATCTTCCAGCTGCACCACGCGATCTGGTACCCGGACGAGTTCCCGGACGCTCGGCTGCTCGCCACCACGGTCGTCGGCAGCCTGCTGGTGCTGGCCGCCGGCTGGTGGTCGTTCCGCCGGTTGGAACCCGCAGTGCTGAAGGAACTCTGACATGGCCGCGCCGATCATCGAGGCTGACGGCCTGGGTATCCGGTTCGTCCGCAACCGCCGCCGGCAACTGCGGCTGCGGGAGTTGTTCATCCACCGGGGTGGTCGAGGTGCCCTGCCCGGCCAGTTCTGGCCGCTGCGCGACGTGTCGTTCACCGTCGAGCCGGGTGAGACGGTCGGGGTGATCGGCCGCAACGGCACAGGCAAGAGCACACTGCTGCGGTTGATCGCCGGAGTGCTCATTCCGGACGAGGGCAGCATCCGGGTGAACGGCGCGGTGGCACCACTGCTGGAGCTCTCCGCCGGTTTCTCCAACGACCTGACCGGGCGGGAGAACCTGCACCTGGTCGGTGGCCTGCACGGGCTGTCGACGGGCTATCTGAAGCGGCACTTCGACGAGATCGTCGAGTTCGCCGGTGAGCAGGTGGAACGGGCCATCGACACGTCGGTGCGGCACTACTCGTCGGGGATGAAGGTGCGGCTCGGCTTCGCGATCATCTCGCACCTGCCGCACCCGGTTCTGCTGATGGACGAGGTGACCGCGGTCGGGGACGCGGAGTTCCGCAAGAAGTGTTACGCGACGATTGATCGTCTGCTCGGGGAGGGGCGCACGCTGGTGTTGGTGTCACACAACGAAAAGGACCTGACCCGGTTCTGCCGTCGGGGGTTGTACCTCGACGCGGGCCGGTTGATGCTCGACGGCACAATCGCCGAGGCGCTCGACGCGTACCACGCCGCGGTCCCGCGGTGACGCTCGCGATAGTGCTCGCCGCCGGGACGTCCGCGGCGGGCCTGACCACCGCGACCGGCGAGCCGCTGGCCGACCGGCTCGCCGCCCAGCTGCGGCGGGCCGGCGCGGACGAGGTGCGTTTCGCCGCCGGGTTGGACGAACTGGCCGCGCTGGCCGACCACGCCACCGGCCCGCTGCTGATCACCGGCACCGACCTGGTCGCGCACACCGCCGTGCTGAGACACCTGGCCACCAGCCCGGTGGGGCCGACGGTGGCACTGGTGCTGACCGACCCGGCGGTGCCCGGGCGGACCGCCGTGCGCGAGGAACGTGGCCAGGTGGTCGACGCCGGCGCGGTGGACGCCCTGGACGGCGACGCCACCGGCGTCTTCGGCGGTGCGCTGCGGGTCGGCGTGGGTGACCTGCCGACAGTGGCCGCCGCCGCCCGGGCCGCCGCGATCGGCATGCTGCCGGTCGCCACCCCCCTCGGCCCGCCCGGGGATGTCTCCGTGTTCCGGCCCACCGAGGGCGTCGGGCCGGCCGGGCGTCTCGCTCCGGTTCCGGCCGGCGGCCCCGGGTCCGCCGTGGACCGGCTCGTCGCGGGTCTCGCCGCGCTCGGCACCCTGATCTTCGCCCAGCGGGTACGTCTGCTCGTCGCGCACCGGGTCGACGACGCCGCTGGGCTGGCCGCCGCCGAGGCGGCGGTGACCGCCGTCGACGAGGACCGGGCTGAGCTGCGGCTGGCGGTGAAGGAGAAGGACGACTTCTTCTCGACCTACTTCGTCAGCACCTGGTCGCCGTACGTGGTGCGGGTGGCGGCCCGGCTCCGGCTCACCCCGACCGGGGTGACGGTGATCTCGGTGCTCTTCGCGCTGGCCGCCGCTGTGCTGTTCGGGATCGGCGGGCGGCCCGCGCTGGTCAGCGGGGCGGTGCTGCTCTACCTGGGCTTCGTGCTGGACTGCGTGGACGGCCAGTTGGCCCGGTACACCCGGCACTTCAGCGCCTGGGGTGGCTGGCTGGACACGATGGCCGACCGGGCCAAGGAGTACCTGGTCTACGCCGGGCTGGGCTTCGGGGTGAGCCACGCCGGGCTGGGCAACGGCTGGGCGCTGGCGATCGCCGCGATGACGTTGCAGACCGTCCGGCACATGACCGACACCTGGTACGGGGTGCTGCACGACGAGGCGGCGCGTCGGCCCCGCTCGGCGACGGGTGCCAGCGGTGGGATCGGTGACCGGTTGAACGCCGCGTCGACCCGGGTGCAGGCGGACACGGGCTCGCTGTCGTACTGGCTGAAGCGGACAGTGGTCTTTCCGATCGGCGAGCGGTGGGCGCTGATCGCGCTGACCGTGGCGCTGTTCAACCCGCTGGTAAGCCTGATCGCGGTGCTGGTGTGGGGTGTGCTGGCGTTCGCGTACACCGGTGCTCTGCGTACGCTGCGGGCCCGCTGGATGTGGGTGCCGGTGCTGGACACGGTCGATGCCACGCTGCACCGCGACGACGGCCCGCTGGCCCGCCGACTGCCGGTGGTCCGCCCGATGGGGCCGCTCACCCTGGCGGTGATCGCCGCGCTGGGTTCGGCGGCGCTGCTGGTCGCGGCGCTGCTGGGCGACGCGACCGACGGGCTGCGCTGGGCGGTGCCGGTGGCGTTGCTGGTACTGCTGGTCGGTGGCCTGGGCGCCGGGGCCGCGCACAACGGTCCGCTGGACTGGCTGGTGCCCGCCGCGCTGCGGGCCGCCGAGTACCTGTTCGCGATAGCGGTCGGGGTGGTCGGCGGCGCGCCGGGGTGGCTGATCTTCGGCTACGTCTTCGTGCTCACCGTGCACCACTACGACCTGACCGCCCGGCTGGAGAAGCGGCAGGAGGCACCCCCATTGCACCCGGCGACGCTGGGCTGGGAGGGACGTTCGGTGCTGCTGGCCCTCGCGGCGATTGCCGGAATCGTGAGTATCGGCATGGCTACACTCGGTACATACCTTCTCGTGGTTTTCGTGGCGAGCGTCGTCCTGGCCTGGTTCGTCCGGCCGGCCCGTAGCGCGCGGGCGTCGGCCGCGCCGGCGGGCGCGGGAGGTGGCGCACCGCGCTGACGGAGGGACGGCCGGATGACCCTGATCAGTTTCGTGGTGCCGGCCTTCCGGGTGCAGGGATACCTGCGCGAGTGCCTGGACTCGATCCTCGGCCAGCCGGAGACCGACCTCGAGGTGATCGCGGTGGACGACTGCTCGCCGGATTCCAGCGGCGAGATCATCGACGAGTACGCCGCCCGCGACCAGCGGGTCCGGTCGGTCCGGCTGCCGGAGAACGTGGGCCTCGGTCCGGCCCGCAACGTCGGGCTGGACCGGGCCGTCGGGGAGTACGTCTGGTTCCTCGACGGCGACGACTGGCTGGCGCCGGAGTGCCTGCCGGAGGTCGCTGAGCGGTTGCGCGCCACCCGGCCGGATGTGCTGCTGGTCGATCACGTCCGGACGCACTGGAACGACACCGCCACGCGCAGCGCGATGGCGGACGTGTTCCCGGAGTCGCCCGGCGCGGCCACCTTCCGACTGCGGGACCGGCCGGAGGCGATGCGGCTGCTGCACACCGCGTGGAACCGGCTGGTACGCCGGGAGTTCCTCGTCGACCTGGGGCTGCGCTTCGCGCCCGGCTGGTACGAGGATGTCTCGTTCAGCTACCCGGTGCTGATGGCGGCGGAGCGGATCGGCGTACTGGATCGGGTCTGCGTCAACTACCGGCAGCGTCGGGCCGGCGCGATCACCCGGACCCGCGGTGACCGGCACTTCGAGGTGTTCCCGCAGTGGCACCGGGTCTTCCACCTCATGGACGGCTGGGGGCCGGCGGTGGACGCCCTGCGCCCGGCGGTCTTCGAGCGGATGATCTGGCACTACCTGACAGTGCTCGGCAACGGCCAGCGGATCGCCCCGGAGCTGCGGCCCGCATTCTTCGCGCAGATCACCGCCGACTACGCGCGCTGGCTGCCGGACGGCGGGTACCCGGCGCCGAGCGGGGTGGAAGGGATCAAGCACCGGCTGGTCGCCACCGGCCGTTGGCGGACGTTCAGCGCGTTGCGGGCGGCGAGCCGGGCCCGCGACACCGCTCGCCGGCAGGCTCGTACCACCCGGCGCCGGGTCGGGCCGGCCGTCCGCCGCGGCGCCCGACTGACCCGCGACGGACTGCTGCGCGAGTACTACCGCGCCGAACTGCGCCGACCGGTGGATCCGACGCTCGCGGTGTACGCCGCGTACTGGTACCGGGGGTACGCCTGCAACCCGGCGGCGATCTACGAGGTGGCCCGCCGGCTGGCCCCCGGTGTGCGCGGGGTGTGGATCGTGCGCCGGGACCGGGTGGACACCGTGCCGGCCGGTGCGGAGTACGTGGTCGCCGGCACCCCGGCCTACTACCGGGCGCTGGCCCGGGCCCGCTGGCTGGTCAACAACGTCAACTTCCCGGACTTCGTCCGCAAGCGGCCGGAGCAGGTGCACGTGCAGACCCATCACGGCACGCCCGTCAAGGTGATGGGGCTCGACCAGCAGCGCTACCCGATCGGTGCCGGCCGGATGGACTTCGCGGGGCTGCTGCGCCGGGTGGACCGCTGGGACTACAGCGTCAGCGCCAACAGCTTCTCCACCCAGATGTGGGATCGGGCGTACCCGGCCACGTACACCACTCTGGAGGTGGGCTACCCGCGCAACGACCGACTGGTCAACGCCGGCCCCGACGAGGCACGCCGGCTGCGCGCCGAGTTCGGCCTCGGCCCCGACGAGCAGGTGGTGCTGTACGCCCCGACGCACCGCGAGCACCTGCCCGGCTACCGGCCACCGTTCGACCCGGACCGGTTCGTGGAGGCGCTGGGTGACAACTGTCGACTGCTGATGCGCAGCCACTACTTCCACGACCGGGATCGCAGCCCCCGCCGCGCCGTGGACCGGGACCGGGTCCGCGACGTCAGCGGCCACCAGCGGGTGGAGGACCTCTACCTGGTGGCCGACGTGCTGGTCAGCGACTACTCCTCGGCGATGTTCGACTACGCGGTGCTGGACCGGCCGATCGTGCTCTACGCCCCGGACTGGGAGGCGTACCGGCTGGCCCGGGGCGTCTACTTCGACGTCACGGCGGAGCCGCCGGGGGCGGTGGCCACCACGTTCGCCGACCTGCTCGACCTGTTCCGCACCGACGCGGTGCGTTCGGACGCGGCGACCAAGGCCCGCGCGCACTTCCGGGGCCGGTTCTGCGGCCTGGACGACGGGCGCGCCGCGGAGCGGGTGGTACGCCGGGTGTTCCTGGGTGAGCCGGACGAGAGGGCCCCGCGCTGCTGATCGCGCCGGCCCTTGTGTCGCTTAATGGCAGCGTCATGAGTCGAACATGAGACGTTCACCCGATGTGCTAATTCAATGATCCTGGTCACAGTCTTCTGGGGTTCGGTCGACGAGCTGGGGGAGGAGACGGTGACCACCGTCGCGCTCAAGGATGTCACCAAGGTCTTCAAGGACGGCACGCTGGCCGTCGACAGCATCAATCTGGACGTGAACGACGGCGAGTTCATGGTGTTGCTCGGCCCGTCCGGCTGCGGCAAGTCCACAGTGCTGCGGATGATCGCCGGTCTGGAGGACCCGAGCCAGGGCGCGGTGCTGCTGGACGGGGAGCTCGCGAACGACCTGCCGCCGCGGGACCGGAAGATCGCCATGGTCTTCCAGGACTTCGCCCTCTATCCACACATGACGGTGGGCGACAACATCGCCTTTCCGCTGCGCCTGGCCGGGGTGGAGCCGACGCCACGGGGTGAGCGGGTCACCGACGTGGCCAGCGCGCTGGGCATCGGCGACGTGCTCGCCCGCAAGCCGGGTCAGCTCTCCGGCGGGCAGCGGCAGCGCGTCGCGATGGGCCGGGCCATCGTCCGCCGACCCGGGCTGTTCCTGATGGACGAACCCCTGTCCAACCTGGACAGCGGGCTGCGCGCGGAGCTGCGTGCGGAGATCTCGGGCCTCACCCGGGAGCTGGGCGTCACCACCGTCTACGTCACGCACGACCAGGCCGAGGCCCTCACCATGGCCGACCGGGTGGCGATCATGCGCCGCGGCGTGCTCCAGGACGTGGGCACGCCCACCCAGGTGTACGGGCGGCCGGCGACTCTCTACGTGGCCGCCTTCCTGGGCAGCCCGCGGATGAACCTGCTCGAGGCGTCGGTCTACGTGCACCTGGACCGGTACGTCACGCTCAACCTCGGCGAGCAGTCGCTCTACCTACCCTGGGACGACATCCGCAGCCGGGCCGTGGCGCACTACCACGGCGAGCGGATCGTGGTCGGCATGCGAGCCGAGGCCCTCACCCCGGTCTCCCCGGACAGCCCCGGCGACGTGCTGCGCGGCCGGATCCGCTACCTGGAGCACCACGGGCACGAGTCGTTGGCGTTCCTCGACATCGGAGCCACCGCGATCGTGGTCGACGAGATGGGTGCGCCGCTGGACAATCCGCCGGTGGGCCAGCGTGGCCTGCGCCGGTTCAGCTCCGTGATGCAGCGGCTGACCGGCAAGCCCGTGGAGGCGGACGGCGCCGGTGGTGGCACCCAAACGAGCGTCCTGCCCGATCCCGGTCGGCACCATCGCCGCCCCGCGGAGCTGGCGGTGCGGTTGGCGCCGTACCCGGCGGTCGCCGCGGGTCACCCGCTCGCCGTGGGGGTCCGGATGGACGCGCTGCACTTCTTCGACGAGCGCGGGGGCCGGATCGACGTGGGGTGGCGCTGACACCACGCCGTAGCGGGGTGGCGAAGGCGCCGCCGGTGTCCTACGGTCTGCGCACCCAGTCCATCGTGAAAGACCACCGAGAGGGGTGCACCCGTGTCGGGTGACCGTCCCAGCCCGCTCGTCATCGAGCGCATCCTCCGTGACCGGCAGGGCATCTGGCAGCAGATCGTTTCCGAGCGCGACCTGAACGCGTTGACCGGGCGCATGCTGGCCAGTTCCGCCATCGCGCTCGCCTGCTACGGCGCGGTCCTGGGTGCCTTTCACAGT
The DNA here is from genome assembly GCF_900091455.1 of Micromonospora coriariae. Classification (NCBI taxonomy): domain Bacteria; kingdom Bacillati; phylum Actinomycetota; class Actinomycetes; order Micromonosporales; family Micromonosporaceae; genus Micromonospora; species Micromonospora coriariae. The sequence goes on along the minus strand of NZ_LT607412.1, from coordinate 2,176,447 downwards.
CCGCTGATGGCGCTGACCTCCGCGCTGAAGCTGCCGCTGCTGTTCCTGGTCACGCTGGCCATCTGCCTGCCCACGCTCTACCTGTTCAATCTGGTCTTCGGTGCCCGCCTCTCGGTGCGCCAGTCGCTGGCACTGGTGATGGTGGCGATCACGGTCACCTCCATGCTCGCCGTGGCGTTCGCGCCGATCAGCCTCTTCTTCCTGATCACCGCGCCTGACTACGGCTTCTTCAAGCTGCTCAACGTGGCGATCCTGACCCTGTCGGCGCTTGTCGGGCTGCGCTTCCTGACCGGTGGGATGCAGGTGCTCAACGACCACGGGCTGCTCGCCCCGGCGCAGGCCGTGCCGGCCGCAGTGCCCGCCGGTGCGGTGCCGGCCGCCGCGCCGGCTGGCCAGGTCGCCGAGCCGGTCGCCGTGCCGGTTGGCGCCACGGCGGCCGGGTCGGCGGGTACGGTCCCGAACGGCGCCGCCCCCGAGGCCGGGTCGCCGGCCGCGCAGGTCCCGGCGCAGGTCCCCACCCAGGGGGGCGGGCAGCCGGCCGACGCCTCGTTCCCGCCCGGCATGCTGCCGCCCGGCTACCCGCAGCCGCAGCGCGCGTGGGTCAACCCGCCGGTCCGCCGTGGCGAGCCGACGCAGCGGCCGGCCAGCATGACCCTGCTGTACATCTGGATCCTGCTCTTCGGCTTCGTCGGCACCCAGTTGGCCTGGACGCTGCGTCCGTTCTTCGGCGACCCGGGTCAGGACTTCGCCTTCTTCCGCAGCATCGACGGCAACTTCTACGCCGAGATCCTGCGCACCATCGCCAACCTCTGAGCGCCGTCCAGACCCGTGAAATCCCTGGTTGCCGGGTTGGTTACCGGCTAGTAACGTCAGGTCATGACCATCGACTCCCGCCAGGTGGCGGCCGGCATGCTGGAAGCGGTGCCGTTCGCCCGTACGCTCGGCTTCGAATTTGTCGAGGTGGCACCCGAGGCGGAGGGCGGGGTGCGGGCGGTCGTCCGGCTCCCCGACTCGCCGGCCACCCACAACCACGTCGGCGGGCCGCACGCCGGGGCCATGTTCACCCTGGGTGAGACGGCCTCCGGCGCGGTGGTGCTGGCCGCCTTCGGGCAGCTGCTGGACCGGGCCGTGCCGCTGGCCGTCCGTGCCGAGATCGCGTACCGCAAGCTGGCACGAGGCCCGGTGCTGGCCACCGCGCGGCTCGGTCGGCCGGCTCGGGAGGTGATCGACGAGCTGGAGTCCGGCAGGCGGCCCGAATTTCCGGTCGAGATCGAGATCGCCACCGAGGACGGCACGCCCACCTCGGCGATGACCGTGATCTGGACGCTGCGGCCGAACTGAGCCCCGCCGGTGGCGGCGGAAACGGGGTTTGCCGACCCGGACAGATGGTTAGATTCGTAACGTGCTGGGCCTACCTGCTCACGTGACCGCCTGTCTCTTCGACCTGGACGGTGTGCTGACGCAGACCGCCAAGGTGCACAACGCCGCCTGGAAGGAGACGTTCGACGAGTTCCTGCGGCAGCGCGCCACAGCCACCGGTGAGCCGTTCCAGCCGTTCGACCCCGGCCCGGACTACAACCGCTACGTCGACGGCCGACCCCGCGCCGACGGCGTCCGGTCCTTCCTGGCCTCCCGCGGGATCGTGCTGCCCGAGGGCAGCCCGAACGACCCGCCGGACGCCGACACGGTCAACGGGGTCGGCAACCGCAAGAACGTCCTGCTGCTGCGACGCCTGCGCAGCTCCGGCGTCGAGGTCTACCCGGGTTCGGTGCGCTACCTGCGGGCGGCGACCGCCGCAGGGCTGCGCCGGGCCGTGGTGACGGCGAGCGCCAACGGGCGCGAGGTGGTCGCCGCCGCCGGGCTGGAACCGTTGCTGGAGGTGCGGGTCGACGGGCTGGTCGCCCGGTCCCAGGGCCTGCGCGGCAAGCCGCACCCCGACACCTTCCTCGCCGGGGCCAGGCTGCTCGGCGTCGACCGGTCGCAGGCCGCCGTCTTCGAGGACGCGCTCTCCGGGGTGGCCGCCGGCCGGGCCGGCGGCTTCGGTTACGTGGTCGGCGTCGACCGGGTCGGTCAGGCCGACGAGCTGCGCACGCACGGCGCCGACGTCGTGGTCACCGACCTCGCCGACCTGCTGGACGCGGGTGATGTCGACCCGCCCGCAGCAGGCCGCCCGACGGCGGAGCGGGGTCCGGCGTGATCCGGGAGAGGGCCTATCCGGTCGAGCCCTGGCACGTCCGGGAGACCCGGCTCGACATGGACGTGCTGGCCCAGTCGGAGTCCGTCTTCGCGCTCTCCAACGGGCACGTCGGGCTGCGCGGCAACCTCGACGAGGGCGAGCCGCACGGCCTGCCCGGCACCTACCTCAACTCGTTCTACGAGCTGCGTCCACTGCCGTACGCGGAGGCCGGCTACGGCTTTCCCGAGTCCGGGCAGACCATCGTCAACGTCACAAACGGCAAGCTGATCCGGCTGCTGGTCGACGACGAACCACTTGACGTGCGCTACGGCGAGCTGCTGTCCCACGAGCGCATCCTCGACATGCGTGCCGGCACCCTGCACCGGGAGCTGCACTGGCGCTCGCCGGCCGGCCACGAGGTCAAGGTTCGCAGCACCCGGCTGGTGTCGTTCACCCAGCGGTCGGTCGCCGCCATCAGCTACGAGGTGGAAGCCGTCGACGGCCCGCTCCGGCTGATCGTGCAGTCCGAGCTGGTCGCCAACGAGACGCTGCCCGCGCAGAGCAGGGACCCCAGGGTCGCGGCGGTGCTGGAATCGCCGTTGCAGGCCGAGGAGGAGCTGACCACCCCGGACGGTGGGCAGCTGATCCACCGCACCAAGGTCTCCGGCCTGCGGGTGGCCGCCGCGATGGAGCACGAGGTGCACGGCCCGGACCGCACCACCATCGAGTCCGAGGGGTACGAGGACTGGGTCCGCACCACTGTCGCCTGCGTGCTCAAGCCCGGCGAGAAACTACGGATCGTCAAGTACCTGACGTACGGCTGGTCGAGCCGACGCTCGCTGCCCGCCCTGCGGGACCAGGTCGGCGCGGCGTTGGCCGGGGCCCGACTGGACGGCTGGGACGGGCTCTGCCGCGAGCAGCGCGGCTACCTCGACGAGTTCTGGGACGCCGCCGACGTGCGGGTCGAGGGCGACCCGGAGGTGCAGCAGGCCGTCCGTTTCGGCCTCTTCCACGTGCTCCAGGCGGGTGCCCGTGCGGAGCGTCGGCCGATCTCGGCGAAGGGGCTGACCGGCCCCGGCTACGACGGGCACGCATTCTGGGACACCGAGATGTTCGTCCTGCCGGTGCTCACCTACACCCAGCCGAGCGCCGTGCGCAACGCGCTGCACTGGCGCCACAGCACCCTGGACCAGGCCCGGGAACGGGCCGAGACCCTCAACTTCAAGGGTGCCGCCTTTCCCTGGCGGACCATCGAAGGTCCGGAATCATCCGGGTACTGGCCGGCGGGAACGGCGGCCTTCCACATCGCCGCCGACATCGCCGACGCGCTGCGCCGCTACGTACTGGCCACCGGGGACACCGATCTGGAACGGGAGATCGGGCTGGAGCTGCTGGTGGAGACCGCCCGGCTGTGGCGCTCGATCGGCCACCACGACCGGCACGGGAAATTCCACATCGACGGGGTCACCGGCCCCGACGAGTACACCGCGGTGAAGAACGACAACATCTACACCAACCTGATGGCGCAGCGGAACCTGCTCGCCGCCGCCGACGTGGTGATGCGCTACCAGGATGAGGCGTTCCGCCTCGGGGTCACCGACGAGGAGACGGCGAGCTGGCGGGACGCGGCCAGCTCGATGCACATCCCGTACGACGAAGAGCTCCAGGTCCACCAGCAGACGGAGGGGTTCACCCGGCTGCAGGAGTGGGACTTCGCGCACACGCCGGCGGAGAAGTACCCGCTGCTGCTGCACTACCCGTACTTCGACCTGTACCGCAAGCAGGTGGTCAAGCAGGCCGACCTGGTCCTGGCCATGCACTGGCGGGGGGACGCCTTCACCCCGGACCAGAAGGTGCGCAACTTCCTGTACTACGAGCGCCGCACAGTACGTGACTCGTCACTGTCGGCCTGCACTCAGGCGGTGCTCGCCGCCGAGGTGGGTCATCCCGAGTTGGCGCACATCTACCTGCGCGAGGCCGCGCTGATGGACCTGCACGATCTCAACGAGAACACTCGGGACGGCGTGCACATGGCCTCGCTGGCCGGCGCATGGCTCGCCCTGGTCGGTGGGCTCGGCGGGTTGCGGGACCACGACGGTCAGCTGTCGTTCGCGCCCCGGCTCTCCAGCCGACTCAGCCGTCTGGAGTTCTCGCTCCAGTGGCGCGGGCTGGCGTTGCGGGTGGACGTCCGGCCGCACCAGACGACGTACTCGCTACGCCACGGCGGCCCGGATGACGTGGTGGAGCTGCGCCACCACGACCAGGTGCTGCGGGTCACCTGCGACGAGCCGGTGACCGTGCCGGTGCCGCCGGCCGATCCGTCCGGGCCGCAGCCGGAGCAGCCGCCAGGCAGGTCACCGCTGCTGCGGTTGCCCGAGCACGAGGAGTGACGGCTGGGACGGGATTGCTCCCGTCCCAGCCGCCGATTCTCATGTGGGCTCCCGACCATGGAGCGCCGGGTCCGCCCGGGGCCGTCGGATCGGTGGATCCGGCCGGTGCGTCAGACGGGCTCGCCGGTGGAAGGGCGTCCCAACGCGTCCCTGGGCGCCATCGCCCGGGGATCTTCGGGAGTTCGCGCCTGCGCGGCCTCGTCCCCCCAGTCCCGGCTTCGCTCGGCGTCCTGTTCCCGCCGGTTCCGCTCGTCCATCTGCTGCTGCCGCGACGTCTGCTGCTGGGCCATGACGATCCTCGCGATCCGTCGGGGCGCGGTGTGCGCCGACACGGTCTGCGGTCGCCCCTCGGCTACCCGGCGGTCCACCCGGCAAACACCACACGCATTCGACCCTGACCGTGTATCCGCGCACCCGTGCGGTCGCTGGCAGCCGGCGGCGACCCTTCGTCGCGTCCGCTGACCCGGCCCGGCGGCGGTGCGTGCGGCGCGACGGTGTGGGTACCCACAGCACAGGCGAGTACGGGGAGGTGCGGCATGGACGAGCAGCGCAGCACGGTGACCATCCCGGTCGGGGACGCACAACTCCCCGCGGACCTGATGCTGCCCGCTCAGCCGGTGGGCGTGGTGCTCTTCGCGCACGGCAGCGGCAGCTCCCGGCACAGCCCGCGCAACGTGGCGGTGGCCCGGACGCTGAACGCTCGTGGGCTCGGCACGGTGCTGGTGGACCTGCTCACCCCGGCCGAGGACGAGGTGGACGCGCGCACCGCCGAACTGCGCTTCGACATCGGGCTGTTGGCGAGCCGGCTGGCCGGGATCGTGGACTGGTTGTCGGCCGAGCGCCCCGCCGGTGACGTGCCGATCGGCCTCTTCGGTGCGAGCACGGGTGCGGCCGCCGCCCTGGTCGCGGCGGCGTCCCGCGCGGACAAGGTGGGTGCGGTGGTGTCCCGGGGCGGCCGACCGGACCTGGCCGGCGCCGCTCTGGCCCAGGTGCGTACGCCGACGTTGCTACTGGTCGGCGGCTTGGACGAAGAGGTGATCGTGCTCAACGAGCATGCGCTGGCTGAGCTGGGGGAGGTCGGCGAGCTGCGGGTGGTGCCCGGTGCCACCCACCTCTTCGAGGAGCCCGGCACCCTCGAACAGGTCGCCGATCATGCCGGCACCTGGTTCACCACTCACCTCACCCGTGCGACCGCCCCGTCGCGTCGGTCATGAGGTCGACAGGTCGTCGGACGGCACCGGGTGGTGGCGTTGGACGGTGTCGATGATGCGCCAGAGGACGGCGGTGATCGGAACACTGACGAAGGCGCCGGCGATGCCCGCGATCAGTGTGCCGGCGGTGACCGCCACCAGGATCACCGCCGGGTGCAGCCGGACCTGCCGTTTCATGACCAGTGGCTCCAGCAGGTTGCCCTCGATCTGCTGCACGGCGATCACGGCGGCCAGGGTGAGCAGCGCCGTGGTCGGCCCGTTGGCGGCCAGGGCCACCAGCACCGCCACCGCGCCGGCCACCGTCGCGCCGATGATCGGCACGAAACCGCCGAGGAAGGTGATCAGCGCCAGCGGCAGGGCGAGCGGCACCCGCAGCACCACCAGGGCCAGGCCGATGCCGATCGCGTCGATCGCGGCGATCAGCATGGTGCCCCGGCTGTACGCGCCCAACGTCCGCCAGCCGGCCCGGCCGGCCTCGGCCACAACGGGCCGGTTCGGGCCGGTCGTCCGGGACAGCACCCAGTGCCACATCGAGCGGCCGTCCTTGAGCAGGAAGAAGAGCAGCACCAGGGCGAGCAACGCGGAGCCCAGCACCTCGGTCACCGTCCGCGCGCCGGCCACCGGGTCGGGGGAGCTCCCGCTCAGCCCCTGCCGCGCCTGGTCGACCAGGCGGTCGAGCTGCGCGTCGGTGACCGGCAGGGTGGACGTGACGAAGTCCCGGCTACGGTCCAGCCCCTGCGTCAGCTCCTGGCTGAGTTGGTCGAACTGGCTGGCCGTCAGGTTCCACACGAGCGCGCCGACACCCACCAGGATGCCGAGCAGCAACAGTACGGTGAGCAGCGCGGCCAGCGCCGCGGGCAACCGCAACCGGCGCAACCGGAGCAGCACCGGGTCGAGCAGCGCGGTGAGGAAGATGGTGGCGGCCAGCGCGATGGCCAACGGCGCCAGCAGCACGGCGATCCGGCCCAGCAGGTAGAGCCCGGCGACGACCACCACCAGGCAGGCGCTCCACAGCACCGCAGTCCGGACCAGCCAGGGCAGTGCCGCCCACGCCTGACGCGGCCCGGGGCCGCCCGTTGTCGCCCCGGTGCCCGCTGCGGGCTCGTCTGCCGTCATGTCGGCCCTCCTCGATCTCGCGAGGTCGGTACCCGGCTCGGCGTGCGCCGACACCCGTACCGCTTCAACGGCGGGCGAACGGCCGGCGTGGCGGGTGCTGCCAGGACGGTCCCGACGAGTCCGTGCAGCCGGTTTGCGCTGCCGGGCCCCGGGAACGCTGACGAGAGTGACCAGAGTGGAGGAGGAGCGTCGTGGGTGACTTCATGGACAAGGCCAAGGACTTCGCGGACAAGCACGACAAGCAGGTCGACCAGGGGCTGGACAAGGCCGGCGACATGGCCGACAAGCGCACCGGCGGGAAGTACGACGACCAGATCGACAAGGGTGTGGACCAGGCTCAGGCGCGTACCGGCGAGGGCGACCAGGTTCGCTGACGTACCGGTCGGAACGATTGCCCCCCTGCCGTCCGGGTAACCGTCGCCATGGCCGAGGACCGACCACCAGCCGAGCGCGACCGGTCACGGCTCGACCAGGTTGCCGAGAGGGCGTTGCACCGCGGCGGGGAGGCCGGTCGGGTCCGAGCCCGGCAGTGGGAGGTCACCCTGGTGATCGCCGTCCAGGCCGGGCTGGCCGCGGCGCTCGCCGCCCTGATCGCCCAGCACCTGCTCGGCCCCGGCGCGCACGTGTTCGCACCCGCCGCCGCCGTCGGTACGATCGCCACCGCCATCGGCCAGCGTGCCCGGCGCACCTTCGAGCTGCTGGCCGGCGTGGGCCTGGGCATCGTCATCGGCGACACGCTGCGTTTCTTCCTCGGCTCGGGGCCGTGGCAGACCGGCCTGGTGGTGGCCCTCGCCATCGCCAGCGCGCTGCTGGTGGCCGGAAAGGGTGGCCAACTCGTGGGTCAGGCCGGCGGTACCGCCGTGCTGATCGCGACGCTGGCCCCGATGGAGCGCGGCCTGGAGCTGCCCCGCATCTTCGACGCGCTGGTCGGTGGGGCGGTCGGCCTGGTGGTGGTCGCGTTGCTGTTGCCGATCAACCCGATGCGGACGCTCGACCGCGCCGCGACGCCGATCTTCGCGGTCCTCTGCGAGCAGCTCGACGAGCTGGCACATGCGTTGCGGGAGCGCGACGCCGACCGGACGATGCGCGTCCTGGAACGGCTCCGCGGCACCGAGGGTGATCTGGGTCGGCTGAACGATTCGCTGAGCGGGGCGGAGGAGGTGGTGACGATCGCGCCGGTCCGCTGGCACCGCCGCCAGCAGTTCCACAGGTACGCCCGCAGTGCCGATCATCTTCAGCGGCTGATGCTGGACAGCCGGGCCATCGCCCGCTGGTCGACGACCGCCCTCCAGTACGACGAGCCGATCCCGCCGGAGCTGCCGGACGCGATCGCCCGGCTGGGCCAGGCGGTGGCGGAGATGCGCAAGGAGTGCCGGGTCGGAAATGACACCGAGTGCACCCGCAAGCTGGTTGAGCAGTGTGCCGAACTGGCCGGTAGGGCTGCCGCGACGGGGGTGAAGTCGTTCGGCGAGGCGCTCATCACCGGCTTGCGTACCGCGGCCAGCGACCTGCTCCGGGCCGCCGGCTGCGAGCCGGACGACGCGAACCAGGTCGTGCGCCGGGCGGCCGGGGGCGGCGAGGCGAACGTCCGCCCGCCGCTCCGGCGACGCCTGCACCGGTCCCGGCCGACCCGGGCCGCACGGGCCCGACGGCGGTCGCACCTCGCCGCCCGCAACCGTGACGACGAGCGGGCCGGCCTCCCCGACAGGGGGAGACCGGCCCGGTGAACGGCAGGATCAGGACGAGTAGCCCCGCTCGGCGATCCAGTTGGCGACCTTCGGCAGGGTCATCCAGTACTCGCCCAGCGCCGGGTCGGCCGGGTCGGCGATCCGGATCAGGTCGCCACCGTCGCGGTAGCCGACCAGGGTCAGGTAGTGGCCGCCCTCGTACGAGTGCGGGTTGCCGTCGGTGTCCACGGTCGTGCCCTTGATGTTGGCGACCACCGGCCGGCCGGCGTCCACCGCCGCCAGCACGTCCCGGCGCAGCTGCTCAACCTGCTCGGGGCGGGCCACCGAGTCACGGATCTCCGTGGTCCGGTACTTGCCGCCGGTCAGCTCGTTGAGCACCCGGGTGGTGTCCAGGGCCGAGGGGGTGCCCGCCTCGGTGGTGCCGAGCAGCTTGGCCACCTCGTCCTGGGAGAGCGCCTTGCCCTGGGCGGAGAGCGCGATGCGGGTGGCGGCCGGCCCGCAGTAGTAGAAGTTCGGCTGGGCCTGGTAGTCGATGCCGAGGATCCGCTCGGCGGAACTGTCGACCTGGCCGCCCCGGCCGCTCTGGCTCGCCGCGGTCGGTGCGCCCTGCACCGGGGCGGCCTGCGCGGCCACCGCGGGGCCGAGGACGCAACCGCCGGCGACCAGCATGCCGGCGACGGACAGGCCACTCTTCTGGATGATCGGATTCATTGTCGAGTCTCCGTTCAGGGGGTTGGCGCCTCCGAGTGGGCGGAGGGCGGCAGCACCGGGAATGGCGCTCGGCTCAGCACGGGGCGACGACCGCGGCCGTCTCGGCCGCGGCGTACCGGGGGTGTAACGGCCCTGCTCCGGCCGGCATTCCGCTGCCGGCTGCCCGGGACGGTCGTCGTGCCCAGGTGCAACGGCTGCCGGTCGGGCGGGATTCCGGAGACGATGTGCCGCCGTCCACGAGCCAGCGCCGATACGGTGACCAAAATCGGGCGAGCTAAGCGTCAGGGCATGAAACGGTCATCAGGCCGCGGCGTCCCGATCGGGCGCGGCGCGAATGACGGGCCGGTTCAGGTGCGGCGGCGGTTCAGAGGCTGCCCAGCAGACCGGTCACGGTGATCTCGATGACCACCCGCTCCGGATTCGGACGCGGGGTCCGATACCGCTCGGCGTAGCGGCGCTCCGCCTCCGCGACGGCGGTGCGGTCCGAGCGGAGCACCGCCCGGCCCTCGATGGTCAGCCAGCGTCGGCCGTCCACTTGGCAGACAGCCACCGGGACGCCCGACGCGCCCCCGGCAGCCACGTGCCGGGCCTTGCGTGAGGCGCGGGAGGTGATCACCCGGGCCAGCCCGGCCTCGGGGTCGAGGGTGACCCCGACCGGCACCACGTGCGGGGTGCCGTCGGCGCGCACGGTGGTCAGCGTCGCGAGGTGCCGTTCCGCGCAGAACGCGGCAACGCGCTCGTCGCGTACGTCCAATCGGTGATCGCCCGCCATGACCGTCCCCCGTCCCGCCGACCCGACCACGATCATGGCACGGAACGGCGCACCCGGTCCGGGTCCGGCGGGGCGTCCGGCTGCCCGGGCAGCCGGCGGTCGGCCGCCCGGCGCTGGTGCACCAGGCGGGTCAGGTAGATCAACGCGCCCGCCAGAACACCCATGTCGTCCAGGTAGATCGGGTCCGGGAGCAGGTCGACCGGGAAGATCGTGTAGATCAGCGCCCCGTAGAAGGCGACCTTGCCGCCCGCGCCGAGCCCGGCCAGCAGCCGTCGGGTGCGCACCACCCGCACCGCCAACACCACCGCGCCGACAAGTGTGGCGATCGCCAGAATGCCGGCGATCACCACGAGGACCCACGCCTGTCGGGACATGCCGTCACGCTAACCCACCGAAGCCCGCACGGCCCGGTGACGAGGGCCGGCGCGGCGGCGCCACGACCCGGCCAGGTTCTCCGGTCCGGAATTCCCGCCGGGCAGCGGGTCACGTCATGCGAACCCGTTCAGAACGCCGGTACCGCCGCGCGGCCGCGGGCGATCACCTGGGTCTCCCGGGTCTGCTCGACCGACGGGACGACCTCGCTCAGCGGCAGCACGGAAGCCGACTCCGCGACCCGCCGTCCGATCGCCGCGTGCGCCTCCTCCCGCAGGCTCCGCGCCGCGGCCACGGCCAGCTCGGCGGCGCGCCACGCGGCGTGCTCCCGCTCTCCCGCGGCGGCGTGCCGGGCCGCCAGATTGTCCCGGATCGCCCGCTGCAGGACGAGCTCCTGCTCGACCGGGTGCAGCCGCGGGTCCCAGCCGTCGCGATGCGCGAAGACGTCACTGAGCTGCTCCACCGACAGCTCCCGCCGCCAGTACGCGTCCAGCGCCGCCCGGTGCAGGTAGCGCTCGCGGTCGACGTACTCGGCCGGGGTCCGGGCGGTGTGCGGCAGCGGCATCGCGGCGGCGGCGCTGAGTCGCCGTACGGCCGCCTCGGCTGCCTCGTAGGCCTGCCAGGCGGCCTCGACCTCCTCCTGCGCGGCGACCCACTCCGCCCGGCGGCGCTGGGCGGTGGTGGTGGCCCGCTCGGCGGCCACCGCGACCTCCTGTGCGTAGCGGCTCTGCTCCCGTTCCTCCTGCACCTGCTCAAGCTGGCTGGGCATGGCCGCACGGCGGATCCGGGCACCCGGATCGAGACGGAGCTGGCCGGGCCGCACCAGCAGGGCGGCGACGGTGACAGCGACCACCCCGAGCAGGCTCAGCCAGATGGCGGCGGCTCGGGGCACGTCGGGCAGGACGGTGGAGAGGACGGTCTGCATGATCAGCACCTCAGGGTCGAACGACGGGTATCGACGGGTGACGGCGGACGGATGTTTCGACGGCACCGGCGGCTCGTAGCCGAAATGGTCGCGATGGGCTGCCGGGACGACCGGACCACGCCTCGGGCGGTCACCGCCGGCGATGCCCGCCTCGGCTGGTCACCGTTCGGTGATCTCCTGCGGCATGGTCACGTCGACGACGGCGACGGGTGCGCCCGGACGGATGAGCCGGATCGGCCCGCGTGAATCGCCGGGCGGTGGTCGGCCGGGGTCAGCGAGTGGGCGGGCCGCGCCGGGGCGGGATACCACGCCCGGGCTGATCGGCCGGCGCGTGCTCCGGGCCCGCGGTGACCGGGCCGGCCGCCGCGACGATGTCGACAGTGCTGACCGGCCGGGACGCGGCCGGCTGGTCGGCCCGCTGGGCAACCGGAACCGCGTCGGGCCGGAGGGTTTCCACCCGGCTGCTCACGACGCTGGGCCGCAGTGGCGTCGGTGCCGGGGGCGGGGTCGCGGCGAGGGTGCCGCCGAGGCCGACCGCGAGCACCAGAGCGGTGACCGCCAGCCGGGTCAGCTCCCGCAGTGACCGCAGCATGGCCCACCGGGCTGGGCGGACGGGCGCTGCGGAGGACACCCGACAAACCTAACGCCCACCCCGCGTCGACGCAGCTCGGCAACGGCCCGTTCGGGCGTGACCGTCACCACGCTGTGCACTGTGGACGGGGGCTGGGGAGCAGAAACAGCGGCGGCCCCCGCCGGATCTGGTACGGCAGGGGCCACCACGGCACGTTCGTACGGCGCCGCGACCGGCGCGGCGCGCCGGTGGGCGACGCGAATCAGTCGGCGGTGCCGAGCACCGACGGCGGAGCGTCTCCGCCGTCCCGCCACACCATCTCGTCCTCCGTCAGCCAGGTCATCCGCTCGTCGGACTCCTCGGACTCCGGTCGGCCGTGCCCGCCGAGCACCCCCGGGCGACCGGCCCCCCTGCCGCCCGCCGCACCCTGCCGACCGGCCGCCGCCGACCGGCCGGTGGACTCGGCGCGCCGACCGTCCATGCTGCGCCCGACTCCACTGGCCGCGCGGTTGTCAGCCGCGGCCGCACCACCGGTGGTCGCCCGGACCGGGGTGGTGGGCGTGCTGCCCGAACCGGCGAGGGCGGATGTCCGCAGCACCCCGCCAGCCGGTGCCCCGCCCTGCGCTCCGAAGAGCAGACCCGGCCCGGTGCCGGCGCTGGCGGCCACGGTGGTCGGCCCGGACAGGCCGGCCAGCCCGGCGGCGCCGCCGGCGAGCAGCGCACCGCCGACCACTGGATCCGCACCGGCGAGGGAGGTGGTGAAGCCACCCTCGCCGCCGCCCGGGCCGGTGGCAACGGCCGGCGTGCCGCCGGTGCCCGTGCCGTCCTGGCCGGTGCCGGACCCGCCGCCGGCGACCGGGGGCGGAGCAACTCCGTCGGGCGTCGCGATGGTCGCGCCACCGGTGTGCGCGGTGCTGCGGGTGGCGTTGGGCGCGGCGGTCGGCGTGGCGGTGGACGGCACGCTGCGTGGCGTCGTCGCGTCGTCGTTGGTGGTCTTCGGCGTGTCCGGGTGGGGCGGGGGCGGGTTGACCACCCGGTCGTAGGCGGAGAGGTCGTAACCAGCGGCCAGCTCGGCCACCACGTTCACCATCCGCTGGTGGGCCTTCTCCTGCTCTTCCTTGTCCTGCTGGTGGCCCATGATGCCCCCGACGACAGCGCCGGGCAGACCGAAGGCGGCGCCCTTGAGCGCCCCGGAGACCGCCTTGTCGTTGTCGTCGGTCTCGTCCGGGCTCTCCGCCTGCTTGTGCGCGGTGCGCAACTGGCCGGCCATCATGGTCAGCGCCTGCTTGACGCCGGCCATCCCCTCGCCCAGCGCCTCGGCGTGGTCGACGATCAGGGTCAGCCGCCGCTGGAACTCCCGACCTGCGGAGCCCGTCCACGTGTGGCCGAGCTTCTCGAGGTCGCCGCTCAGCTCCCGGCCGAGACCGTCGAGGATGCCCTTGAGCGAAGCCCACTGGGCGGCCACGCCGTCGATCTGCTCCGGCTTGCCGGCCATCACCGCGTCGTACAGCTGCTGGTGGCTGCTGCCCTGGTAGCGCTGGGTGTACTCAGACACGCCCGTCCCCCTTCGGCTGCAACGCCCGGTCGACGCCGGTCAGCGCGGCGGTGATGTCGGTGGCGTTGGCCGCGTTACGCGCTTCGGCGGTGCGGTAGTTGGTCAGGATCTTGCTGGTCGCCTGCTGCGCGGCCAGCACCGCCTGCCGGAGCCGCTCGGCCTGGTCGACATAGGACTGGTGGACCTCGCTGTAGCGACGCGCGTTGTGGGTGGCGTCGGTGAACGAGCCCAACGCCGGGGGGCTGCACTGCATCTCGGTGTTGAGCTTGCGCAGCACCGACTCGGCCTGGCTCAGCCGTGCCGCCAGGTGTCGGTGGAAGTCCTCAAGGGACAGCAGGTCGACTTCCGTACGCCCGGTCATGGCAACATCCCCGTCGTTCTGGTTGACAACCGTCAGCGAGCCCAGGTTAGTCCACCAGTGCGATCCGGGGCGACCCGTCCGGGCCGCTCAGTCCTCGGCTTCGATCGATGCCGTGGCCACTCCACCGCCCGTTCCGTCGGTCGCCGGAGCGCCGCTGGGTGAGGTCGACGGCGTGGGCTCCCGTGTCGGCGCAACCGACGGCGCCCCGCCGGGTGAGAAGTAGGTCGAGGCGTCCTCTCGACTCAGGGTGGGCCCGGTCGGGATCAGCGCCAGCAGCGAGCCGGGCACCGCCAGTGGGGTGACCCCGCCGTAGCCGAGCACGGCCAGGGTCTCGCCCGACCCGAGCGGGTACCGGACGCCCTGCGGGCTGATCAGGTAGACGGTCGACCCGGCGGCACCGGATCCGCTGGTCCCGGCGCCGGGCGCGGCCTGGGCGAGGACTCCCTTGCCGCCGGGCAGCAGCACGGCCTCGGCCGTGCGTAGCGCGTCCCGGGTGGTCTGCCGCACCGGCACCGGGCCCGACTCGCTCGCGGTCAGCTCCGCCGGCGCCCGGTCGAAGACCTCAACGGTGGTGGTCGGCGGCCCGCCACCGGTGCCGGCCCGGTACGTCGCACACAGCACCGTCTGCCCGGACCTGGCCTGGTACAGGGCGGGCAGCGCCTGCGGCAGCCCCTCCTCGTCCAGCCGCTGGTCGGTGTAGAGCCGGCCGGCCTGATCCGGCGTGATGTCAATGATCTGACCGCCGCCGCTGATCATCAGCAGGGCGGTGATCTCAGAAATTGAGACGAGCCCTTCCCGGGTCAGCACGTAGTGCTGCCCGGCCGCCCGGAACACCTGACCGACGAAGGCCGGCTTGCCGGCCAGGCTCAGCCCGCTGCGTTCGCCCCGGCCGGGCAGCGACGGCTTACGCAACGGCGGCCCGGCCGGCACGGCGTTGAGCAGTTGCTGGCCGACGGGCAGCGGTGCCGTCCCGGTCATCCGCAGCGCCGCGATCGCCGGGTCGCCGCCGAGCACCTGGAGGCGGGCGTTGCCGGTGAGCAGGTGCCGCTGGTTGTCCACTGTGACCAGCACCGCGCGGTCACCCAGCGGCGTGCCGCCGGGCAGCGCCCGGTCGATGACCACCCGGGTGGAGGAGCGGCGCGGGTCGGCCGGATCGGGCACGTCGCAGACCGACCACGGCAACCCGGTCAACGACTTGCGGTCCGGCAACGCGTCCGGCGCGCCGACGATGCCCACCGTGCGGCCCCGCGGCCGGTCGCGCAGCGACGCCTGGGACATCGTGCGCACCGCCGGGTCCGCCTCGTTCAGGATCAGCCGTGCCGAGGTGTAGTTGAGCGTCGGGTGCAGCTGCCCCTCCACGAACACGTACGTCGCGCCGGTCTCGCGCTCGATGACCAGCGTGTTCTCTTCCAGCGGCGCGGTGTTCCCGGTCAACTGGCCGTACGCGCCGACCCCGCCGAGCACCACGGCAGCGGCGATCACACTGCCGAAGACGGCCATGCCGAGCCGTCGCATCGGCAGGTTCGTGGTCTCCGGATCGCCCGACAGCAACGCGGAGACGATCCGGCGGGTGACGAAGCGGTACGCCTGCACCTGATCGCGGCGGGTCCGCATGACTTACCTCCGGCGGGGTGGATCCGCGACGATCAGGGTCGGGGTGCCGTCGCGGGCTTCCCTACGATAAGGGGCCGACGGCGGGTCCTTGGGACCACCGCCCGTGGCCGGCGCCGGACCGACCCGGCGTGGAGCCGTACCGTGCAGGAGGGACAGTCACCGATGACGCAGGTCCAGGCGCGACCCGCCCGAGTGGCCACGAACCCGTCCGACGTTCCGGCGCGGGCGACGCCGCCGGCCGACCGACCCGGCCGGGGACGGGTCGGTCCGGTGCTGGTCGGGCAGCTCGTCGTGCTGGAGTTGTGCGCGCTCGCCGTCTGGGCCGCCGGGACCGGGCCCAGCTGGCTGCTCGCCACGGTCGGCACGGCGGCGGCGCTTGTCGTTCTGGCCACGTTCGCCCGCCGGGGCGGCCGCTGGTGGTTCGAGGACCTGCTGCTGCGCCGACGGCTGCGGCGGCGCCGGGAACGGGCGGCGGCGGCGTTGGCCGGCGGTGCCGTGTCGGATCCGCGCCTGGCCGCGCTCGCCCCCGAGCTGAGCGTCATCGAGCTGACCGACCGGGGCACCCGGCTCGGCATCGGACAGGACGACCAGGGCTGGTTCGCGGCGGTCGCGCTGCAGCCCACCACCGGCGCGGTTGTCGGTTCGGTGGAGGCGTCGACGGTGGATCAGGCGCTGCGGGTCCTCGCGGACTTCGCCGCCCCGGTCTCCCGGGCTCAGGTCGTCGCGCACACCCTGGTCTGGTATCCGGCGCCCGGCGCGCCGCCGGCCGCGCACCGGACGGTGTGGGTCGCACTGCGGCTCACCGTCCGCGACGCGCGGGTCGAGGCGGTGAGCCGGGGCGGCGGGCTGCCTGGCGTACACCGGACACTGGCCGCCGGGATCGGCCGGCTGGGCAAGGCGCTGACCGCCGCCGGCCTGGCCCACCGGCCACTGGGCCGCGACGAGTTGCGCGCGGCAGTGGTCTCGGCCGCCGGGTTGGACCTGGTGCCGGAGCCACCGGCGGAATCCTGGCAGGGGCTGCGCGGCGGCGGCTGGACGCACCGCTGCCTGAGTCTGCGCGGCCGGTCGGACGCCCCGCTCGGCCCGCTGGTGGACGCGATCACCGCGACCTCCGCGCCGTCGCACACGGTGGCCGCGGCGGTGTCGCCGGACGGCCGGGTGGCGGCGCCGCTGCTGCGCGTCGCGGCGATGGACAACCACGTCGAGGCGCTCGTCAAGGTGGTCCGGGACATCGCGCAGCGAGCTGGCACGCCGGCTCGGCCGGTGGACGGCCAGCACGGCCCGGGTGTCTACGCCAGCGCGCCGGTGGCCGCTGTGCTTGGCGGTTCAGTCCGTCCGCAGCCGCGCTGACCGCCCGCCCGCCGACCAGCCGTCCGGCTCGTTGGTCCGCGGGCGGGAAGGCCCTCGGTCAGGGTCGCAGGTTGACGATCCAGCCGTACAGGCCGCAGACCCAGACGGCCAGTGGGACCAGCGAGATGATCAGCATGATCTCGACGATGTCGAGCAGCCGGCCCCAGACCGGGGAGATGGGCTTACCGGCCACTGTCAGCCCGTAGATCAGGCTGATCACGGCGGCCAGCAGCAGCCCGCCGAGGATCAGACCGAGCCGGACCGGCAGCGACCCGTTGGCGAAGGTGGCCGCGGCGGCCAGGCCCAGCCCGACGGTGCCGGTGAGCAGCACCGGGGTGCGCTGGGCCCGGCCCAGCAGCGGACGGGCCCGCAGCAGCGAGAGCAGGGCCAGCACCAGGCAGAGCAGCACCGCCGGGAGGCGTCCGTCCAGGGCCAGCACCAGCTGCGCGCCGAGCACCAGCAGCGACACGGTCCACAGCAGGCCGGTGAGGAACTCGTCGGCCCGTTCGCTCTGCTGGAGCACCTGCCGACCGTCGACCGACTCGCTGTCGGTCTTCAGGTCCTCCGGGCCGGTCGGGATCGACGGCACCGGCAGCCGGGCCATCCGGTAGGCGACCATCGGCAGCGCCGGCACCAGGCCGAACGCGACCGCCGCCACGACCGCTGCCGAGCCGGGCGCATCCATGCCGAAGGCCAGACACAGCAGCGCGCCCAGGCCGATCGCTGCGCCCACGCCGAGCGCGGCGAAGAAGAGCGGGTAGCGGTCGCCGACGGCCAGCGCGGCGACCGCCCCGGCGATCACCACGGCGGTGGCCGCGAGCAGGACGTGCGGGCTGGCCAGGTCGGTCAGCGGGCGATCGCCGGCGAGTAGCAGCAGGCCGCCGGTGCCGGCGTACAGCAGACCCACCATGGCCAGCACGGCGCCGGTCCGGCTGTCACCGGCGGCCCGGGACAGCACCGCCGCGCCGACCAGCAGCGCCACCGCGACCAGCAGGGCGGCCAGCGCGCCGGGCAGGTGCGGCGGGCCGGCGAAGAGCGCGGCCAGCGCGCCGGCGCCGAGCGCCACCGCGGCGAACAACACCGCGAACGAACGGGTCGCGCCGACCTGCCAGGCGCCGGGGCGCTCGTTGGTGGCGGTGGCGACCGCGTCCACCACGTCGTCGAAGACGACCTCCGGGGCGGCGGCGGACCGGGGGTTGAAGTAGAGCACCTCGCCGTCGCGGACGCCGAGCTGCCCGGCGGTACGCCCACCGTCCAGGGGCGCACCGCCCAACCGGGACAGTGCCCACCCGCCGTGCCGCACCCCCTCGTCCGCCAGGTCCTCACCGGCGTAGCGCAGCAGGGTGGGGAGCAGATCGGCCATCGGCACGTCCGACGGCAGGGCCAGATCCATTCGGGTACGGGGAGCCACGATGGTGATCCGGCTCAGACCACCGGTCGCCGTCTTCGTTGCCACAGTGGCCTCCTGGTGTCCTTCTACGATCAGCGGGCCCGCGGTGCCGCGCGGTGCGGGTCCACCGCGCCCACGGGAGATTACCTACGATGACGGGCACGTACGATGCCCACCCGCGGACTTGGGTCCGCGACGGCAGGTCGTTGAGGCCGCTTCTGGGGAGGAGACAGCCGTGAGCACGGTGGTGTTCCGCCGGCTCCCGCGTCAGCCGGGGCCGGCCTTGCCGCGCGGTGAGGTGCTGCTGGAGTCCCCGCCCGAGCTGCCCGAGCCGACACCCCGCGGGATGGGGCAGCTGCTCATGATCCTGCCGATGGTCTGCGGGGTCGGTGCGATGGCCTTCCTCTACGCCGGCCGGGGCGGCGGCATGATGACGTACGTCGCCGGCGGCCTGTTCGGTGTCTCGATGCTCGGGATGGCGATCGGGTCGCTGAGCAACGGCGGCAACGACAAGGCGGAGCTGAACGCCGATCGCCGCGACTACATGCGCTACCTCGCCCAGATGCGCAAGCGCACCCGGCGTGCGGCGGGGCAGCAGCGGGCGGCGATGGCCTGGCGGCACCCGGAGCCCGACGCGCTCTGGTCGATCGCCGCGTCCCGGCGGCTCTGGGAGCGGCGGATCACCGAGGACGACTTCGGCGAGACCCGGATCGCGCTCGGCCCGCAGCGGCTGGCGGTGGAGATCGTTCCGCCGGAGACGAAGCCGGTCGAGGACCTGGAGCCGATGAGCGCCATCGCGCTGCGCCGGTTCGTCCGGGCACACTCCACCGTGCCCGACCTGCCGACCGCGCTGTCGGTGCGCGCGTTCAGCCGGGTGGTGCTGCGCGGTGACCGGGAGCCGGTCCTCGACCTGACCCGGGCGGCGTTGGGCCAGCTGGCCACCTTCCACGCCCCGGACGACCTGGTGATCGCGGTGGTCGCCGCGCCGGACCGGCAGTCGGCCTGGGACTGGGTCAAGTGGCTGCCGCACGCCCACCACAGTGGGCGCACCGACGCCGCCGGCGCCCGCAGGATGGTCTTCGCCAGCCTGGCCGAGGCCGAGGAGTCACTCGCCGGGGAGCTGTCCGGGCGGCCCCGGTTCGCGTCCGAGGCCAAGCCGCTGACCACCGCACCGCACGTGGTCGTGGTGGTCGACGGCGGCGAGATCGCGCCGACCTGCCAGTTGTTGGGTCAGGGGCTGCTCGGCGCGACGCTGATCGACCTGTCCGGGACGGTGCCGCGCGACGCCGGGCGCTGGCTGCTCTGCCTCGACGTGGGCGACGGAAGCAACCTCGAGCTGGTCCGGGGCAGTTCGTCGTCCCGCCTGGGCCGGCCGGACCGGCTCACCGCCGAGGCCGCCGAGGGGCTGGCCCGGCAGATCGCCCCCTACCGGCTGTCCCAGCAGCAGGCCAGCAACGACGAGCCGCTGGCCCGCAGCATGGAGTTGCCCGACCTGCTCGGCGTGGGCGACGCCGCGGCCGTGGACGTGCACCAGACCTGGCGTCCGCGCGGTCACCGGGACCGGCTGCGCATCCCGCTCGGCGTCGGTCCGGACGGCAACGTGGTCGAGCTGGACTTCAAGGAGTCGGCGCACGAGGGCATGGGCCCGCACGGCCTGGTGATCGGTGCGACCGGGTCCGGCAAGAGCGAGCTGCTCCGTACGGTGGTGGCCGCGCTGGCGGTGACGCACTCGTCGGAGGAGCTGAACTTCGTACTGGTCGACTTCAAGGGCGGCGCGACGTTCGCCTCGCTGGAGGCGCTGCCGCACACCAGCGCGGTCATCACCAACCTGGCCGACGAGCTGCCGCTCGTCGACCGGATGCGCGACGCGCTCGCGGGCGAGATGGTGCGCCGGCAGGAGTTGCTGCGGGCGGCCGGCAACTACGTCTCCCGCTTCGAGTACGAGAAGGCCCGGGCGGCCGGCGAACCGCTGGCGCCGATGCCCAGCCTGCTGATCATCTGTGACGAGTTCAGCGAGCTGCTCGCCGCCAAGCCCGACTTCATCGACCTGTTCGTGATGATCGGCCGGCTGGGCCGGTCGCTCGGCGTGCACCTGTTGCTGGCCAGCCAGCGGCTGGAGGAGGGCAAGCTGCGCGGCCTGGACACCCACCTGTCGTACCGGATCGGTCTGCGCACCTTCTCCGCAGTGGAGAGCCGGATCGTGCTCGGCGTGCCGGACGCGTACGAGCTGCCGAACGCGCCGGGCCACGGCTACCTGAAGACGGACACCAGCACTATGCTGCGGTTCCGGGCCGCGTACGTGTCGGGGCCGTACCGGGCGCCGGGGCAGCAGGCGTCCGCGTCGCAGGCCCTGGTGCAGCGCCGGATCGTGCCGTACGGCGTCGACTTCATCCCGGCGCAGACCCCGCAGCTGCCGGTGGACACCGCGCCGGAGCCGGAGCAGCCGGCCGACGGCAAGGCCGTGGCGATGCTCGACGTGCTGATCGACCAGCTCACGGGCCGGGGCCGGCCGGCGCACCAGGTGTGGCTGCCGCCGCTGGCCGACCCGCCGGGCCTCGGTGAGCTGCTCGGCCAGTTGGCCGTCGACCCGACGTACGGGCTGTGCACCGCGTCCTGGCCGGGCCGGGGACGGCTCACCGTGCCGGTCGGTGTGGTGGACCGCCCGTACGAGCAGCGCCGCGACCCGATGATGGTGGAGCTGGCCGGTGCCGGCGGCAACGTGGTCATCGTCGGCCGCTCACTCAGCGGCAAGAGCACGATGCTGCGTTCGCTGCTCGCCTCGCTGGCGCTCACGCACACTCCGCGCGAGGTGCAGTTCTTCTGCCTGGACTTCGGCGGCGGCGCGCTGCGCAGCCTGGAGCGGCTGCCGCACATGGCCGGGGTCGCCGGCCGGCGGGACGTCGAGGCGGTGCGCCGTACGGTGGCCGAGGTGGTCGCCGTCCTGGACGACCGGGAGACGCGTTTCGCCCAGCACGGCATCGACTCGGTGGCGAGCTACCGCCGCCGCCGGGCCGCCGGCGAGTTCGCCGACGACCCGTTCGGCGACGTGTTCCTGGTGGTGGACGGCTGGAACACACTGCGCCAGGAGTACGAGGAGCTGGAGCAGACCATCACCACGCTGGCCAACCGGGGCCTCGGTTTCGGCGTGCACGTGGTGCTCACCGCTGTGCGCTGGGCGGAGATCCGGATCAACATGCGGGACCTGCTCGGCACCAAGCTGGAGCTGCGCCTGGGTGACGCGTCGGAGTCCGAGATCGACCGGCGCGCGGCGACGAACGTGCCGGAGAAGGCGCCGGGTCGTGGTCTGACCCGCGACAAGCTGCACTTCCTCACCGCCATCTCACGGATCGACGGCCGCCGGGACATCGAGGACCTGAGTGAGGCGTCGATCGCCCTGGCCGGGCACGTGGCGGACAACTGGCCGGGCCGGCCGGCGCCGAAGGTGCGGCTGTTGCCGCGCCGGTTGCCCGTGGCCGAACTGGCCCGGATCATCGACCGGTCGGCGCCCGGCCTGCCGATCGGGGTCAACGAGTCCGCGCTCGCGCCGGTCTACCTGGATCTGGCCAACGAGCCGCACCTGACGGTCTTCGGCGATGCCGAGTGCGGCAAGACCAACCTGCTGCGGCTGATCGCCCGGGGCATCACCGAGCGGTACACCCCCGCGCAGGCCCGTCTGGTGATCGCCGACTACCGGCGCGGGCTGCTGGGCGCGGTGGAGGGCGACCACCTGTTGGACTACGCCCCATCCAACCAGGCGTTCGCCCAGGGCCTCGGCTCGATCCGCAGCGCGCTGGCCAACCGTCTGCCCGGCCCGGACGTCACCACCGCGCAACTGCGCGACCGCAGTTGGTGGAAGGGCCCGGACCTGTACATCCTGGTGGACGACTACGACCTGGTGGCGTCCGGCGGCAGCAATCCGCTCAGCGCCCTTCAGGAGCTGCTGCCGCAGGCCCGCGACATCGGCCTGCACCTGATCATCACCCGCCGGGTCGGCGGTGTGTCCCGGGCGCTCTACGAGCCGGTGCTGCAACGGTTGCGCGAGTTGGACTCGCCCGGTCTGCTGATGTCCGGCAACCGGGAGGAGGGCGCGGTCTTCGGCACGTTGCGACCGAGCCCGCAGCCGCCCGGCCGGGGCACTCTCGTCCGCCGTCGGGATGGCCAGCAGCTGATCCAGACCGCCTGGTCCGAGCCGTCGTGACGAGGGTCGGCTCGGGCCCGGTCGTTCCGGTCGCCGGCGGAGTGCCGTTCACCACTGTCGCCGGCGACCGTCGGGGCGACCGGTTCGCGGCCGTGTCGGATTCCCGTCCCGGTCGAGCCCCGGGCGCGCCCGGGGTGGCAGGGGCAGCAGGATCGGCGAGGGCACGGAACGCTCGACCGAACGCTGACCATCGGACGGGGGGATGATGCCGCAGGTGTTGGTCTACCTGTTCGGGTACTTCCTGTTGACCATCCCGGCCTTCCTCGGCCTGGCCCTGATCGCCCAGATCGGCAGGTCGACGCGGGTCCGACGAGCCGGCGAGCTGGTGCTCGTCACGGGCGTCGTCGCGCTCACTCCGGTGGTGGCGCACCGGGCGCTGGAAGTACCGGCGCTCTGGCTGGCGGTGGCTCTGCTGGTGGTCGTGCTGGCGGTCAGCGTGGCGAGGCAACTCCGGTCACGTTCCTGATTTGCATGCCCTGATTCACCACTATCCATCGAACGCGGCCGGTCAGGGCTGCGCGGGCTGGACCCGTTCCGCTACGGTCTTCACTGGAGTGTCCGTCGGTGGGGTGTTGCTGCCTTGCCGCGGGGGAGGGGCGCGGCAAAGCCGCCGCCACAACATGACGGAAGGGTGTGAAGCATGGCGTTCGAGGTCGAAGCTGCGACTCTGCATACCGCCGCGAGTGACGTGCGGTCCACGCGCAGCGAGGTCGACGGCGAGCTGAAGAAGCTGTGGAACGTAGTCGACGACCTGGCCATGGCGTGGAAGGGTCAGGCGTCCACTGGTTTCCAGTCGCTCATGCAGCGCTGGAACGAGGACACCGTCAACCTGCTGACGGCGATGGACAGCATCGCTGACCTGCTCGACAAGTCGGGTACGACGCACCAGGTCAACGACGAAGAGCAGCAGCAGATGCTGGACAAGTTCCACTCTGCTCTCAACCCGTGATCCGTAGTTAGCAGAGGAGGAAATCGTGACGATCAAGGTTGACTACGCGGTCCTCGAGAGCAGCAACCAGCAGATGCAGGCCATCTCGAAGACCATCGACGAGAAGCTGGACACGCTGCGGTCGATGCTGTCCAAGCTCCAGTGGGACGGCGAGGACCGGGCGGCCTACGAGCAGCACCAGGCGAAGTGGGACTCGTCGGTCCGGGACATCAACCGGATCCTGAACGAGATCGGCGGCGCTGTCGGCATCGCCCGCGAGAACTACGTCTCCACCGAGATGAGCAACGCCAAGGTGTGGGGCTGAGACAATCACCGGTGCGGCTCCGGTCCGGTTCGACCGGACCGGAGCCGCACTGCGTTGGCGTCGACACAGGTTCTGGGAGAGCGATGGGTACGGGGAAGTCTTTCCGTTCGGCGCGGTTCACCGCCGCGGCCGTGTTGGCGTTGTGTACCGCGATGGCCTCCGCCGTGGTGCCGGCACCCGCCCACGCCGCCGACACGGTCCGTGGCCTGCAGTGGTATCTCGACTCGCTGAAGATTCCCCAGGCGCACAAGATCACCCAGGGCAAGGGCGTGGTGGTCGCGGTCATCGACTCCGGTGTGGACCCTTCGCACCCTGACCTGCGCGGTCAGGTGCTGCCGGGGCACGGGGTGAATGCCGCCGCCGCTCCGGACGGGCGGCGCGACGACGACCCGGAGTCCGGGCACGGCACCTCGATGGCCGGCATCATCGCCGGCCGCGGTGGGAGCACGACACGGGAGTTGGGCATCGCGCCGGCCGCGAAGATCCTCCCGGTCTCCATGGGGCCCCGTGCGGCCGGCATCGACATGGTCCTCGCGATCCGCTGGGCGGCGGACGCGGGCGCGGACGTCATCAACATCTCCTACGGTGGTGACCCGGCTCGCCCCGACCCGGACCTGACGGACGCCGTGAAGTACGCCCTGGGCAAGGACGCGGTGGTGGTCGTCTCCGCCGGAAACGTCGAGGAGGGCGACCGGCAGGTCACCGTTCCGGCCAACATCCCCGGCGTGATCGCCGTTTCCGGGCTGAACAAGCGCGGTGGCTTCTTCGCCGGCTCGGTGCAGGGTCCGGAGATCGTGCTCGCCGCGCCCATGGAGAGCATCATCGGGCCGGCGCCCAAGGCGGTCTCGCCGAACGGCTACACGGTGGCCAGCGGCACCAGCTCGGCAGCCGCCATCCTCTCCGGGGTGGCGGCGCTGGTCCGGGCCAGGTATCCGAACCTCGACGCGGTCAACGTCATCAACCGGCTGGTCAAGACCGCACGCGATGCCGGGCCGGCCGGTCGGGACCCGCAGTTCGGCTTCGGTGCGGTCGACCCGCTCGCCGCGCTGACCCGCTCGGTGCCGGCGGTCACGGCCAATCCGCTGCTGGAGGGCGCGGCGGCCGATCCGACCCGGCCCGGTGGCGGTGCCGCCCGGCCCGGCGACGATGACGGTCCGGCTGTCGAGTTCGGGGTCAGCAACAGGGCCGGTGCCATCGTCCAGGTGGGGCTCTGCCTGGCCGTGCCGATTGTCGCGCTGGTCATCCTGCTGGTGGTGCTGCGGCGTCGCAAGCGGCGCGCGCGGGCGGCCGTCGGCGGCCCGCTTCCCGGCCCTCCGGGGCCGCCGTCCGGTTGGCCCGCGGGTCCGCCCGGTTGGCCGACACCAGCGGCTCAGGCTCCACCGCAACAGCCCGGCCCGGGCTACGGTCCGCCGGCGGGCCAGCCCGCGCCGGGGTACCCACCGCCGGGCTATCCGCCGGCTCAGACCACGCCGGGCTATCCGCCGCCGGGCCAACCCGCGCCCGGCTATCCGCCGGCTCAGGCCGCCCCGGCACCGCCGACGGGCGGGCCCGGCTGGCCGGGTGCCGGCCCGGGGCACGTTCCACCGCCACCCGGCCCACAGCAGCAGTGAGCGCGGACCACCAGTCAGGTTTTTGGGGAGGGGACCGATGACGGACGACACGACCAAGCAGCCGGAACGGTTCGAGGCAAACGACATCTACATCCCGGTTCCGGCGGCCGGGGTGATGACGCCGGGTCTGGCAGTGACCGGCTTCGAGATCGACAACGTCAACCATGCCGCGACGCCGAAGGGTCTGGTCACCGCGCCCGGCGAGGCCGGCGTCAAGACCGAGTGGGACGCCACCAGCCTGGACTCGGCCATCGACTGGCTGGAGACCCATGCGGCGTACCTGAACAAGCTCTCCTACGACATGGTCGACATCCAGGACCTGATGGGCGGTGCGGGTGCCGGCGCGGCGGCCGGGGCGCCCGGTGGCCCGGCGAGCCCGCTCGGCGGCTTCGACTGGGCCGGCCGGTTGGCAGCCAAGCACCAGGGGCTCTACCAGGGCACCGAGAGCGGCGTCCGGCGGCTCTCCCAGAGCCTGTACGACGCGGCGGAGGCACTGCGTCAGGTCAAGGAAAACTACGAGACGGCGGAGCACGCCAACGCGATGTCCGCCGCCGACATGCAGCGGGTCTTCGGCGACGTGGCCGGCAACGGCGACGGTCGCTAGAACGGGGAGGACGCAGATGGGCCTGAGCTGGGAAGAGATGTGCCAGAAGGTCGTCATCGACGGCCGGCCGGGTGACGTGGAGAGCGCCGCCCTCGGCTGGGAACAGCTGATCAAGAATCTCAACAACGTCAAGCAGAGTCTCGACACCAACATCAAGGACCTGGGCACGGTCTGGAAGGGCCCGGCGTACGAGGCGTTCAAGGGTCACGTCGAGCAGATCGCCAAGGACACCGGGAACATCGTGGCGGATGCCGAGAAGGGCACCGGCATCGTCCAGTCGCTCAAGAGCGCCGCCGAGAAACTCACCGCCGCCCAGCGGGACTTTCCGGTCCCGGCGACCTGCGTCAACGACGTGCTGGAGGCACGGAACGCCAAGCTGACCCTCAGCGTGGGTTTCTTCGAGGCCAAGGTCGCGCCGGATTTCCTCGGCTGGTTGGATCCGGTGACCGCGGTCGCCGACTGGATCAACGACCGGTCCGAGGAGGCGGCCGGCGTCTACCAGCGGGTCAGCGGCGACTACCAGAACATCGCCCCGGGCACCCCGGGTGACGCGAGCGGCTTCGAGAACAAGACACCGAAGACCGAGATTCCCAAGCTGGACAACGGTGGCGGCGGTGGTGGCGGGGTCGGCTCCGTACCGGACATCGGCGGTAAACCGTCCATCGGCGACCTGGGCGGCAAGCCCTCGATCGACGCCAAGGGCATGCCGGACACGGGTAGCCTGCCCGGCGGTTCCGGCGCGCACCCCGACCTCTCCGGCGGTTACGACACCGGTTCGGGCGCCTACCCCGGCACCGGCGGGGTGCCGGGCACCGGCGGTCTGCCGGACGACTACAGCAGCGGGCTGGCGGGTGCCGGCGGGGGCGGCGCGCCCGGTCTCGGCTCCGGCCTGGGCGGCGGCGGGCTGGGCTCCTCCGGTCTGGGTGGTGCCGGTGGGCTCGGCAGCGGCGGCGGCCTGGGTAGCGCGGGCGCTGGCACCGGCGCTCTCGCGGGCGGCGGCGCGCTCGGTCGGGCGGTTTCCCCCGGCATGGGCCCGATGATGGGTGGTGGCGCGGCGGGCGCCGGCCGCGGCGGTGGCCGGGGCAGCGGTCGCGTCGGCGCGGGCGGCAAGTTGGGCGCGGGCGGCGGCATGGCACCCGGGATGGGTGGCGCCGCCGGCGGCGGTGCCGGCCGGGGTGGTGCCGGTCGGGGCGCGACGGGTGCCGGGGCCGGCGGCCGCGGCGCGGGTGCGCGAGGCGCGGGTATGGCCGGGATGGGCGCCGGTGCGGGCGCCGGCTACGGCGAGGAGGAGGCTCCCCGCAACACCTGGCTGGAGGAGGACGAGGACGTGTGGGGCGCCGACGGCGGTGGCACCTCCGGCATCCTGCGCTGATCGTCGGGACACCACGGCATCGACGAGGACGACCCGTCGGTGCCGTGGTGCGCACGACCACCGCCCGGCGAGTCAGGCGCGATCAAACCGGCGCCGGTCAGTTGGTGATCGGTGAGTCGGTGCGCCGGCCCGGGCGCCAGCCGCGCCGGCGGCCCCGGTTCACGATCGGCCGGGCGGCCAGCAGCAGCGCGGCGAGCAGCCCGCCGATCGCGGCGGCCCAGATCGCGGCGGTGCGTTGCCAGCTCAGCGGGTCGTCCGACCGGGCGGGCGCCGGAAGCGCACCGGCGGGCGGATCGGTACGGGTGCCCAGCAGGCTCGACACGGCCCGGTACGGGTTGACCACGCCGTAGCCGACCTCCGCGTTGTGCCCGTCCGGCGGGTTGTCCGCGGTCCGTTCCAGCCGGTCGGCGACCTGGTGTGGGTCGAGTCCCGGGTGGGCGGCCCGGACGAGCGCGGCCACTCCCGACACGTACGCGGCGGCGAAGCTGGTGCCGCCGGTCGGTTCGGCGCGGTAGCCGGTGCCGCGCGGGGCCGGGCCGACGATGTTCAACCCCGGCGCGGCGACGTCGACGTAGGCGCCGCTGACCGAGGTGCCCACGTGGCCGCCCTGCTCGTCGACGCCGGCCACGGCGATCACACCGTCGTACGCGGCCGGGTAGCCCGTCTTTTCCTGCTGCTGCTCCTGCCGGTTGCCGGCGGCGGCAACCAGTACCACCCGCTTCGCGAGCGCGTTCTCGACCGCCGCCTTGAGCTCGGGGCGGTCCAGGGTCACCAGGGACAGATTGATCACATCGGCGCCCTGCTGCACCGCGTAGTCGATGGCCGCGGCGATCTGCCCGGGCAGCGCCTCGTCGTTTGTGCCCCTGGTGTCCGGCAGTACCCGGATCGGCAGGATGCGGGCGGCCGGGGCGATGCCGCTGAACGGTACGCCGGTGCCCTCCTTGCCGGCGATGATGCCGGCCACCATCGTGCCGTGCCCGGCCATGTCGCACTGGCCCTGCTTGGCCTCCAGGCCGTTGAAGTCCCGGCCCTCGATCACCTGGCCCTTGAGCAGCGGGTGGGCGGCAGAGACCCCGGAGTCGATGACCGCCACCGTCACGCCGTCGCCCCGGGACAGCGGCCAGGCCGAGGCCGGGTCCAGCCGGCGCAGTGCCCACGGCATCTCCACCAGGCCGTCCTCGCCAGCTGGGCCGCAGGTGGGCGGCGCCGCGACCGCCGGGGAGGGTACGGCCACCAGGGCGGCGCCGAGCAGGACCGCCAGCGTTCCACTGAGGACGGCGCGGACGGCACGTCCGGTACGGCGGCGGGACGGGTCGGTCGCGCTCAACGGCAGGCATTCGCGCACCCGCAGAGATTACCGCTGTGTCCCGGTCGGGCAACGGCCCGGCGATTGCGGTCAGGCGCGGCGGGCGGCCTCCGGGGCGGGTGTCTCGGCGAAGAGCGCGAGCAGGGCGCCGACCTGGCGGTCGGCCTCGGCGGGGTGCCGGAAGTGGCCGGCCGGGTTGAGGGTGTACTCGTTGCGCCGCCCGACACGGGTGCGGCGCAGGTAGCCGCCGGCCTCCAGGTCGGCGACGATCGCCTGCGCGGCCCGCTCGGTCACGCCGACCTCGGCCGCCACGTCGCGCAGCCGCGCGGTGGGGTCGCGGCCGATGGCCAGCAGCACGTGCCCGTGGTTGGTGAGGAACGTCCAGTTCCGGCCGCCGGTGTCGCCGGCCGCCGTCGCCGAGCTCGCCATCGTGGGTCCGCCTCTCCCGTACCTCGTGCCCCCGGAGCGCCGCCGGAGCACCGGCCCGAGGGGCAACGTATGAAATCTATATCACGTATAGCTTGACGCATCTTGTGGTGCGTGTGACCGTGGAGCCCGGACCAGCGCCCGCCGCCGCCCCGCTGATGAGTCGGTTGAGCAGGTCAAACGCGTGGAAAGAGGTGCGGGGATGAGCAATCCCGGTACACCCGGCCGGCAGCCGGGTTCGCAGCGTACTGCCGACCCGACTCCAGCGCTCACCGAGCCGGCCCAGGCGTACGCCGAGCTGGCCGCCGGAAACCGGCGCTTCGTCCGCGGCGCACCCCGTCACCCCAACCAGGATGCCGGACACCGGGCCGCGGTGGCCGACGGGCAGCACCCCTTCGCGGTGATCGTCGGCTGCTCCGACTCCCGCTTGGCCGCCGAGATCATCTTCGATCGTGGGCTGGGCGACCTGTTCGTGGTCCGTACCGCCGGGCACACCACCGGCCCGGAGGTGCTGGGCAGCGTGGAGTACGCGGTGACCGTGCTCGGCACCCCGCTGGTGGTGGTGCTCGGGCACGACTCGTGTGGTGCGGTGCAGGCCGCCCGGGAGTCGGCGGCCACCGGCACCCCGCCCCAGGGGCACCTGCGCGCGGTGGTCGACGCCGTGCTGCCCAGCCTGCGTCGGGCCGAGGAGGAGGGGGTGGACGACATCGACGGCATAGTCGACATCCACATCGCCCAGACCGTCGAGGCGCTGCTCGGGCAGTCGCCCGTGCTGGCCGCCGAGGTGGCGCGGGGGCGGTGCGCGGTGGTGGGGGTGTCGTACCGGCTCTCCGCCGGAGTCGTGCGTCCGGTGGCCGCCGTGCCGGCCACGACGCTCGACGTACCGATCGACGCCGGCACGCCCGCCGCGCCCGCAGCCTGAACGCGTCGAGGGCCGCCCCGCGTGACGCGGGACGGCCCTCGACAGGGAACGCGTGGGTCAGAGCAGTGACATGTGCACGTGGTCGGTGTGGTTCGACGGCCCGCTGTACGACTTCCAGCCGGTCGCCGGGAACCAGATCTGCCGGTTCCAGATCACGTAGTAGATGCCGAGCCGGTCGGCGTTGCGAATGAGGAACGCGGCGACGTTGTTGCCGTACGTCCGGGTGTCCTCGTTGTGCCACGGGCTGAAGCCGCTCTTCTGCAGGGACCAGTCGCAGGCGCGGCCCTTCGGGTGCTCCCACGGCCCCCCGGATCGGTAGCAGCCGACGAACCGGTTGAAGCCGGCCCGCTTGACCTCCTTGTACGCGTGCAGCGTGCGCGGGGTGACGCAGCCGGACGTGGTCGGGTCGTTCTCGCTGCACGACTCGGACTTCCAGTCGCCGTCGGAGGTCCGGCCCGGGCCGAGCCGGGCGACCGGCGAGGTCGCCGAGACCAGCCCGCCGGTGAAGCCCTTCCCGCCGACCAGGGCGAGCGCCTTGTCCGCGTCGCGCTTCTCCTTGGCCATCAGGGCGGTCTGCTTCTGCTGC
The DNA here is from genome assembly GCF_900091455.1 of Micromonospora coriariae. NCBI lineage: Bacteria > Bacillati > Actinomycetota > Actinomycetes > Micromonosporales > Micromonosporaceae > Micromonospora > Micromonospora coriariae. The sequence goes on along the minus strand of NZ_LT607412.1, from coordinate 2,145,968 downwards.
TCGCGGACCTCCACGTCGAGGGCCAGCTTGGCCTGCTCGGCGCGGGCCTTCACCGCGTTGACCTCGGCGAGCTTCTTCTCGTTGACCATGTTCATCTCATCGAGCGCGGCGGCACGTTGGACGAACGAGTCGGGGGCTTCGCTCTCCAGCAGCATCGCCATCGGGCCGATCCGGCCGGTGCGGTACGACTGGGCGGCGATCTGCCCGACCTCCGGCGCCAGTGCGGCCAGGTCGGCCTTGGCCTTGTCGACCTCCAGCGCCAGCTGCAGCTGCTTCTGCTTCGACTTGTTCAGCTTGGACTTGGCCGCCGAGTATTTGCGGTTGGTCTGCTCGATCACGTCGTTGAGCAGCGCGGGCTCGCCGTCCTCCTCGTGCCCGGACGGTGTGGGGGTCGTCGGGGCGGCGTGGGCCGGGAGGGGGCCGGCGAGCACGGTCAGTGCGGCGATCACGGCCACCACGGGTGTCAACCAGCGGCGTAGGGGTGCCGTCACAATGTTCCCTTCCGTCGACCGCCGACCGGGTTAGCTGACGGGTTCGGGGCGGAAGTGGCCCCTACCGCTGTCGCGGATTCACCCCACGTACCTGGGTTCCCGGCTCGCCGGTTGGCGATTGGGCGGTGGCACCGCAGGCGCCGCTTAGCGCCTACATCGGTAACCGGCAGCGAGGTTACCCGAGAGCCCACCGGCTGAGCTACGCCCTGATACCGACTAAAAGCGTCATTTCGCCATGGCGCTGAGTGACCAGTGATGCGGTTCTCAGGGCGGACGCCCCATCCGGTCACGTTGAGGAGTGTCACCATGCCGTATCCGTGCTCCTGTTCGGCTCTGGCCACCGGTCGGTGGCGGTGGATGAGGGGGTGGTCCGCGCCGGGTCGGGCGACGTGGGGTCGGACCGACCCGTGCGCGGGAAGCTCAGTGCGGCCAGTGCCTCGGCGCGGTCGGGCTGGGGTCGCGGGGCGGGCGCTTCGGCGGCGCGCGCGGTGGGCTGCCGGCCGGCTGCGGTCACCATCGCGGCCAGCCCGGTGGTCAGCGGTACGGCGGCGATCAGCCCGAGCGTGGCGACGCCGCTGCGAACGATCTCCTGCGCGAGGAACTCGCTGGTCAGGATCTGTCCGATCGGTCGCGAGTCGGCGGTGAGCAGGAGCAGCAGCGGCAACGAGGCGCCCGCGTACGCCAGCACGATGGTGTTGACGGTGGAGGCGATGTGTGCCCGGCCGACCCGGGTCGCGGCCCGGTAGAGCTGCAACCGGGTCAACCCGGGGTTGGCGTTGGCCAGCTCGGCCACGGTGGCCGCCTGGGTGACCGTCACGTCGTCCAGCACGCCGAGAGAGCCGATGATGATCCCGGCGAGCAGCAGGCCGTGCAGGTCCACGTCGGCCTGGAACATCGACAGGGCGGTGGCGTCCTCGCTGCCGAAGCCGGTGAGGTGCGTGGCACCGCTGACGATGGTGGCCAGTACGCCGGTGAGCACCAGGCTGCCCAGGGTGCCGAGCACCGCGACCGAGGTCTGCGCGCTGACCCCGTGCGTCAGGTAGAGCACCACGAACATGATCAGCGCGGCGCCGACCACCGCTACCAGCAGCGGTGACCGGCCGGCGCCGATTCCGGGCAGCACGAAGGTGAGCAGGATGGCGAAGCTCGCGGCCAGGCCGGCCAGCGCGGCCAGCCCCCGCCACCGGCCGAACGCGACGATCGCGGCCGCGAAGATCACCGCCAGCCACAGCAGCGGCGTGCCGCGCTGGTGTTCGGCGATGTTCCAACTGCTGGCGGTGGGATCGGTCGGGTCGGTCAGTTCGACCAGGATCACCTCGTCGTCGACCTCGACCCGGGGCGCGCCGGGTCCGGCCGGCACCGGTGTCTGGACCCGCTGGCCGGAGGCCGACCCGTCGTTCACCCGGACGTCCACCGTGCCGCACGGCCCATCCCCGACGCTCGGTGTGCCCTCGGGGCCCGGCGCCGCCGGTGGGCACGGCTCGGTCACCACCCGGGTCACCGTGCCGTGGTAGCGCGGCACGTTCGTGCCGCCGTCGGTCCGCGGTGACCCGTCGCGGGGCCAGAGCACGACCGCGGCGACCACGGTCGCGACGAAGAGGGGCACCACCGTCGCGACGAGGATCCGTCGCACCCGGGGCGGGGCGGACGGAGCGGAGCGGGTGTGGTCGGAACCCAATGCGAGACTCCCAACGATCCGGTGCGGGGTACGTGCCGACGGGCCGGTCGGTTCACCGCCGCCGCGGGAAAGCGGCGGCGAGCGCGCAGGATCGCTGGATGGCGACCGCATGATCACGAAGGGTGAGAACTCGGCCCGGTCGGCCGGAGGCGACGCCACAGCGTGGCGGCACCTCTGCCCAACTGCGTAGCGGGATCCGGAGGGCCATCGTCGGAATGCTAACCAGCCCGACCCGGGGACGCAGGTCGTGGCGGAGTGTCGGAGTGGTCGAACCGCCCGCGTGGCGGTTGCCGGAGCGGCATGTTGGAGCCATGCCCGCTCCGTCACCGCCCGACCCCGATCGTCCCGCCGGCGACGAGCGCCACGCCGGGCCCGGTGGCCATCAGCGACACGCCGACGGCGGGCCGCATCAGCACGACAAGCACGCCGGTCACGACCCGGCGATGTTCCGCCGCCGGTTCTGGGTCTGCCTCGCTCTCACCGTGCCGGTGGTGTTGACCAGCCACCTGGTGCTGGACCGGCTCGGCCTCGGGCTGGACGTCCCGGGCCGGTCCTGGGTCGGGCCCGTGCTCGGCTCGGTGGTGTTCTGGTGGGGCGGCTGGCCGTTCCTGGTCGGCGCGGTCCGCGAGGTCCGCGATCGGGCGCCCGGCATGATGCTGCTGGTCGCGATGGCCATCACCGTCGCCTACACCGCGTCACTGGCCACCAGCGTGGGTGCCTTCGACCTGGATTTCTGGTGGGAGCTGGCCGCGCTGGTCACCATCATGCTGCTCGGGCACTGGCAGGAGATGAAGGCCATCGGTCAGGCCAGGGGCGCGCTCGAGGCACTGGCCGCGTTGTTGCCCGACGATGCCGAGCGGGTAGCGGCGGACGGGCGGGTCGAGCCGGTGTCGGTGACCGAGCTGCGGGTCGGCGACGTGGTGCTGGTCCGGCCCGGTGGGCGGGTTCCGGCGGACGGCCGGATCGTCGACGGCGCCGCCGAGCTGGACGAGTCGATGATCACCGGAGAGTCGCGTCCGGTCGCCCGGTCGGCAGGGGGCCGGGTGGTGGCCGGTACCGTCGCCACCGACTCGGCGATCCGGGTCCGCGTCGAGGCGCTGGGCGAGCAGACCGCGCTCGCCGGCATCCAGCGGATGGTCGCGCAGGCGCAGCGCTCCGGTGGGCGGGCCCAGCTGCTGGCCGACCGGTTCGCCGCCGCGCTGTTCTACCTGGCCACCGGCACCGCCGTGCTGACCGTGCTGGTCTGGACCGCGCTCGGCCGGCCCGACGAGGCGGTGGTCCGCGCCGTCACGGTCCTGGTGATCGCCTGCCCGCACGCGCTCGGACTGGCCATTCCGCTGGTCGTCGCGCTCTCCACCGCACTGGCCGCGCGGTCCGGGATCCTGGTCAAGGACCGGTTGGCGCTGGAGCGGATGCGGACCGTCGACGCTGTGCTGTTCGACAAGACCGGCACCCTGACCCGGGGCGAGCACGTGGTCACCGACCTGGTGACGGCACCCGGCGTCGGGCGGGACGAGGTGCTACGGATCGCGGCCGGCGTGGAGTCCGACAGCGAGCACCCGCTGGCCCGGGCGATCGTGGCGGCGGCCGGGAGCGTCGGCCCGGCCGCGGCCGCCGGGTTCCGGTCGTTGCCGGGCCGCGGGGTGCAGGCCACCGTCGACGGTACGGAGTACGCGGTGGGCGGGCCGGCGTTGGTACGGGAGCTGGGCCTGTCGCTCCCGGCCGAGTTGGATGCGGCGATCGGCCAGTGGTCGGCGCGGGGCGCCGCGGTGCTGTACCTGGTACGGATGCCGGCCGCCGTGCTCGGCGCGTTCGCACTGACCGACGAGGTGCGTCCGGAGGCCCGGGAAGCCATCGTCGAGCTGCGCGCCGCGGGTGTCCGCACCATCGCCATGATCACCGGCGACGCCCGTCCGGTGGCCGAGGCGGTCGCCGCCGACCTGGGGTTCCGGCGGGGAGTCGACGAGGTCTTCGCCGAGGTGCTGCCGGCGGAGAAGGACGGCCGGGTGGCTGAGCTTCAGCGGCGGGGACTGACCGTGGCGATGGTCGGCGACGGGGTGAACGACGCGCCGGCGTTGGCGCGCGCCGACGTCGGCATCGCGATCGGCGCGGGCACCGACGTGGCGATCGAGTCCGCCGGGGTGGTGCTGGCCTCGTCGGACCCGCGCGGGGTCGGTGCCGTGGTCCGGCTCTCCCGGGCGTCGTACCGCAAGATGCGGCAGAACCTGGCCTGGGCGGCGGGCTACAACGTGGTGGCGCTGCCGCTGGCGGCCGGGGTGCTGGCGTCGGCCGGGGTGGCGTTGAGCCCGGCGCTGGCCGCGGTGCTGATGTCCGCGTCCACCATCGTGGTGGCGCTCAACGCCCAGTTGCTGCGTGGGGTGCGCCTGGACCCGGAGCCCGACTGACGGCCCGGTCGGGCCGGGCCGTCACCGGGTCTCAACCGCGCTTCATCAGCCGGCCGACCGCCGCCATCATCTCGGTGGCCATCTCGTCGGCCCGGCCCTCGGCGGCGCCCTCGTGCATGCAGTGCCGCGCGTGCCCGTCGAGCAGCCCCAGCGCCACCTTGTCCAGCGCGGCCTGGATCGCGGAGATCTGGGTGAGCACGTCGATGCAGTATCGGTCGTCGTCGACCATCTTCTCGATGCCCCGGACCTGCCCCTCGACACGGCGGAGCCGCGCGAGCAGCTGGTCCTTGCTGGCGGTGTATCCGCGGATCGGAGTGGGTGCGGTCATGGCGACCAGGATAGCCTACCCCTGGGGGGTATGGTACTGTCCCTTCCTGTCGGAATACCCCCACCGGGTACCGGTACAACACAAGGGCAGAGGTCCGCCTTCGAATTACCCCTGGGGGGTATATGCTCGGAGGTGGCGGAGGGAGACGGTTCGATGGTCAACACGACGTACCAGGTGCAGGGCATGACCTGTGGGCACTGCGTGAGCGCGGTCAGCGCCGAGGTCGGCGCCATCGCCGGTGTGCGCGAGGTTCAGGTCGACCTCGGCTCCGGCCGGGTCACCGTCAGCAGCGACCAGCCGCTGGACGTGGAGGTCGTCCGGGCCGCCGTCGACGAGGCCGGCTACGACCTCGTCGAGGCGTGATCGAGAGGCCCGGCATGAACACGGTGACCAGACTGGGCGGATTCGCCCTCGGCCTCGCGGCGGTGTTCGGGGCGGCGTACGGGATCGGTCAGGTGGCCGGTCCCGCCGCCCCGGTCGCCGAGAGCCGGCACGACGACGGCGCCGGCCACCAGCCGGGCCCGACCGGCCAGGGAGAGCACGGCGAGGCGGCCGACCGGCTCCCCGGCGGCCTGCTCGTCTCCGACCGCGGCTACACCCTCCAACCGGTAGCCGCGCCGGCCGGCGAGTTCGCCTTCCGGATCGGCGGCCCGGACGGTCGACCGGTGACCCGGTTCGACGTGGCGCATGACAAGCGGATGCATCTCATCGTCGCCCGGCGGGACCTCTCCGGCTTCCGCCACGTGCATCCCGACCTGGCCCCGGACGGCACCTGGCGGGTCGCCACCCCGCTGGCCGGCCCCGGTCAGTGGCGGGCGTTCGCCGACTTCGCCCCGACCGGGGGAGAGCCACTGACCCTCGGTGTGGACGTGACGGTCCCCGGAACGCTGGCCGAACGGCCGCTGCCCGCGCCGGTGACCAGCACGACCGTCGACGGCTACACGGTCACCCTGGCCGGCGAGGTGCAGCCCGGCCGCACGTCGCCGCTCACGCTGACCGTCAGCCGGGACGGGCAGCCGGTGACCGACCTGGAGCCCTACCTGGGCGCGTACGGCCATCTCGTGGCGCTGCGCCGCGGTGACCTGGCGTACCTGCACGTGCACCCGGAGGGGACACCCGGCGACGGGCGCACACCGCCCGGTCCGGCCGTCACCTTCTTCGCCGAGGTGCCCTCGGCCGGCAGTTACCGGCTCTACCTCGACTTCCGGCACGGCGGGTCGGTGCACACTGCCGAGTTCACAGTGGTCGCCGGCACCCCGCCCACCGGCGCACCGACGACCGGTGGCGATCCCACCCCGACCGGACCCGCGCCGACCGGGGACGCCGACCACGGCACCCCCGGGCACGGGCACAACTGACGGGACCAGATGATGACCACCACCAGCAGATCGCTGCCCGAGGCGCCGAACCGGATCGAGTTGGCGATCGGCGGAATGACCTGCGCCGCCTGCGCCGCCCGGATCGAGAAGAAGCTGAACCGGATGGACGGGGTCAGCGCGACCGTCAACTACGCCACCGAGAAGGCCACCGTCCGGTACGTCGACGGCGTCACGCCGGACGACCTGATCGACACGGTGCAGAAGACCGGCTACACGGCCGCTCTGCCGTCCCCGCCGTCCACGGCCGAGGAACCGGTGGACGCGCTGCGTGGCCCGCGTACCCGACTCTGGGTGTCGGCGGCGCTCAGCGTGCCGGTGGTCGTGCTGGCGATGGTGCCGGCCTGGCAGTTCGACTACTGGCAGTGGCTGTCGCTGACGCTGGCCGCCCCGGTGGTGGTCTGGGGCGGGCTGCCGTTCCACCGGGCCGCCTGGACCAACCTGCGGCACGGCGCGGCGACCATGGACACCCTGGTCTCGCTGGGCACCCTCGCCGCGTTCGGTTGGTCGCTCTGGGCGCTCTTCCTCGGCGATGCCGGGATGCCCGGGATGACGCACCCGTTCCGTTTCGACATCACCCGCACCGACGGCGCCGGCAACATCTACCTTGAGGCCGCCGCCGGGGTGACGGTGTTCATCCTGGCCGGCCGCTACTTCGAGGCCCGCTCGAAGCGGACCGCCGGCGCCGCCCTGCGCGCCCTGCTCGAACTGGGCGCCAAGGAGGTGGCGGTGCTCCGCGACGGGGTGGAGACCCTGATCCCGGTGGACCAACTCGCCGTCGGTGACCGGTTCGTGGTCCGCCCCGGCGAGAAGATCGCCACTGACGGCGTCGTCGACGAGGGCACCTCGGCCGTCGACGCCAGCATGCTCACCGGCGAGTCGGTCCCGGTCGAGGTCGGCCCGGGAGACGGCGTGGTGGGTGCCACGATCAACGCGGGCGGTCGGCTCGTCGTCACCGCCACCCGGGTCGGCGGGGACACCCAGCTCGCCCGGATGGCCGACCTGGTCGAGCAGGCCCAGAGCGGCAAGGCGGCCGTGCAGCGGCTGGCGGACCGGATCTCCGGCGTGTTCGTGCCGATCGTCATCACGCTCGCCGTGGGCACCCTCGGCTGGTGGCTCGGCACCGGCGCCGGGCCGACCGCCGCCTTCACCGCCGCGGTGGCCGTGCTGATCATCGCCTGCCCCTGCGCGCTCGGCCTGGCCACGCCGACCGCACTCCTGGTCGGTACGGGCCGGGGCGCCCAGCTCGGCGTGCTGATCAAGGGACCGGAGGTGCTGGAGTCGACCCGGCGGGTGGACACCGTGGTGCTGGACAAGACCGGCACCGTGACGACCGGTCGGATGACCCTGGTGGACGTGGTGCCGGCGGCCGGTGCGGACCGTGCCGAGCTGCTCCGGCTCGCGGGGGCGGTCGAAGCCGCCTCCGAGCACCCGATCGCCCGGGCGGTCGCCGCGGGTGCCGCCGAGGCCGGGGCGCTGCCCCCGGTGACCGGCTTCGCCAACGTCGAGGGGCTGGGCGTCAGCGCCACGGTGGACGGCCGGAGTGTGCTGATCGGTCGGCTCCGGCTGCTGCGCGAGCGCGGGTTCGACGTACCGCCGGAGGTCGAGCGGGCGGTCGCCGACGCGGAAGCGACAGGTCGGACGGCGATCGTCGCCGGTTGGGACGGGCGGGCCCGGGGTGTGCTCGCGGTCGCCGACGTGGTCCGGCCGACCAGCCGGGCGGCGGTGGCCCGGCTGCGCGCCCTGGGGCTCACCCCGGTCCTGCTGACCGGGGACAACACGACAGTGGCCCGCGCCGTCGCCGCCGAGGTCGGCGTGGACGAGGTGATCGCCGAGGTGCTGCCGGCCGGAAAGGTCGACGTGGTCAAGCGTCTCCAGGCTGAGGGGCGGTCGGTGGCGATGGTCGGTGACGGGGTCAACGACGCGCCGGCACTGGCCCAGGCGGACCTGGGGCTGGCCATGGGCACCGGCACCGACGTGGCGATCGAGGCGTCCGACCTCACCCTCGTCCGGGGCGACCTGGACGCCGCGGTGGACGCCATCCGGCTCTCCCGCCGCACGCTCGGCATCATCCGGGGCAACCTGTTCTGGGCCTTCGGCTACAACGTGGCGGCCCTGCCGCTGGCCGCCGCCGGGCTGCTCAACCCGATGATCGCCGGTGCCACGATGGCCCTCTCCTCGGTCTTCGTGGTGGCCAACAGCCTGCGCCTGCGCCGGTTCCGCCCGGCCGCTCCGGTTGACGGGGTGTAGCGGCGGAGCCGACCGGGATGGTTGGGCCGGCGATGGCAGGGGTACTGCTGGTGGCGTAGCGACGCTCGCGATGGAGGTTGGCACATGGGTATCGACGACAAGATCAACAACGCCAGCGAGGACGCGGCCGGCAAGCTGAAGGAAGGCGCCGGTCGGGCCACCGACAACGAGCAGCTTGAGGCGGAGGGTCGCAACGACCAGGCCGGAGCCAAGCTCAAGCAGGCCGGCGAGAAGATCAAGGACGCCTTCAAGAGCTGACGTACGACGCACTCCGCACGCCGGGCCGGTGATCTCACCGGCCCGGCGTGCTGTCTGTCCGGCCCCCGGTGCACCCTGAGATCCCCTGATTCCGTTCCCGCTCCCGACCGCCGCCCGGGTGCCGGCCCCGGTCGCCTCGCGGCCACCGGGGCCGGTGCCCCGATCAGCGCAGGACGCGGTAGCGCAGGTGCGCCACTGTCGGCCCGGCCACCACCGCCACCTGCTCCAGCCGCGGCGCGATTCCGTCGAAGAGCCGTTCGCCGGCCCCGAGCAGGACCGGCACCAGGTGCAGATGCAACGTGTCGATCAGCCCGGCGGCCAGGTACTGCCGGACCGTGCTCGCGCCGCCGCCGACCGACACCTGCCGGTCACCCGCCGCCTCCCGGGCCTGCCGCAGCGCCGACCCGATCCCGTCGGTGACGAACCGGAACTCGGTGCCGCCCCGCATCACCAGCGGTGCCCGGGGATGGTGGGTGAGCACGAACACCGGGGTTTGGAACGGCGGGTCGTCGCCCCACCAGCCCTGCCAGCTCTCGTCCCAGTCGCCGTCGCCGCCGCCGAACATCCGCCGGCCCAGCACGTACGCCCCGACGTCGCGGGTCAGCTCCTCGACCAGATCGGCGTCGACGCCCCGCTCGCCGCCGGTCAGCCCGTGCTGCGCCCGCCAGCTGTCCAGGCCGAAGAACCACTCGTGCAACCGCAGCCCGCCCCGGCCCAGCGGATCCTGCCGGCTCTGGTCCGGTCCGGCCACGTACCCGTCCAGCGAGATCGACAACTGACTGCTCACCATTCCCATGCCACGTCGACTCCCGCCACCGCCGGAACTCATCGCGGTCCGGCCAGTCGACTGGCCCGCAGCTCCAGATAACGCTGCTCGGGCAGGCTGGTGGTGCCCCGGGCCGCCGCCAGGTACGCGTCCCGCGCCGCCGCGAGCTGCCCGGCGAGCTCCAGCAGGTGGGCCCGGACCGCGGCGAGCCGGTGGTGCCCGGCGGTCCGCTCGTCGGCGTCCAGCGGAGCGAGCAGGGCGAGCCCGGCCTCGGGCCCGTCCACCATGGCCACCGCCACCGCCTGGTTGAGGGTGACCATCGGATTCGGTGCGATCCGGGCGAGCAGCCGGTAGAGCGCGGCGATCTGCCGCCAGTCGGTCGCCGCCGCCGTCGGCGCCTCGGCGTGCACCGCGGCGATCGCCGCCTGGAGCTGGTACGGGCCGGGCGGTGACCAGGTCAGCGCCTCGGTGATCAGCGCGACGCCGGCCTCGATGGCGGTCCGATCCCACCGGGTCCGGTCCTGCTCGGCCAGCGGCACCAGTTCGCCGTCCGGGCCGACCCGGGCGGCCCGGTGCGCGTCGGTGAGCAGCATCAGCGCCAGCAGCCCGGCCACCTCGCCGTCTCCGGGCAGCAGCCCGTGCAGGACGCGGGCGAGCCGGATCGCCTCGCCGGTCAGCTCGAGCCGGTGCAGGTCCGGCCCGCTGGACGCGGTGTACCCCTCATTGAAGATCAGGTAGAGCACCCGGAGCACAGTCCGCAGCCGCTCGTCGCGCTCAGCCGGCGCGGGCATGCTGAACCGGGCGCCGGCGGCCTCGATCCGCTGTTTGGCCCGGCGGATCCGTTGGCTCATCGTCGCCTCCGGCACCAGGTGCGCCCGGGCGATCTGTGCCGTGCTGAGCCCGCCGACGGCGCGCAGGGTGAGCGCCACCTGCGCCGAGGGGGCCAGCGCCGGGTGGCAGCAGAGGAAGAGCAGGGTCAGGGTGTCGTCGGCGTCCGCCACCGTGGGCTCCGCGTCGGCCGCCGGCGCCACCCCGGCGTACGCCGGCTCGCGCAGCGCCACCGCCACCTCGCGGTCCCGGCGGGCGCGCTCGCTGCGCCACTCGTCGGTGAGCCGACGGGTGGCCACGGTGAGCAGCCAGGCGCGCGGGTTGTCCGGCACGCCCTGCCCGGGCCACTGCGTCGCGGCGGCGAGCAGCGCCTCCTGCACAGCGTCCTCGCACCTGTCGAACTGCCCGTGTCGGCGGACCAGCAGGCCGAGGACCTGCGGCGCGAGCGTGCGCAGCAGGTCCTCGACCGTCCGGTCGTCGGTCACATCTCCGTCCCGGCCTCGTCCATGATCGGGCGGACCTCCAGCGCGCCGCCGAAGCGCACGTCCGGCCAGCGGGCGGCGATCTCGGCGGCCCGTTGCGGGCTGTCACAGTCGACGGTCAGGTAGCCGGCGAACTGTTCCTTGCTCTCCATGAACGGCCCGTCGATGACTTCCGGGTGGCCGCCGGCGAGCCGGACCGTCTGGGTCTGCGACGGGTCGGCCAGCGCCTGGCCACCGACCAGCTCGCCGGACTCGGTCAGCTCCTTCATGATCTCGTCGACCTCGCCGAACAGGGCGGTGCGCTCCCGCTCGGTCAGCTCCTCGGTGAAGCCGGGCCGGTTCCAGATCAGCAGCATGTACTTCACGGCGATGCTCCTCGAGTCCTGGTCGCGCCCCGGTCGGGGCGCGGTTCACCGGAGGGTCGGAGCCGAAGCTCCGTTCCCTACCGCCTACCGAAGAACATCGCAGAATTTTTTCCACGGTGGCGGCTCCACGCCGCCTGGGTCACCGTGGGTCAGGTCGTCCCGGCACCTGTCGGGGCGGTGGCCCGCCGCCGACGTCCAGTGACGCACGGTCGGCCGCGGAGGTGCCTGACGACCAGCCTTCGGCGTCACGGACACTGAGCCGGTGCCGGGTCACGCCCGGGAAGAGGGTGTCGAGCCGCTCCCGGACCGCCGCACCGCGCGCGGCGAGCACCGGGAGCAGCCGCTCCGGGCCGGCCGTCTCGGCCGCCGCCCGGTCCGCCGCGTCGGTGGTCGCGCGCAGCCGCTCGCCGATCCGCAGCGCGAACGCGTTGAGGAAGGACTCGTCCCAGACGCGGGTCCGCCGCCCGGCCCCCGGTCGCCGCTCAGCCCGCCCGCGCAGCATCGCGGCGGTGGCCTGAACCAGCAGCGAGGTGTAGAGCAGCTCCACCGCCACGAGGTCGGCCGGCCAACCCAGCACCGTGGCGAAGCCGAGGTCGTCGGACCAGACCGCCTCACAGCGGTTCGCCGCCGCGACCTCCTGCACCAGCAGCGCCTTCGCTCCCGCGTACGGGGCGTCGGTGCCGAGCCGTACCCCGCCGGGCAGGTCGCCCCGGTCGGCCCCGGCGGCCAGCAGCGCCTCGTCGATGCTGTGCCGGGCGATCAACTCCTGCGCCTTGGCGGTCAGCGCCTCCGCCTCGGCCGGAAAGGTGGTCGACTCGGCCTTGGCCAGCAGCGCCCGTACCCGTTCGAGCATCCCGGACCCACTGCGGGCCGCGCCGGTCGGGCGGCCCGTCGCCGCCGCACCGGTCGTGCCCGGTGGCGGACGCAGCACCGCGATCGGCGGCAGGCTCTCCACCAGGACGAGGGTGTCCACCGCCGTGCGCAGGGCGTCGACCCGGTCCAGCCCCTCCCGGGCGGACCAGCCGGCCAGCACGCTCCGGTCGTCGTCCCACCACACCTCGGCGGCCAGCTCACGCAACTGCTCGTCCCACCACGCCGGAACCGGCCCGGCCTGCTCGCGCCGCTGGGCGGCCAACGCGTCCCGCACCAGCCGGGCCGAGCGGGCGCCGAGCCGCCGGGTGGTGAGCCGGTCCAGGTCGGCCGGCTGCCAGCCGCGCGGCCACAGCCGCGCCACGCCGCGGATCAGGCGACGCAGCAGCGCCGTGTCCACCGCCGTAGTGCCGTCCGCCGCGCCGGTGCCGACCATCAGCCGGTCCAGCTGCCGTTCGGCCTGCCGTACGTCGGTGCCGCGCACCGCCGCGAGCGCATCGGCGACGAGTTCGTCCGGGTCCGGCACGTGCACCTCCTCCTGCGGGTTCGCTGCCGGAGCGGCTCCGGCCGCCCCAACTCCATGATCATGCCGGTAACCGTGCCGGCGGTTCGGAACGGGGATGTTGCCGATCGGGTGTCTCCGACGGCGTGGCGGCATGGTCTGTCCCGTTCCGGGTAGTTCGGGGCTGACCCGATGTGATGCGAGGTGTGCGATGACCGGTTTCCACCCGCCGGACGCGCGCGCCACCGCCCTGCCGGATGCCCGCTCGTCCACCCTCGCCGGTGTCCTGATCGGCGTCGCGGTGATGGCCGCGGTGGACCAGATCGTCTTTCACCAGCTGCTGGCCTGGCACCACTTCTACGACCGGTCCACCCTGTCGGTGGGCCTGCTCTCCGACGGGCTGCTGCACGCCGCCGAGCTGCTGGCCCTGGTCGGCGGGTTCTTCTGGTTCGCCGACCTGCGCCGGCGCGGCGCACTGGCGGCCCGGTTCGCCTGGGGTGGATTCCTGCTCGGCGCCGGGGGTTTCCAGCTCTTCGACGGGCTGGTCGACCACAAGGTGCTCCGGCTGCACCAGATCCGGTACGGCGTCCACCTGGTGCCGTACGACGTGGTGTGGAACGTGGGCGGCGCGATACTGCTGCTCGTGGGCGCCGCGCTGGTCTGGCGGGCCCGGTCCCGCCCGCCACGTGGCGGCTCCCGGTGACGGCGACGCTCGTTCCCGGCGCGACGGACCGGCTCGCGCACGGGGGGCACGTGGCGGATGGCCCGGGCTGGTTTCCGCTGGTGGCGGTCGGCCTGCTGGCCGGCGGCTACCTCGTGGCCGCCGCGCGGGATCCGAGGGGCTGGGACCACCGGCGCAGCGCTGCCTGGCTGGCCGGCTGTGCCGTGCTGGCGGTCGCGGTCGGGCCGCTCGCGCAGCTCCCCGACGACCCGCGCGGACACATGACGCAGCACCTGCTGCTCGGCATGGTGGCCCCGCTCGGGCTGGTGCTCGGCGCCCCGGTGACACTGCTGCTGCGGATCGCGTCCACGCCCAGGCGCCGGTTCATCGGCCGGCTGCTGCGCGCCCGCCCGCTGCACCTGATCGCCCACCCGGTCACCGCCGCGCTGCTCAGCACGGGCGGGCTGGCCCTGGTGCTGCTCACCCCGCTGTACGCGGCGGCGGAGCGCCAGCCCACCCTGCACCACGCCCTGCACCTGCACTACCTGGCCGCCGGATACCTGTTCGCCTGGTCGCTGGCCGGCCCGGACCCGGCCCCCCGCCGCCCCGGGCTGGCCGTGCGGCTCGGCGCGCTGCTGGGCGCGGCGGCCGGGCACTCCGCGCTCGCCAAGTACCTCTACGCGCACGCCGGCGCCCTGCCGCCCGGGCTGGCCGACCCCGACCCGGCGGCGTTCCGTTCCGCCGCCCAGCTCATGTACTACGGCGGGGACGTGGCCGAGCTGCTGCTCGCCGTCGCCCTCTTCGCCACCTGGTACCACCGACCCTTCCGTCGCCACCCGGCGCGACCTTCTCGGTCGATGAAGAAGAGGCCCGGGGGTCAGCCGCGCGCGGCCAGGGCGGTGGAGAGCCGGCCGAGGAACGCCCGGATGTTCTCCTCGCTGTGGTGCGTCTCGGCCTGGTCGTTGAGGGGGCCCGAGTAGCGCAGCGCCTGATCAAGCGCGTCCAGCGTCTCGGCCCGGTCACCCGGGTAGAGCCCACCGACCACGCCGTCGGCGACCCGCGTCACCACGGTGTCGTCGAGCGCCCGGTCGAACTGGATCCCGTAGAGGATCCCGTTGACGTGGCCCTTCCAACTGCTCGTACCCATGCTTGTGGACTCCCCTAGAAGATCTGTCTGCCGTCCCAGCCCATGATCGGGACGTTGTTGAGGCCGTTGCGTTTGAACTCGGCATCGAGGTTGCCCATGTGGCTCACTTCGGGCTGGTAGTGACCGCTGCGCGCCGTCGCGTGCTGGACGATACCGTCCTTGACGACCAGCTCGCCCGCGGCCGCGACCGGCTGCCCGTTACCCAGCGTCGAGTGGTGGAAGTCGCCGACCTTCTGATAGTTGGACGCGTAGAGGTTGCCGTTCCGGTCCATCACGAAGATCGCCTGGCCGTTTCCGCTGAACACGGTCTGGGCGCTCGACGTGTCGAACGGCTCGCCGTTCTTCGCGCTGCGCAGGACGCCGTTGCTGTCGAAGAACACCCGGTGCTGTTCGAGTTCCTCCGGACTGAGTCGGCGCACCGCCGTCGGGAAATGCCCTCCCGGCAGGTGCTCGTTCCGGTACTTGTCGAGCATCGGCTTGGTGTTGTGGTAGCGGGGCGTGGTGTGCGGGCCGGGCACGTTCGGTCGTCCCGGGCCGCGCTTCGGGCCCTTGCGCGCGAAACGGCGCAGCAGCGTCTTCGCCCGCTTCAGCAACCGCGGAATGATCTCCTTGACGACCCGCTCGATGACCTCCTTGATGATCCGTTGGATCGCCATCCGGGCCAGGCCGATCGAGACGGGGATCTGAGCCAGCGAGGCACCGAGGGTGGGTGCGGCCGCCGCCAGGGCGATCGCCACCTGCACGACGAGGATCGTCAGCTGGACGATGACGAGGATCTTCTGCGTCAGAGTGATGATGGCCATCACCAGCAACGCCATGCCGATCAGCTCGGCGGCCTGCGCGCCGTCCTCCATCCGGCGCGGCGGGCCCTCCTCGCCCTGCCACGCCTGCTCGAACGCCCGGACGTCGTCACCGATGTTGGTCGCCCCGACCTTCGCAGCGCCAGCCTCCGCCTCCCCGACCGCCGTACGCAGCCGGCCGGCGAACGCGAACCACAGCTGCGACGCCTCGAACAGCAGCTCCTCGTCGGCGGTCGGCCAGGTGAAGCCGACCCAGCCCAGAGCTTCGACCAGCTCAGGAGGTAGCTGCATACCCACCGGGCAGCTCCATCCTCGTGAAGAGTTCCGCGTTGGCGATGTCGGTCGCCTCGTGCGCGTCGGCACCGAGGTCGAGGTTCGCGGCGGCCTCCAGCAACTGGTCGGCCATCGACCGGTACACGTCGAGCGCATGCGTGAGCACCTCGACGTACACGGCTCCGAAGAGTGAGCCCGCCTCGTCGGCGCCCCACGGATTACCCGCGCCGTTCACCGTCGACTCGAGGCTGCTGACCTCTGCGCCGAGCTGCTGACCGGTGGCCGTGAGCGAGCCCGCCGCGGCGTGGAGGGCGTCGACGTCGACCTGAATCCCGTCGGACATGGGCTCAGCGTCGATCCATCCGGCGGGTGACCGCGTCCAGGTCGCCGATCATCTGCTCGAACCCGCGGAACGCGTCCTCCGAGACACGTTCGAGCTGCCGGGTCAGGGCTGTGGCGTCGGCACCGACGGCGGCCGTCAGCTCGGCGCGCCGGGCGCGTTCGTCGGCCTGTGCCGCCTTGACCGCCTCCAGGACGTACTCGGCGATGGCGCTGGTGCCGGCACGGGACAGGCTCGGGTCGATCACCAGAGTTTCCAGGCCGCCGAAGGCGGACACCTCCGCCTCGACGAGACCGTCACCGCCGGTGCCCCGCCCCACCATCTGCTCGACAGCTGGTAAACCCTCGTCGCCCTGATCGTCGCCCCCGCCCGGCTGTGCCGAGGCGGACCCCGTGGCCTGGCTCAGCAGGCGCATCGCCTCTTCGAGCGAGCGACTCAGGCCGGACGGATCGATTCCGCTCGCCATGCGCGTCCCCCTACGACTCGCAGTTCTCTTCCCCGGTGAGCGACAGTAGCAACGTGACGCCTGCCCTCGCGGGCCGAAGTCCTTTGTGGATAGAGCGAACGGTCGATGACCTGCGGGTCGTCGTACGCGACCTGCCGGTCAGGTTTGTGGGGAGGCCAGGGCGGCGGCCAGGAGCGCCGCCAGTTTCGCGGCTCGGCCGGGATGGGTGTGGCCGACCCAGGCGACCCGGCCGGCCAGGTGCTCGGCGAAGGCCGGGTGGCCGGCATGGTTCTGGGCGGCCAGCCCGGTGCGGGCGGCATTGTGCAGGATCGCGCGCAGCCGGTCGTACTCGACGCGGGGCACCGCCGGCCGTTCATTGACCACCAGCCCGGCAAGGAGCTGCCGGTCGGCCCGGCCACGCACCCGGGTCTTACGCGTGTGCACACGGAAGCCCTCGTCCCGAACCACCTCGGTCACCGCGGCGAGCAGGTCGGCGACCCGCCGGGGCGGCAACTCGCCGGAGAAGGCGAGGTCGTCGGCGTACCGCTGGTAGTCGACGTCGAAGGCGGCGGCCAGCCCGGTCAACCGGCGGTCGAGCCGGAACGCGCAGAGGTTGGCCAGCGCGGGCGAGGTGGGCGCGCCCTGCGGCAGGTGCCCGCCGCGCAGCGCGGCCAGCCGCCAGACCCGGTCGGGCAGGTCGACCGGCGCGGCACGAAGCACCGCCGCCGGGGTCCGGGTGGTGCAGATCGCGGTGAGCGTATGCGCGACCGGCTCCGGATACCCGGCGGTGCGGAACAGCCCGTACACCCGGCGCGCCGGCACGCTGCCGAAGAACGCGGCCAGGTCGATCCGGACCACCACCGCTCGCCCGGCGTGCGCGGCGGCGAAGGTGTGCGCCGACCGACCCGGCACGAACCCGTGCGCCGCCGGGTGCACCGGCAGCGGGCCCAGCACCTCGGCGAGCAGCCGCCGGTGCAGCGCGCACAGCCGTGGTTTCGGCGCCTCGATCAACCGGCCGGCGACGGTCCAGCGGTACCGGTAGTGGTGCAGACGCTGATCGTCGGCGCGACGGTTCATGGCGCGCCGGTCGGCGTACCAGTCGAGCTGGTCCGGGGTCACGTCGAGCAGCCTGGCCAGGTCGGCCAGGTCGTCCAGAACCGGAGTCGACCAGGGCCGGCGGACCGTGCGGGTCGGCGTCACCGGCCGGGCGCGGACCGCGACGGTGTGGCCGCGTTGCCGCGCCGCGCCGACCACCTCGGCCAGCAGCGCCAGGTTGGCGAGGAAGGCGGCCAGCTCCCGGGGCCGGTCGCGCGGGGCCCGGGGGTACGCGGCGAGCGCGGCGTCCGCCACCGGCCACAGCCACCGGCGGCGTACCCCCAGCACCCGCCCGCCGGATGCGACCAGGTCGCCGCGCAGCCACCGGTCGGCCGCGAGGAACGCGTCGGCGAGCGCGACGGCCAGGGAGCCGACCGTCGTCACGGCCGGCCCAGGGTGGATGACAGCGTGCCCCGACGAATCCCGGTCGTACGGGTGCACAGGCTCGCGGAGCGTGCCGACGCACCTGTGGTGTGGTGCCCAGGTGGATGTGCCGCCCCCGGGGTTGCCCCGGAGAGACTCCGACCGCGTCCCCGGTGGGGGCGCGGCCAGGTCAGCTCGGGGCACGCTGCCATCGGGGCAGCGTATCCCCGGTCAGCCGGTGGCGGGTGGGTCCTTGCCCCCGGCCCGCCGCGGCTCACCGCCAGTCGGCGAGGATCGCGTCGACTGGTAGGACGTCGTGCTCCGGGTCCGGCGCCGGGGCTGGCCGGCCGGTCGGCGTCCGGTCGAAGCGGGGTGCCGGGGCCGGCTGGATTTCGCCGCCCACGTCGACGAAGGTGCCCCGGGCGGCGTTGTGCGGATGCCGGTGCGCCTCGCGGGGGGCGAGCACCGGCGCGACGCACGCGTCCAGGTCGGCGAAGACGGCCGTCCACTCGTCCCGGCTCCGCTCGGCGAACCGCTCGGTGAACCGCCGGCGTAGCTCGTCCCAGCCGCTCGGGTCGTACTGGGCGGGCAGGTCCGGGTCCTCGGCGAGGCCGAGGCCGGTCAGCAGCTCGGCGTAGAAGGCCGGTTCCATCGCACCGACGGCCATGAAGCCGCCGTCGGCGGTGCGGTACGTGTCGTAGAACGGTGCCCCGCCGTCGAACATGTTGCGCCCACGGGGCGCGGCCCACAGGCCGGTTTCGAGCAACCCGTGCAGGAACGCGGTGAGCAGGGCCGAACCGTCCACCATGGCCGCGTCGACCACCTGGCCGACGCCGGATCGTTCCCGTTCCAGCAGCGCGGCCAGCACGCCCACGGCGAGCAGCATGCCGCCCCCGCCGAAGTCACCGAGCAGGTTCATCGGGGCGTACGGACGCTCGCCGGCCCGACCCAGCGGCTCCAGCGCCCCGGCCACCGCGATGTAGTCGATGTCGTGTCCGGCCCGGGCTGCCAGCGGGCCGTCCTGACCCCAGCCGGTCATCCGCGCGTACACGAGCCGGGGGTTGCGGGCCTGGCAGATCTCCGGGCCGAAGCCCAGCCGCTCGGCCACCCCGGGACGGTACGCCTCGACCAGCACGTCCGCCCGCTCCACCAGGCGCAGCAGGTCCGCCGCCCCGGCCGGGGACTTTAGGTCGAGCGCGGTGACCCGCCGGCCGCGTTGCAACGGTCCGCCCGTCGGCGCGGCCAGCCTCCCCGCCGCCGGGCCGCCCGGCCGGTCCACCCGCACCACGTCCGCGCCGAGGTCGGCGAGCACCATGCAGCCGAACGGCGCCGGAGCGAGGCTGGCCAGCTCGACCACCCGTACCCCGGCCAGCGGACCATCGCGCCCCGGCTCGTCCGCCGTCCCGCCGGTCGCCGTCACGCGGCGCTCACCGCTTCGGTCGGGCGGCTGGCGAGCCGGTCGACCAGGTCGGCGGGGGGCGTGAACCGGTCACCGTAGCGGTCGGCCAGCTCCGTGGCCCGGGCCGCGAAGCCGGCCGCGCCGCCCGCGTACTGCCGGACGTAGCGGATCACCCCGCCGGTCCAGGCCGGGAAGCCGATGCCGAGGATCGAGCCGATGTTGGCGTCGGTCTCGGTCCGCAGCACCCCCTCGTCCAGGCAGCGCAGCGCGTCGAGCGCCTCGGCGAAGAGCATCCGTTCCTGGAGGTCGGTGAACGGCACCGCCCGGCCCGCGTCGGTGGTCAGCTCAGCGAGACCGGTCCACAACCGGCCCCGCGTGCCGTCGGCGTACCTGTAGAAGCCGCGGCCGGCGGCGCGCCCCGGCCGGTCGTACGCGTCCACCAGTTCGTCCACCAGCCGGTGCGCCGGCAGCGGCAGGAAGCCTTCACCGGCCGCCTCGAACTGCCGGCGGATCCGCTGGATCAGGGTGAGGCTCACCTCGTCGGCCAGTGCCAGCGGCCCGGTCGGGTAGCCGGCCTGCAGGGCGGCCTGCTCCACCGAGGCGGCCGGCACCCCCTCGGCGACCATGCCGACCGCCTCGTCGATGAACCGGCCGATGACCCGACTGGTGAAGAAGCCCCGGCCGTCGTTGACCACGATCGGGGTCTTGCCGATCCGCCGGCCCA
Source organism: Micromonospora coriariae (assembly GCF_900091455.1). Taxonomy (NCBI): domain Bacteria; kingdom Bacillati; phylum Actinomycetota; class Actinomycetes; order Micromonosporales; family Micromonosporaceae; genus Micromonospora; species Micromonospora coriariae. The sequence goes on along the minus strand of NZ_LT607412.1, from coordinate 2,126,122 downwards.
GGTCGAACGCCCGGGCCAGCGCGGCGTCGCCGGTTCGCTCGCCGACCACGATCTCCAGCAGCGGCATCCGGTCCACGGGTGAGAAGAAGTGCATGCCGATGAAGTCGGCCGGGCGGCCCACCCCGGCCGCCAGTCCGGTGATCGGCAGGGTGGAGGTGTTGGAGGCGAGCAGGGCGTCCGGCGCCAGCACCGGCAGCACCTCGGCGAAGACCGACCGTTTCAGCGCCGGGTCCTCGAAGACCGCCTCGATCACCGCGTCGCAACCGGCCAGCGCGTCCACCCGGTCGGTGGTGGTGATCCGGTCCAGCACGGCTCGGGCGTCCGCCTCCGTGGCGCGGCCCTTGCGGACCCTCCGCGCCAGCAGCCGTTCGGCGTGCTCCCGGGCCCGGCCCGCGGCCTCCGGCGAGACGTCCTTCACCACCACGTCCAGGCCGGCGCTGGCGCAGGCGTACGCGATTCCGGCGCCCATCATGCCGGCGCCCAGCACCGCGACCCGGCGCACCGGCGCGGCGTCCACCCCGGACGGTCGGGCCGCGCCGCCGTTGACCGCCTTCAGGTCGAAGAAGAACGCGCCGATCATGTTCTTGGCGATCTGCCCGGTGAGCAGGCCGATCAGGTGCCGGGTCTCTACGGTGAACGCGGCCTCCAGGTCGACCTGGGCACCCTCGACGGCGGTGGCCAGGATCGCCTCCGGCGCGGGCAGCCGGGCACCCTTGAGCTGCTTGCGCAGGGTGGCCGGGAAGGCCGGCAGTTGCGCGGCCAGCGACCGGCTGGCCGGGGTGCCGCCGGGCATCCGGTAGTCCGGACGGTCCCACGGCTGGCTCGGGCGGGGATTGGCGGCGATCCAGGACCGCGCCCGGTCCAGCAACTCCGCCGGGGTGGCCACCACCTCGTCGACCAGACCGGCGGACAGGGCGTCGGTCGGGCGCATCCGCCGGCCGGTGAGCAGCACCGTGGTCAGCGCCCCGGCCAGGCCGAGCATCCGCACCGTCCGGGTGACGCCGCCGGCGCCGGGCAGCAGGCCCAGGGTCACCTCGGGCAGCCCGAGCCGGCTGCCGGGAGCGTCCAGCGCGACCCGGTGGTGGCAGGCGAGCGCGATCTCCAGGCCGCCGCCGAGCGCCGAACCGTTGACCGCCGCGACCACCGGCCGGCCCAGCGTCTCCAGCCGGCGCAGGTCCCGCTTGATGGTGCCGAGCAGCTCAGCCAGCGCGGGCGCGTCGTCCCGGGTGGCCCGGATCATCTCTGGCAGGTCACCGCCGGCGAAGAACGTCGACTTCGCGCTGGTCACGATGACTCCGGCGAGATCCGGCTCGGCCTCCAGCCGGTCCAGTACCCCGCTCATCGACGCGGCGTACGCCCGGTTCATCGTGTTGGCGGACTGGTCGGGATCGTCCAGGGTGAGCGTGACGATCCCGTCCGCGCCGCGGTCGTACCGGATGGTGTCGGTCATGGTCGTCCTCCGGGTCAGCAGCGCTCGAGAACGGTGGCGACGCCCATGCCGCCGCCGATGCAGAGGGTCACCACGGCGCGGCGCAGGTCGCGGCGCTCCAACTCGTCCAACGCGGTGCCGAGCAGCATCGCTCCGGTCGCGCCGAGTGGGTGGCCGAGGGCGATCGCGCCGCCGTTCACGTTCACCCGGTCCGGGTCCAGGCCCAGGTCGCGGACGTACTTGAGCACCACCGCGGCGAATGCCTCGTTGATCTCGAACAGGTCGATGTCGGCGAGAGTCAGCCCGGCGACGGCGAGTGCCTTGTGGGTGGCCGGGATCGGGCCGGTCAGCATCAGCGTCGGGTCGGCGCCGCTGACCGCCGCACCGGCGATGCGGGCGCGCGGGGTGAGGCCGAGGTCCCGACCGACCTCCGCCGAGCCGATCAGGACCAGCGCCGCGCCGTCCACGATGCCGGAGGAGTTGCCGGCGTGGTGGACGTGCTCGATCGCCTCCAGCCAGTGGAACTTCTGCAACGCGACCGCGTCGAAGCCGGCCGCCTCGCCGATGGTGGCGAAGGACGGGGTGAGCCGGGCCAACGCCTCCCGGGTCGTCTCCGGGCGGGGGTGCTCGTCCATAGTGAGGATGTCCAGCCCGTTGCCGTCGCGGACCGGCACCACCGAGCGGGCGAAGTGCCCACCCGCCCACGCCTTGGCGGCCCGCTCCTGCGAGCGCAGCGCGTAGCCGTCCACGTCGTCGCGGGTGAAGCCCTCCAGGGTGGCGATCAGGTCGGCGCTGACGCCCTGCGGCACGAACGAGGTGGCCAGCGCGGTCTGCGGGTCGGTGGCCCAGGCCGCACCGTCGGAGCCCATCGGCACCCGGGACATCGACTCCACCCCGCCGGCGAGCAGCAGGTGCTCCCAGCCGGAGCGGATCCGCGCCGCGGCGGAGTTGACCGCCTCCAGCCCGGAGGCGCAGAACCGGTTGAGCTGCACCCCGCCCACCTGGTCGGGCAGCCCGGCCAGCAGCGCCGCGGCCCGGGCCAGGTCGCCGCCCTGCTCGCCGATCGGGGTGACGATGCCGAGCAGCAGGTCCTCCAGCCGGTCGACGTCCAGGCCGGGGTTGCGTTCGCGCAGCGCGTCGATCAGGCCGACCACCAGGGAGATCGGCTTGACCCCGTGCAGCGCGCCGGTGTCCCGGCCGCGTCCGCGCGGGGTGCGGACCGCGTCGTAGACGTACGCCTCAGAGGGCACGGGCGATCAGCTCCTTCATGATCTCGTTGGTGCCGCCGTAGATCTTCTGGACGCGGGCGTCGGCGTACATCCGGGCGATCGGGTATTCCGTGGTGTAGCCGTAGCCGCCGAACAGTTGCAGGCATCGGTCGATGACCTCGCACTGGCCGTCGGTCAGCCAGTACTTCGCCATCGCGGCGGTGGCCACGTCCAACTCGCCCCGGGTGTGCCGGACGATGCAGTCGTCCAGGAAGACCCGGCTGACCCGGGTGCGGGTGGCGCACTCGGCGAGCACCATCCGGGTGTTCTGGTGGCCCATCAGCGGCTTGCCGAAGGCGGCCCGCTCCTTCGTGTACGCGACGGTCAGCTCGATCGCGCGCTCCATCGCGGCGACCGCGCCGACGCCGATCACCAGTCGTTCCTGCGGGAGTTGCTGCATGAGCTGGACGAAGCCCAGCCCTTCGGCGCCGCCGAGGAGGTTGGCCGCCGGCACCCGGAACTCGTCGAAGAACAGCTCGGCGGTGTCGTTGGCGTGCAGCCCGATCTTGGACAGCAGCCGGCCCCGGCGGAAGCCCGCCGGGTCGCCGCCGACCTCGCAGACCAGCAGCGAGACACCGGCGGCCCGCTGCTCGGGGTCGGTCTTCACGGCCACGATGATCAGGTCGGCCAGGCCCCCGTTTGTGATGAACGTCTTCGCCCCGGTGACCAGGTAGTCGTCACCGTCGCGGACCGCCCGGGTGCGCATCGCCTGGAGGTCGGAGCCGCCGTCCGGCTCGGTCATCGCGATCGCGCCGATCAGCTCACCACTGCACAGGCCGGGCAGCCAGCGGCGCTTCTGCTCCTCGCTGCCGTACGCCGCCAGGTAGCCGGTGACGATGCCACTGTGGACGGCAAGCCCGAGGCTGCTCTCCCCGGTGTACGCCTGCTCGTGCAGCATGACCGCCTCGTGGGTGAAGCCGCCGCCCCCGCCGCCGTACTCCTCCGGGACGGACAGGCCCAGCAGCCCCAGCTCGCCGGCGCGCCGGTAGTGCTCGCGGTCCGGATGGCCCTGGGCCAGCAGGCGGTCGGCGTGCGGCAGCACCTCCTTGGTGAAGAAGGTGCGGGCGAGATCGGCCAGGTCGTCGTGCTCCGCCTCGCGCCAGGGCGAGGGGGAACCGTCGGGCGGGGGGATCGGCATGTGCATCACCCTCGCGCCCTGTTGGCGGCATGTCAATAAGCCGTGTTCAGCTGCCGGTGCGGGGGTCGCCGGGGTGCCTGGAGCCGCCACTCTGGGCTGTCGCTCTGGGCTGTCGCTCTGGGCTGTCGCTCTGGGTCGCTGCCCGAGGTCGCCGCCCGGGGTGGCACGCGGACAGGCGGGCTGCGCGCCGGCGAGGGTGCATCGATCACCGTGACCGGGTGCGCGGAGCATGCGCCCTGCTGGACGCGGGGGTTGGGTAGGTGGACCAATCGTGCGAACCCGGTGTTGTCAGGCACTACGGGCGGGCGGCGAGTGGGCGGGTGCGAAGCGGGGAGTGCGAACTACTCGGCCTCGTCGCCATCGGTGGGGCGCGGCGGGCGGTGCTCGGCGATCCACGCCTCCACATCAGCGCGCAGCCACACCGTCGTGCCGTGCAGCCGTTGGAACGGCGCGGGGAAGGTCGGGTAGCGGATGAGCTGGCGCATGCGGGTCCGGCTCACGCCGAGCAGGTCTTGCAGCTCGTGAGGACCGACCAGCGGACCCGGGACGTCACCCATCACTTGACGGTAGGGCGATCGGGCATGCCTAATTGCGTCTACCTACTTGCGCAGTCGTCTCGAATGGGTGAGGGTGAACGTGACGGTCCGACTGTGGCCGGGCCGCCCGGGCGGCGATCGCGAGCATTGGGAGGGTGCCCGATGGATCAGGCGACGGAGTTGGCGTGGTTGCGGGAGCGGGTTGGGGGATTGGAGACAGCGCTGCACTGCGCGCGGAGGGAGTTGTTCGATCTCCGTTGTCGGTTGACGTTGATCGGCCGGGTGGTCCAGGACGTCGACCGGGTGCAGCGAGCGCCCGGGGTGGCCCTGGGTGCGATCAACGCGGCGCTCTACTCCCAGGCGTCCAATCTGCGCCACCTGGGACGACACGTGGTTCGGCGTCGGCGGGGCGAGCGGTGATGAAGGTGAGGAACGGCGGTTGGTCGGAGAGCTGTCGATAGGGTCGGGCAGATGAGTGTCGAGACGGCTCCGCGCCGCCGCCGTTTGGAGCCGGACGCCCGGCGTGGGCAGATCCTGGCCTGCGCGGTCCGGCTGTTCGGCGAGCGCCCGTACGCGGACGTGTCGACCACCGACGTCGCCCGCGAGGCAGGTGTCGCTCGCGGCCTGGTCAACCACTACTTCGGTGCGAAGAAGGGCCTCTACCTGGAGGTCGTCCGGGTCATGGTGACCATCCCCGAGGTTGCCCTGGAGCGGCTGCCCAAGGGTGACCTCCGGACCCGGGTCGACGCCAGCGTCACCTGGTTCCTCGACGTGGTGTCCCGGCACAGCACCTCGTGGCTGGCGGCGGTCACCGCCCGGGGGATGGGCGGCGACGCCGACGTGGAGCGGGTGCTCGCCGAGGCCGAGGAGGTCGCCGCGGACCGGATGCTCGTCGCCGTCGGGCTGGCTGGCCAGGCGGCGCACCACGAGGAGCTTCGCGGCATGGTGCGGGCGTACTGCGGGCTGGCCACCTCGACCGCCCGCGAATGGCTCCAGCGTGGCGCGCTGACCCGTGCCCAGGTGCACCTGTTGCTCACCACGACTCTGCTGACCATCGTCGAGCAGGTCATCCCGCAGGTCCTTGCCGGTGACGATTCGACCCGGCCAGCTCACCCGGCCGGGCCTCCGGTGTAGGGCGCAGATCTCGTTCCGCCGTTGCCACGCTCCGCCTCGATCGAAACGGATCCGTCCACCTCGACCCGGCCGGGGTCGGTGCCGATCTGCTGGTCTCGCTCGTCCTCGCCGCGCTGTTCGAGGCGCAGCTCGCCGACGTCGGGCGGCGGATCAAGACCTGCCGCAACCCCCGCTGCCGAGTGGCGTTCTACGACCGCTCACGCAACAACAGCGGAGTCTGGCACTCCGTACGCGCCTGTGGGCACCCGACCAACCTGCGCGCGCACCGGGCGCGGCAGCGGCAGGTGGGCTGACTCAGCCATCAGGCGGCCCGGCGTTCGTCGGCCTCGCCGGTGCGGGTGGATCGACCGGCATGCGCCGCCGGAGCGGCGTACCGGTCGGCCGCCTGCGCTGGGTAGGACTCGGGGCGTACCACCCGCAGCGGCCGGTCCACCTCGTCGGCCCCGAACCGCCAGCGCGACGCTGTCGGCTGCCGCTGTGGTGCCGGGCCACCAGGGCGCAGCCCGGGCCGGGACAGCAACACGGTGATCAGGTAGCCGACCACCAGGAAGCCGTGGCTGATCAGCCGTTCCCCGCCCACCGAACCGGTGGCCAGGTCGTTGACCGACAGCAGCAGCAACGTGCCGACGAACGCGCTGAGCATCGGCAGCAGCCCGGCGGGCGGGCTGCGGCGCAGCGCCACGAAAAGGAAGCCCGCGCCCACTGCCACGTTCCACGCCGCCGACTCGTGCCACAGGTGCTGGCCGGTGGGGTGCAGGTGGTCGGCGGTCGCGCCCCGGCCCACCTGGGCCAGACCGAGCACCAGTTGCACAGCGCCGAGCAACCCGAGCGCCGACCGCAGGCCGGCGACCAGCGGGCCACGTCCGTCCGAACGCCGCCACCGCAACCGGCGGGCCGGGGCCGCGCTGGCGGCGGCCAGGATCGCGTCGGTCCGGTCGGGCGGTTCGGTGACCAACCGGGTACGGGCCCGACGGGTCACCGCGGCCGCGGCCGCGAACCATGCCCGGCACTCGGCGCACCCGTCGAGGTGCCCCTGCGCCGCCGTCAGTTCGGCCGCGGTCTCCTCCCCGTCCAGTTGCGCGGACAGGACCTCCCGCCACTGCTCACACCCCATGTACGGGTAGTCGGTCCGGCCCCCGCTCCAGTTCCCGGGCCTCCGGCCGGCCTGTGGAATACTCGCCGGACCATGACGCGCTACGGCCTGCTGATCCTGCCCTCCGCCAACCGGGTGTACGCCCGCTCCGCCATCGACCTCACCCGGGCCGAGCTGGAGATCTTCGGCCGTTCGGCGCTTGACGGGCGGATCGGTGACCTGGACACCGAGGTCGTCGGAGGGGCCAGCTACGTCACCTTCACCGGCGACGGGCTGACCGAGCGGGACCTGGCCATGCTGGGCAACCTCTCCGCCGGGTACGCGCTGTTCGAGATCGTCGGCGAGCTGCTGCGCCCCATCGAGTGGAGCCGGCTGGACCGCTACGACGATGACCTGATCACCATCCAGAAGTACCCGGGCAAGACCAACGAGCAGTTCACCAAACTGCTGCTCAACGTCACACTGCTCGCCTCGGACTGGGCGGCCGAGATGACCAGCCGCCGCTTCCGGGTGCTCGACCCGCTAGCCGGTCGCGGCACCACCCTCAACCAGGCGCTGATGTACGGCTTCGACGCCGCCGGGGTGGAGCGCGACCAGAAGGACGTCGAAGCCTACCGGGCGTTCCTCACCACCTGGCTGAAGCAGAAGCGGATCAAGCACCGGGTGCTGGAGTCGGGGCCGGTGCGACGGGAGCGCAAGGTTGTCGGTCGCCGGGTGCGGATCGAGCTTGCGCCTACGCGCGAGGCGCACAAGGCCGGGGATCTCCAACTGCTCGACGTGGTCAACGCTGACACCACCCGCGCCGGGGAGTTCTTCCGGCCGGAGACCGTCGACCTGATCGTCGCGGACGCCCCGTACGGCGTGCAGCACGGCAGCCGTACCGCCGACCATGGCCTGACCCGCGATCCGCTGGCGCTGCTCGCGGACGCCGCGCCGGTCTGGGCGCGGCTGCTGCGCCCCGGCGGGGCGCTCGGCATCTCCTGGAACACCCACGTCGCGAGCCGGGACGACGCGGCGGACGCGCTGGCCGCCGCCGGCCTGACAGTGGTCGACGCGGAGCCGTACCTGGCGCTGCGGCACCGGGTGGACCAGTCGATCATGCGTGACGTGCTGGTGGCCCGCCGGTCGGTCTGACCCGCCCGCTCCCTGGGCGATTCGTGCCGCATTTCACCTGTTCAGGGTGCGGTTGTGAAAAGCGCGTCAAGAAAAGGTTCACCACCGTCATGGCCGCGTTATGGGCCCTGTCGTCGGTGAGGTCGTGGGGCTTTGATTGCCCGGCGCGACCGGGAGGCGGTCGCGAACGAACCTTTCCGGTATGAGGAGTCAGCGTGTCTGACGTGGTGTTCGTGCTCCTGACGGTGGCGCTGTTCGCAGCGCTCGCCCTGGTCGTGCGGGCGGTGGAGAAGCTGTGAGTGCCGTCAACGCCGTGGGCCTGGTGCTCGCGATCGTCCTGGGCGCGTTCCTGGTGTTCGCCCTGTTGTTCCCGGAGCGCTTCTGATGACGATGACTACAGCGGGTGTCATCTTCGTGCTGGCGCTGGTGGCGGCCCTGGTCGCCGTCTACAAGCCGTTCGGTGACTACATGTTCCGGGCGGTCTCCGGCACCCGGCAGTCCCGGGTCGAGCGGGGCATCTTCCGTCTGGTCGGGGTCAACCCGGCCGCCGAGCAGACCTGGGGCGTGTACGCCCGCAGCGTGCTGGCGTTCTCCGCGGTCTCGATCCTGTTCCTGTACCTGTTCCAGCGGGTGCAGAACCACCTGTGGCTGGCGCTCGGGTTCGACCCGGTGGTGCCGCACGGCGCCTGGAACACCGCCGTGTCGTTCGTGGCCAACACCAACTGGCAGTCGTACTCGGGTGAGTCGACGATGGGCCACCTGGTGCAGATGGCCGGTCTAGCGGTGCAGAACTTCGTCTCGGCGGCGGTCGGCATCGCGGTGGCGGTGGCGTTGCTGCGCGGGTTCGCACGCAGCCGCAACGGGCAGCTCGGCAACTTCTGGGTCGACCTGACCCGGATCACGCTGCGGATCCTGCTGCCGGTCGCGGTGCTCGGCGCCATCGCGCTGATGATCGGCGGGGTGGTGCAGAACCTCTCGGCCGGCACCGACGTGACCACGCTGACCGGTGGCACCCAGACCGTCACCGGCGGCCCGGTGGCCAGCCAGGAAGTGATCAAGCTGCTGGGCACCAACGGTGGCGGCTTCTACAACGTGAACAGCGCCCACCCGTTCGAGAACCCCACGACGTGGACGAACTGGATCGAGATCTTCCTGATTCTTCTGATCCCGTTCAGCATGCCCCGGGTCTTCGGCCGGATGGTCGGGCAGAACCGCCAGGGCTACGCCATCGCCGCGGTGATGGGCATCCTCGCGTTCGCCAGCGTGGTCATCACCAACGCCTTTGAGCTGGCCGGCCACGGCACTGTGCCGCAGGCGGTCGGCGCGGCGCTGGAAGGCAAGGAGGTGCGGTTCGACGTGTCGAACTCGGCCACCTTCGCCGCCGCCACCACGCTGACCTCGACCGGTGCGGTGGACTCGTTCCACGACTCGTTCACCTCGCTCGGCGGCATGATGGCGATGGTCAACATGATGCTCGGCGAGGTCGCCCCGGGCGGTACCGGCTCTGGTCTCTACGGCCTGCTCATCCTCGCGGTGATCACCGTCTTCGTGGCCGGCCTGATGGTGGGCCGCACCCCGGAGTACCTGGGCAAGAAGATCGGCTCGCGGGAGATCAAGTTCGCCTCGTTCTACTTCCTGATCACGCCGATCCTGGTGCTGGTCGGTACGGCGGCCGCGTTCGCCACCGGCAACAACTCCACCGCGCTCAACGTCGGCCCGCACGGCCTCTCCGAGGTGCTGTACGCGTTCACCTCGGCCAGCAACAACAACGGCTCCGCCTTCGGCGGTATCACCGTCAACACCACCTGGTGGGACACCGCGCTCGGGTTGTGCATGTTGCTGGGCCGGTTCCTGCCGATCATCTTCGTGCTCGCGTTGGCCGGCTCGCTGGCCCGCCAGGCACCCACCCCCGCGTCCGAGGGCACCCTGCCGACCCACCGACCGCTGTTCATCGGCATGGTCGTCGGCGTCACTGTGGTCCTCGTCGCCCTGACCTTCCTTCCCGCACTCGCGCTCGGCCCGCTGGCTGAGGGGCTGTGACCATCATGAGGAACGAGGACATGTCCGTCACGTCCGCCCCAACAGAGCAACTCCCCGGCACGCCCGCCACCCAGGGCAACCGGATCGGCGGGGGCCTGCTCGACCCCAAGCAGTTGATCCGGTCCCTGCCGGACGCGGTACGCAAGCTCAACCCCAGCACGCTGTGGCGCAACCCGGTGATGCTGATCGTGGAGGTCGGCGCGGCCTTCACCACCGTCCTGGCGGTGACCGACCCGTCGGTCTTCGCCTGGGCGATCACCATCTGGCTCTGGCTGACAGTGCTCTTCGCCAACCTGGCCGAGGCGGTCGCCGAGGGCCGGGGCAAGGCCCAGGCCGCCGCGCTGCGGCAGGCCAAGCGGGACACCATCGCCACCCGGCTGATCAACTGGACGCCGGGCGCCCGGGTGAACACCTACTCCGACGAGGCGGTTCCCGCGCCGGAGCTGCGCCAGGGCGACATCGTGCTGGTCGAGGCGGGCGGGATCATCCCCGGCGACGGCGACATCGTCGAGGGCATCGCCAGCGTCGACGAGTCGGCCATCACCGGCGAGTCGGCCCCGGTGATCCGGGAGTCCGGCGGCGACCGCAGCGCGGTCACCGGCGGCACAAAGGTGCTCTCCGACCGGATCATCGTGAAGATCACCCAGAAGCCGGGGGAGAGCTTCATCGACCGGATGATCGCCCTGGTCGAGGGCGCCAACCGGCAGAAGACGCCGAACGAGATCGCGCTGAACATCCTGCTCGCCGCGCTCACTGTCATCTTCCTGCTGGCCGTGGTCACCCTTCAGCCGCTGGCCATCTTCTCCAAGGCGTACCAGGCGGCCGCGCCGGACGGTGGCGCGATCACCGACTCCGGTGTCACCGGGGTGGTGCTGATCTCGCTGCTGGTATGCCTGATCCCCACCACCATCGGCGCACTGCTCTCCGCCATCGGCATCGCCGGCATGGACCGGCTGGTGCAGCGCAACGTCCTGGCCATGAGCGGCCGGGCCGTCGAGGCGGCCGGCGACGTCAACACCCTGCTGCTGGACAAGACCGGCACCATCACGCTGGGCAACCGGCAGGCCGCCGAGTTCGTACCGGTCGAAGGGGTCGACCCCGCGGCGCTGGCGGACGCCGCGCAGCTGTCCAGCCTGGCTGACGAGACCCCCGAGGGGCGCTCGGTGGTGGTGCTGGCGAAGAACGAGTTCGGGTTGCGTGAGCGCGAGCCCGGCGTGATGCCGCACGCCACCTTCGTACCGTTCACCGCGCAGACCCGGATGAGCGGCGTCGACCTCACCCCGGACGCCAGCGTGGACGCTGGCGCGGTGGGCACGGCCCGCCGGGTCCGCAAGGGGGCCGCCGCGGCGGTGATGAAGTGGGTCCGCGAGAACGGCGGTCACCCGACCGAGCAGGTCGGCGAGATCGTGGACGCGATCAGCGGCACCGGCGGCACTCCGCTGGTCGTCGCCGAGCAGGTCGACGGTGAGCCCGCCCGCGCGCTTGGCGTCATCCACCTCAAGGACGTGGTCAAGTCCGGTATGCGGGAGCGTTTCGACGAGATGCGCCGGATGGGCATCCGAACCGTGATGATCACCGGCGACAACCCGCGTACCGCGAAGGCGATCGCCGACGAGGCCGGGGTGGACGACTTCCTGGCCGAGGCGACGCCGGAGGACAAGCTCGCGCTGATCAAGCGGGAGCAGGAGGGTGGCCGGCTGGTCGCGATGACCGGCGACGGCACCAACGACGCTCCCGCGCTCGCCCAGGCCGACGTCGGGGTGGCGATGAACACCGGCACGTCGGCCGCCAAGGAGGCCGGCAACATGGTCGACCTCGACTCCGACCCGACCAAGCTGATCGAGATCGTGGAGATCGGCAAGCAGTTGCTGATCACGCGTGGCGCGCTGACCACGTTCAGCATCGCCAACGACATCGCGAAGTACTTCGCGATCATCCCGGCCATGTTCGCCGGCCTCTACCCGAGCCTGGACGCGCTGAACATCATGCGGCTGTCCAGCCCGGAGTCGGCGATCCTGTCCGCGGTCATCTTCAACGCCCTGGTGATCATCGCGCTGATCCCGCTCGCCCTGCGGGGCGTGCGGTACCGGCCGGCCGCCGCGTCGAAGCTGCTCAGCCGCAACCTGCTGGTGTACGGACTGGGCGGCATCATCGTGCCGTTCATCGGGATCAAGATCATCGACCTGCTCATCCAGTTCATCCCGGGGATTTCATGATGCGCCTACCCACCTGGATCGCCCAACACCTCGCCGCGCTGCGCGCCGTACTCGTCTTCACGGTGCTGCTCGGCCTGGTCTACCCGCTGGCCCTGGTAGCGGTTGGTCAGCTACCCGGCCTCAACCACAAGACCGACGGCTCGTTGATCTCCTCGGGCGGAACGACGGTCGGCAGCGCGCTGATCGGCCAGTCCTTCACCGACGCGGACGGCAACCCCGTGGCCCGGTACTTCCAGTCCCGTCCGTCCGCCGCCGGCGACGGCTACGACCCGACCTCGACCTCGGCCAGCAACCTGGGCCCGGAGAGCGTGGTCGACACCCTCGCAACCGACCCGGAGGAATCCAGCGAGAGCCTGCTCACCCAGGTCTGCGGGCGCAGCAAGGAGGTCGGCGAGCTCAACGGCGTCGACGGCCGACGTCCTTTCTGCACCGACGACGGGGTGGGCGCCGTGCTCGCGGTCTTCCGCGCCGACGGTCTGACCGGCCCGGTCACCCGGGTGGTCAGCGTCAACCAGGCCGCCCCGGCGACGCCGTTCGTCGCCTCGTACGAGGGGGTGACGGTGGAGCCCGCCCAACCCGGCGAGGACTACGTGGCCGCTGGCGGGGTGGTCACCCCGATCCGCGGCGACGCACCCGCCGACCCGGCGGTGCCCGCCGACGCGGTCACCGCCAGCGCCAGCGGCCTCGACCCGCAGATCAGCCCGGCGTACGCCGAGTTGCAGGTGAACCGCGTCGCGCGGGAACGCGGCGCGGACCCGGCGGCGGTCCGCAAGCAGGTGAAGGAGCACACCACCGGGCGGGGGCTCGGCTTCATGGGCGAGCCCGGGGTCAACGTGCTGGAGCTCAACATCGCCCTCGACAAGCGGTTCGCCGCCCGCTGAGCGTTGAAGGAAGGGTCCCTTCTTAACGCCTGGCGTTAAGAAGGGACCCTTCCTTCCTATCGGAGAGGATGGGTTCGTGCCACGCGGAGAACTGCGCATCTATCTCGGGGCCGCCCCCGGCGTCGGCAAGACGTACGCGATGTTGGAGGAGGCGCGGCGGCGGGCCGCGCGCGGCACCGACGTGGTGATCGGCTTCGTGGAGACCCACGGCCGCCAGCACACCGCGGCCATGCTCGGGGACCTGGAGCAGGTCCCGCGCCGCACGATGAACTACCGGGGCGCCGAGTTCACCGAGATGGACCTGGACGCGGTGCTGGCCCGCCGGCCGGAGATCGCGGTGGTCGACGAGTTGGCGCACACCAACGTGCCCGGCTCCCGGCACGACAAGCGCTGGCAGGACGTCCAGGAGCTGCTCGACGCGGGGATCGACGTGCTCTCCACGGTCAACGTGCAGCACCTGGAGTCGGTCAACGACGTCGTCGCCCAGATCACCGGCACGGTTCAGCGGGAAACCCTGCCGGACGAGATCGTCCGCGCCGCCGAGCAGGTCGAGCTTGTCGACATGACTCCCGAGGCGCTGCGCCGGCGGATGGCGCACGGCAACATCTACCGCCCCGACAAGATCGACGCCGCGCTGGGCAACTACTTCCGGGTCGGGAACCTCACCGCGCTGCGCGAGCTGGCGCTGCTCTGGTTGGCCGACAAGGTCGACGAGCAACTCGACAGGTACCGCAGCCAGCAGGGCATCGAAACCACCTGGGAGGCCCGGGAACGCGTCGTGGTGGCGCTGACCGGTGGCCCGGAGGGCGAGACGCTGATCCGCCGGGCAGCCCGGGTCGCCGCCCGCAGCAAGGGCGCGGACCTGCTCGCGGTGCACGTGGGCCGCAGCGACGGCCTCGCCGGTGCCGACCCGGCGCAGCTGGCGCGGCAGCGGGTGCTGGTGGAGAGCCTCGGCGGCACCTACCACCAGGTGCTCGGCGCCGACGTGCCGGCCGCGCTGCTGGACTTCGCCCGTGGCGTGAACGCCACCCAGTTGGTGCTCGGCGCCAGCCGCCGAGGCCGCTTCGCGCAGCTCTTCGCCAGAGGCGTCGGCGTGACGACCACCGCGCTCTCCGGCTCGATCGACGTGCATTTGGTCACCCACACCGAGGCCGGCAGGGGACGCCGGGCGGGGGCCGTGCCGGCGGCGCTGTCCCGGCGCCGCAGGTTGCTCGGCTTCGCCCTGGCCGTGCTCGGCGTGCCGGCGCTCACCCTGCTGCTGAGGTCGCTGCCCGACCTGACTCTGACCAACGACATCCTGCTCTTCCTGGTGGCCGTGGTGGCGGTCGCCCTGGTCGGCGGGCTGTGGCCGGCCCTGGTCGCCGCGCTCGGCGGCTCGCTGCTGCTCAACTGGTTCTTCACCCCGCCGTACCGCACGCTGACCATCGCCGAGGCGGACAATCTGCTCGCCCTGGCCGTCTTCGTAGGCGTGGCGCTGGCGGTGAGCTGGATCGTCGACGTGGCGGCGCGGCGGACCCGCGAGGCGGCGCGGGCGGCGGCCGACGCGCACACCCTCGCCGCCGTCGCCGGTGGCGTGCTGCGCGGAGAACGCCCGCTGCCCGCGCTGCTGGATCAGCTCCGGGAGACCTTCGGGCTTCGGGCGGTGAGCGTGCTGGAGCTGGCCGAGGAGGCCGGTGGCCGCCCCGATCGAGCCCGCGAGGAACACGCCTGGTGCGTTGTGGCCAGCGTCGGCGAGCGGCCGGCCTGCACGCCGGACGGCGGTGAGACGGCGGTACCGGTGGACGAGCGGATCACGGTCGTGCTGAGTGGCCGGCGGCTGGAGGCGGCTGACCGGCGGATCGTCGAGGCGTTCGCCGCCCAGGCCGCCGTCGCGCTGCGCCAGGAACGGCTGGCCGAGGAGGCGGCCACCGCTCGGCCGCTGGCCGCGGCGGACCGGATGCGTACCGCGCTGCTCGCCGCGGTGAGCCACGACCTGCGTACGCCGCTGGCGTCGGCGAAGGCGGCCGTGACCAGCCTGCGCAGCCCCGACATCGAGTTCGACGAGCAGGACCGCGCGGAACTGCTGGAGACCGCCGAGGAGTCGCTGGACCGGCTCGCCCGGCTGGTCGGGAACCTGCTGGACATGAGCCGGCTCCAGGCCGGTGTCCTCGGCATCACGGCGACTGCGATCGGCCTGGAGGACGCCGTACCCCGGGCGCTGGACGAACTCGGCCCACCGGCCGCCGCGGTCGTGACCGACATCCCGGCCGACCTGCCCGCGGCCACCGCGGATCCCGGCCTGCTGGAGCGGGTGCTGGTCAACGTCATCGCGAACGCGCTGCGGTACAGCCCGTCCGGGCAGCCGCCCACCGTGACGGCGAGCGCGCACGCCGGCCAGGTGGAGCTGCGGATCATCGACCGTGGGCCGGGCATCCCGGAGGACCAGTGGGAGTACGTCTTCCTGCCGTTTCAGCGCCTCGGTGACCGGGACAACCAGACCGGTGTCGGCCTCGGGCTTGCCCTGTCCCGGGGTCTGGCCGAGGCGATGGGTGGCAGCATCAGCCCCGAGACCACGCCCGGCGGTGGGCTCACCATGGTGCTGCGGCTGCCCGCCGCCGCGCAGACCAGCTCGGAGGGGCCGCAGGAATGACGCGCATCCTGGTCGTCGACGACGAACCGCAGATCCTGCGGGCCCTGCGGATCAACCTGCGTGCCCGTCGGTACGACGTGGACATCGCCGGCACCGGGGCGGCCGCGCTGAAGTCCGCCGCCAGCCATCCGCCCGACCTGGTGGTGCTCGACCTCGGGCTGCCGGACATCGACGGGGTCGAGGTGATCCGCGGCCTGCGCGGCTGGACCGCGGTACCGATCATCGTGCTCTCCGGGCGGGCCGGTAGCGAGGACAAGGTCGCCGCGCTCGACGCCGGCGCGGACGACTACATCACCAAGCCGTTCGGGGTGGAGGAGCTGCTGGCCCGCATCCGCGCGGTGACCCGGCGGCTCGGCGCGTCGAGTGAGGCGCTACCCGCGCTGCGGATCGGCCAACACACCGTCGACCTCGCCGACCACGCCGTCCGGCGGGACGACGGCACCGAGGTGAAGCTGACCCCCATCCAGTGGAGCGTGCTGGAGAAGCTGCTGCGCCACCCCGGCAAGCTGGTGAGCCAGCGCCAGCTGCTCCAGGACGTGTGGGGGCCGGAGTACCAGAACGAGACCAATTACCTGCGGCAGTACCTGGCCCAACTGCGCCGCAAGCTGGAGGACGACCCGGCCCGACCCCGGCATCTCATCACCGAGCCGGGAATGGGCTACCGCTACCGGCCCTGACTGGGCCACCGCCAATCCTTGACGCCCTGTTCACGTCGGTTGCCGGTGGGGCGACCCGACGTGCCGGGTAGCGTTCCGAACGGATCAACGGTGGGCGTACGAGGAGGACCTGGTGCAGACGACGACTGTGGACATCCCGACCGGCGACGGGGTCGCGGACGCGTGCCTCACCCGGCCGGACGGGGACGGCCCGTTTCCGGCGGTGCTGCTCTTCCAGGACGCGTTCGGCCCGCGTCCGCGCCTGGTGGAGATGGCGGAGCGGATCGCCGCCCGGGGTTACCTGGTGCTGACGCCCCACCTGTTGTACCGGGCCGGCCGCGCGCCGCTGTCCGACCTGTCCCGCCTCGGCGAGGCGGACCAGCGCGGCGCGATCGTCGAGAAGGTCATGCCGTTCATCCGGGGGCTGACCGCCGACGTGGTCAGCCGGGACACCGGCTCGTACCTCGACTTCCTGGCGGCCCGCGACGACGTGCGGCCCGGCCCCGTGGCGATCACCGGCTACTGCATGGGCGGCACGAACGCCCTGCGGGCCATCGAGGCGCACCCGGACCGGATCGCCGCAGCGGCGAGTTTCCACGGCGGGCGGATCGTCACCGAGGCACCGGACAGCCCGCACCTGGGCGTCGGCTCGATCACCGGTGAGGTGTACTTCGGGCACGCCGACAAGGACCAGTCGATGACGCCCGAGCAGATCGCGACGCTGGAGAAGGCGCTCGATGCCGCCGGCGTGCGGTACCGCTCCGAGCTGAACGCGGGTGCGCACCACGGCTTCACCATGGCCGACACCCCGGCGTACGACGAGCAGGCCACCGAGCGGCACTGGGCAGCCCTGTTCGACCTGCTGGACCGGGCCCTGCCGACCCGCTGACCCACCCCGAGCTGCCTGATTTGGCACGCCGGCCGGTCGTCAGCCCGGGCCGCCCGACGCGTCGC